>CAZXVE010000070.1:0-6705 GCA_964644125.1 uncultured Muribaculaceae bacterium
GAGATGCTCTCATCCGAAATCGCGACCGAACTCCGCGGATGGCCGCTTGAGTACAAGGAGTATCCTCTGTCATTCAGGGAATATTGCCGTTTCACCGGGGTGAAGACCAACTCTTTCCTTGAAGAAGACGCGGCAAGGCTGGTGAGCGCGTTCAAGTCATACAACTCCGAAGGCGGTTACCCTGAAGTCACTCTCCAGAAAGACCGCTCCATAAAGACAAAGATACTGCAAGGGTATTTCAACACTATGATATTCCAGGACCTGATGGAGCGCTACAAACTGACCAATCCGGAAAGGATCAAATATGTGCTGAAACGCCTGATGGCGGGAATATCCAAGCCCGCGTCGATAAACGCGATCTACAATGACATAAAGTCCCAGGGACTGAAAGTGTCCAAGGATGACCTCTACGACATAGCCGACAAGGCCTGCAGCATATTCCTGCTTTTCAAGGTGCAGAAATTTGACAAGTCGCTTGCGAAGGAAAACAATTCTCTTCCGAAATATTACTGCATAGATGGCGGCCTAAGGCAGAATCTGCTCAAGCCGACAAGTGAAGACAACGGCAAGCTCCTTGAGAACGCCGTGTTCCTTCATCTTAACCGCGATCTTTCAGACGATGGAAAAATCTGCTATCATATGAATGACAGCAAAAGAAGCCGCAAGACCGAGTGTGACTTCATTGTCCAGGAACGGGATGAGGTGACCTCGCTCGTCCAGGTCTGCTGGGATCTGAACGAAGAGACACGCGGGAGAGAAATCGAAGGGATTGTCAACGCGTCGAAAGAAACCGGATGTACGGAAATGACCATAGTCACATACGACCAGGAAGAGGCCATAACCGATGAACGTGGTATCATCAACGTTGTACCAGCCTGGAAATGGTTTCTGCGCTGAAGAATCACATAATTTCCGCTAAATTCCGTCAGGGATTTCCGTATCTTCAGTCTTGCCCGCGGCCTTGACGGCCCGTGCGGCCTCAAGGGCGGCATGTTCGGCCTTGGCACGTTCCACGGAAACGGATTTCTTCAGGACGAAGCCCGAACCGAGGTATTTCGTGCGGACATCTTCGTCAGCGGCAAGGGATTCCGGCGTACCCTGCTGGAGGATCGTTCCCTCGTAAAGCAGGTAGGCACGGTCGGTGATTGCAAGGGTCTCACCCACATTGTGGTCGGTGATGATGACACCGATGTCCTTGTACTTGAGCTTGGCGATGATGAACTGGATGTCCTCGACGGCGATAGGATCGACTCCGGCGAAAGGTTCGTCCAGAAGGATGAACTTCGGGTCGATGGCCAGGGCGCGCGCTATCTCGCAACGGCGGCGTTCGCCACCGGAAAGCTGGATACCGAGGCTCTTGCGCACCTTGGAAAGATTGAACTCGTTGATTAGGTCCTCAAGTCTTTCCTGACGCTCGGACTTGGACATGTCCGACATCTCCATCACGGACATTATGTTGTCCTCAACGGACATCTTACGGAAAACAGAGGCTTCCTGCGGCAGGTAGCCGATGCCCTTCTGCGCCCTCTTGTACATCGGCAGTTCGGTGATGTCTTCATCGTCAAGGAAGACCCTTCCTCCATTAGGTACAATCTGACCTGTTATCATGTAGAAGCTCGTGGTCTTTCCGGCTCCGTTAGGGCCGAGGAATCCGACAATCTCTCCTTGGTTGATTTCCATGGAAACGCCTTTGACAACAGTTCTGATGCCATATTTTTTAACAAGGTTCTCGCAATGCAGTTTCATCTCAATCCTACTGTCTAATTATTATCATTACCTGGTTTCCAGTCCGAAGTCCTTGACAAGATTCTGGACCTCACCGTTCTGTCCCATCAGGACCGTAGCTTTCTCCTGGTCGGTGTAAGGCCGCCTTTCATTCTCATCAGCCGGGATGACTCCAACTTCAAGACGGATTCTGGAGGATCCTGCCTTCTTGCACAAGTCTCCTTCAAGAACCATGAGACGGTTGTCCCTTATCCATTTTTCCTGAGAAGCATTGCTGACCTTGAATGTCAGCACTTTGAATCCTTCCTTGGTCTCTATGCCGACTTCTGCATTCTTCAGTGTGTTCGCAAGCCTCGGACTTGAGGCATACTCATCAGGGATGGCCTTCCACGCCTCCAGCACGATGTCATCCTCCGGCATTGCATCGTCCATCCGGACAGTTTCCTTGACCACTTTTCTGTTTTCCTCATTCTCGATGATTGAACTCAGAGACAAGGAAGCGCCAGTCTTGACAGGTTTTCTTCTCGCTCTCGGCGATGGCGTTTCAGAGACCGATGCCGCTGGCTGCTGAATATCCGGAACGGCAGGCTTGACCTCAGGGGCAGGCTGAGTATCCGGAACGGCAGGCACGGGAGAAACCTGGTCCTCCGTAACGGAAGCGACCGGCTGAGGCTGCGAATGTATATTCATGGATGAAGGTGCTGCAGCGGCAGTTGCAGCTACGGACGGAATAGGCCGTGGCTGAATATTCATGCTCGTCTCCGATGTGACGGCCCCGGCAACCCCGGCCGTAGGTGCTTTCATAAGGAAGCAAAGCTTCATCAGAGCGAACTCGATGTGCAGCCGCGGATTAACCGCCTGTTTGTAGCCGGCCTCGCAGGACGTGGTGACCGAAAGCGCATCGTACAGAAACTTGAGCGAGCAACGGGAAGCCTGCTCTTCATACCTTCTCTTCAACGAATCAGGAAGTTCCAGCAAGGCCTCAAGTCCGCCGTTCTTCGTCACCATAAGATCCCTGAAATGCGAACTGAGCGCAGCGCAGAAATGCAGCGCGTTGAAACCTTTGGAAAGGATTTCGTCGAACTTCAGGAGAGCGGTCCCGTAGTCGCCCTGCAGGAAAGCGTCCACAAGACTGAAACTGTAGTCATAGTCGAGAACATTGAGATTCTTCAGCACATCCGCGTACTTCACGTCAGTACCGCAGAAAGCAACAGTCTGGTCAAAGATAGTGAGTGCATCACGCATGGCACCGTCAGCCTTCCTGGCTATCACATGCAGGGATTCGTCATCAATGCTCACGCCTTCCTTTCCCGCAATCATCCGCAGGTTGGACACGATGTCCGGAACGGAAATCCTGTTGAAATCATAAGTCTGGCAGCGCGACAGGATAGTCGGCAGAATCTTGTGCTTTTCAGTGGTGGCAAGAATGAATATGGCGTGTGCCGGCGGCTCTTCCAGCGTCTTGAGGAACGCATTGAAAGCAGCGGTGGACAGCATGTGGACCTCATCGATGATGTACACGCTGTATTTCCCGACCTGAGGCGGAATCTGAACCTGATCCATCAGGTTTTTGATGTCGTCAACTCCGTTGTTGGAAGCGGCGTCCAGTTCATGAATGCAGTAGGACCTTCCCTCTTGGAAAGAACGGCAAGATTCGCATTCACCGCAAGGTTCCATGTCCTCCGAAGGATTGGAGCAGTTGATGGCTTTTGCAAATATCCTGGCCGTGGTCGTCTTGCCCACTCCGCGCGGTCCGCAGAACAGGTAGGCATGCGCCAGCTTGCCTCTGAGGATGGAATTCTTCAGGGTTTGAGCAATGTTGTCCTGTCCGATAAGAGTCTCGAAAGAGTCAGGACGGTACTTTCTCGCTGATACAATGTACTCTGACATAAAGCACAAACTTTCGGAGAGTGGTTGTCCGCGCCAAGTTTGTAAGGCAAATTTACGCAATATTTCGTACATTTGTGTCTGAAGGCATTAAGTATGGAGTTTTTTAAATAAAACACAAGACATGAAACGATTCTTTCAAGTAATTGCCTGGACCATTGCCGGGCTTCTCCTGACCACCGACATGTTCGGTCAGGCACAGATAACTACAAGAAGAGAAAAACTGAAGGACTTCACATCAAAGACGACCAAGATTGTCCTGACGGGAGACGAATTCCTTGATGAAGCCCTTAAGGAGAGCGTCACCTCGACCTGGACCGTAACCCCTTATGAATTCTGCACCAACGAAGAATTTGAAAGTCTCAAGTCAAACTCCTCATTCTATTTCCTGATGGTCGTCAAAGGTCAGTTCCGCAGAGAATCGGAGCCCGGGATAGACATGCTGACGCTTGTAAAGGGCGGAGAAGGTGCGGACAAATCCATCAGCGACATGTTTGAGGTCGTTTCCTTCCCGCTCAGACCGTCAGAGGATCCTACCGGACGCGAGTTCGTGATGCTTCCGGCTTTCCTCAGAATCATTCAGGACCACACGTCCGAACTCACCGACACGGAGATGAAAGCCTATGCCAGCCTTGGAGCCAAAGACACCAAGAAACTGAAAATCAAAAGGATTTTCTTCTGGTCAGAAGATCTTGCCCCACAGGTGGAGGAACAGACAAAGCGTTCCATGGATGAGGACGTGATCTTCAACGAAGATGAGGACGAGGTGGATGAGATTTTCACGGAAGGCACCGTCAACGCAGTTGTAAGCTATGTTGTGGCTCCGTCCGAGCCGGTAAACGGATCCGTCTGCTACAAGATGCTCATCGGGGCTGACAACCACGAACTTTACTATTTCAAGAAACACAAGATTTCCGCCAAAAGCGGCAAGGGATTCCTTGACGGTGACCTGAAGGCCATTAAACTCATAAGGAAATAATGATCGCAGGAACGGCTGGCTGCGGATTGAAGTATGCAGTCAAGAGAAGCGGGAAGGCAGTCGGGTACTGCTCATTGACGATCAAGTGCGGAACAAGGGACGAAGGCGCTTTCCATAGCGGAATCGCTCACTTCACGGAGCACACCTTGTTCAAAGGCACAAAACACAAAAGCGCAAAAGTGATCAGCAGCTATCTCGACAGGCTTGGAGGCGAACTGAACGCCTACACCACCAAAGAAGAGATTGTCATCCACTCAACCGTACTGAAAGAAGATCTCGGCAAAGCCGTTTCACTGCTTCTGGATCTTGCGACATGCCCGACATTTCCGGAGGATGAAATCGCAATCGAAAAGGGTGTTGTCATCGACGAAATAAACTCCTACAAAGACTCTCCGGCAGACGATGTCTATGACAAGTTCGAAGAAGAGCTCTTCGCCGGGCATCCTCTCGGTCGCTCGATTCTCGGCACGGCGGCAAGCGTGAAGAAGATTACCGGCAAAGAGCTGAAGAAATTCACCGAAATGCATTTCGTGCCGGAGAACATGGCCTTGGCGATAGTTGCCGACATAGATGAGAAGAAACTGGAGGAGAATGTGCTGAAACTGGTGGACAAAGTGTTCATCAAAGGACCGGTGACAGGAGAAGCGAGGGTCATCACCCCGATTCCGCCCAAGCCTGCGTTCAACCGTCAGGTGGAAAAAAGAAACCATGAAGTCAATGCCGTCATCGGTAATTTCGCTCCTTCGCTCAGCGGCGCAGATGAGCGATTCTCAGCGATTCTGATGAGCAACATCCTTGGCGGCCCAGCGTCGAACTCACTGTTGAACAGCCTTTTAAGAGAAAAGAACGGATGGGTGTACGGAGTCGAGACCGCCTATTCGCAGTACACCGAATCCGGCATCATGACAATAAGTCTCGGCTGCGAGAGATGCAATCTGGACAAATGCCTTGACGCTATCCGGAAAGTAATCCGGAAAATGCAGGAGGAAGAATATTCAGCCCCAAAACTGAAGGCCGCAAAAAAGCAGATTCTCGGGCAGCTTGCCATAAGTTCCGACAACGGTGAGTCACAATGTCTCTCGATGGGTAAAAGCCTCATGTCGTTCGGAACGATATTCACTGACAACCAGAACCGCGAAGCGATTGAAGCGGTCACGGCAGAAGACATAAGGGCCGCAGCGGCAAAGATATTCAATCCGGAAAGCACTTCTTCGCTGATCTTCCTGTAATCCACATAAAATCGCTGAATATGAACCGATTGACCCTCATCATCACGGCAATGGCCGCAATCTTGGCAATGTCTTGCGGGAACGGGACATCGCAGCCGCCCGCACCTTACGGACCCGTCCCGACGCCACGCCAACTCGAGTGGCAGAAGATGGAAATGAATATGTTCGCTCATTTCGGGCCGAACACCTTCACGGGAAGGGAATGGGGACTCGGCACCGAGGCCGAAGACCTCTTCAATCCGACCGGCCTTGACTGCGGCCAGTGGACTTCCATCGCCAAGGCCGCCGGTTTCAAAGGCATCATCCTCACGGCCAAGCACCACGACGGGTTCTGCCTCTGGCCTAATCCGGTCAGCGGCCACACTGTCGCCCAGAGTCCGTGGAAAGACGGAGAAGGCGACGTGCTGAAAGAATTGTCCGAGGCTTGCGCCAGGGACGGAATCAAGATGGGAGTGTACATCTCGCCTTGGGACAGGAATGACCCGCACTACGGTACTTCCGAGTACAACTCAGTGTTCGTCAAGACATTGGAGAGCGCTCTCGGCAACTACGGTCCTGTCTTCGAACAATGGTTTGACGGGGCCAACGGTGAAGGGCCGAACGGCAAGAAGCAGGAATATGACTGGTCTCTGTTCAACGGCTCCGTCAGAAGGCTTCAGGAGAACGCCGTAATCTTCAGCGATGTAGGGCCTGACTGCCGCTGGGTGGGCAACGAAAGAGGCTGTGCAGGCAGGACAAACTGGAGCAGGATTGATACCTATGGTTACACTCCGGGAGCCGGTTCACCTGACCGTGACACCCTGAACGCCGGCAACGTGCATGGAGCCTGTTGGATCCCTTCGGAGACCGATGTCTCCATCCGTCCGGGCTGGTTCTGGAAGGAAA
>CAZXVE010000071.1:0-6683 GCA_964644125.1 uncultured Muribaculaceae bacterium
GAGCCGGAAATGCTCGAACATTCCCTGCTCCTCGTCCTCGATGCAGTCTTCGGCGTTGCTGTAGATTTTCCCTTCGTCCACTTGCTTATTCGTTTTGTCCGTTTTCCAGTCCAAGATACAAGGTTACGTCGGAACCCATGAGTATAGGGTTGCCTGTCACTTCCGGGGTCTGCCTCTTTACTGTGGCGTTAAGTGAATCACTATAGTTTCTGACAGTCTTGTCGAAAACCACTCGGTTGATGTTCAGTGAGTTGTCGTGAATCGCGTCAACGGCTCTCAGGTATTTCAATCCCTTTACATCGGGAATGTAGGTAAGGTTGTCTTCAGGATTGAGTCCGACTTCAAGATTGATTTCTGAGCCTGTCTCGATCTTCCTTCCCGGCCTGATTTCGCGGTTCCCGTAAATCTGCCTGAGCACATTGTTGGTCGCGATGTCGTTGACATATATTAACTTTCCCAGGGAGAGCCCCCTTGAATTCAATTCTGCCTTGGCCTGACGCATCGAGTAGCCTACAAGGTTCGGCATGCTTACTTTCTTGGCGTTCACAGCATTGATTGTCAGGAGGATTCTTCTGCCTTTCTTGACTCTTGCACCCGGTTTCGGATTCTGGCTGTAAACGGCTCCCTTTTCCATCTTCCTGACAAAGATGGAATCGATCACCTCCACTTTGAGATTCATCCTGGAAGCTTCATGTCTGGCTTCGCTAACGCTGTAGCTTGTGAAATCCGGGACCTCTATTGTCTTGTTGTGATTCGTTATGGTGTTAAGCAGAATGGTGCTCAATACAACCAAAACCGTGAAGAACAGAACGGCCAGGATAATGTTCTTCACTATCCAGTTCCCGAATAAACCTTTCTTTTCTGTTGTTTCTTTCATGTCCTTTATCACTCAACCAGGCAGTCCATGCTGCCGGATTATTTTATCTATTATCGGAGAAGATCAGATCGAAAGCACCTTCTCCGATAAGGGCGACTCCGACTATTATGATGATGATTCCTGCTATCCTGTTCATCCACACTATTTTCTTCATGTCGAACGCTTTTCTCCAGTTGCTGAAAAACCATGAAAAAAAGAACCAGTATGTGATTGTCCCTCCTGCCACGGCAAGAATTATCGGATAGATTCTGAAACTTCTGTCCGAGACATCAACCTGGAAGAAAGCGAACAAGGCGAACATCACCAGCATCGCTCCGGGATTGGAGGCGGTGGTGGCAACAGCCTGAAGGAAATCTGTTACCGTGACCCCACGGTTGGTTGCGTCTCCGGGCTCCATTTTTCTGAACGGGTCCTTGAATGCCATCGAGTAGCCCAAAAGGGCGATAACGGGACCACCAATCAGGAATATCACGGGTTCATAGGTGTTGATGAAGTTCTGTGCGAACGCCCATGCGAAAATCGAGATGATGGCGTAGGTAGTGTCGATGAGCGAAGCTCCCAAACCTGTGGTGAACCCGGCCTTGTGACCGTAGCAAAGAGTTTTCTGAAGCACGAGAATGGCCACCGGCCCAAGAGGAGCCGAGGCGCATACTCCTATAATGAATGCTTTCAGAATCTCAAGCAGCATACGGGCGTCATTTTATTTCGCTCTCATGAAAATCTGCACCGGACATCCATTAAGATCGAAGTGTTCTCTCAGCTTGTTTTCCAGAAAACGTTTGTATGGTTCTTTGACGTATTGTGGCAGATTGCAGAAGAAAGCGAATGCCGGGAATCTGGTTGGCAACTGCGTAATGTACTTGATCTTGACGTATTTGCCTTTCCATGCCGGAGGCGGGTAGTTCTCGATTTCCGGCAGCAGGGCTTCATTGAGCCTTGCGGTGGAAAGCTTTCTCGAGTAATTCTCATAGACATGCTCGGCTGCGTCCAGCACATCCATGATCCTTTGTTTTTTTGTGACAGACGTGAATATGATGGGCACGTCGTCAAAAGGAGCCAGTCTGCGGCGCAGAGCGGTTTCATATTCTTTCAAGGTGTTGCTGTCCTTGATGAAGAGATCCCATTTGTTGACCACAAGCACGCAGGCCTTGCGGTTGCGGATGATGAGGTTGAATATGCTCATGTCCTGTGCTTCCATTCCGCAGGTCGCATCAATCATGAGTATGCAGACATCGGAACGTTCAATCGAACGGATCGAGCGCATCACCGAGTAGAACTCCAGATCTTCATTGACCTTGGACTTTCTGCGCATGCCGGCAGTGTCCACGAGCATGAATTCGTGGCCGAACTTGTTGTAAAGGGTTGAGATGGAATCCCTTGTGGTTCCGGCAACGGGCGTCACGATGTTTCGTTCCTCTCCGAGAAGGGCGTTGGTCAGGGATGACTTGCCGACATTCGGCTTTCCTACAATCGTGATGTGCGGAAGGTCCGGACGGTCATTGTCCTCCTGGGGCTTCTCCTCGGGGAGTATGCGCAGAACTTCGTCCAGAAGGTCACCGGTTCCGCTTCCGTTGGCGGCGGAGGTTGCCCAGATTTCTCCAAGTCCCAGTGAATAGAACTGGTAGGCGTCGAACATCTTCTCGCCGGAGTCAACCTTGTTGACACAAAGCACGACAGGCTTCCCGCTTCTGCGGAGAAGGTCTGCGATTTCGGCATCGTAGTCAGTTATGCCTGCGGCAGCTTCGACCATGAATATCACGGCGTCAGCCTCTTCGATGGCAATCACGACCTGCCTGCGGATGGCTTCCTCGAACACATCGTCCGAGTTGGTCGTCCAACCTCCGGTGTCAACCACGGAAAACTCCTTGCCGCACCATTCACATTTGCCGTAGTGGCGGTCTCTTGTCACGCCGGCGGTCTCGTCAACGATGGCCTGACGCATTCCGACAAGTCTGTTGAAAAGTGTGGATTTGCCGACATTCGGGCGTCCCACAATGGCTACTAAACTCATAAATATTCTATTACATGTTTACCGTCAAACAGTTCCGGTAGTTTGTTTCTTCTGCTTTTTCCCCCCGAATTCATATTCATAGAAACCGCATCCGGTACAGGCATCGCTGTAGGTGCCGGTGCAGGAGGAACTCTTCTGAGGTTTCTTGGGAGAGAAGATTTCTTCGTCCTGTTCCCTCATGCACTTGATTCCAAGCTTGCGCATGTTCTCGTTGCGGCTGATTTCTGTTTCTGGGAACTTGCCGTTCTTCCGGAATATGATGTTGAAGCACATTCCGAACACTCCTATCGCAAGAATGATGAAAGCCGCTATGAGGGTCTGCAACAGCATGACTTAAAAAATGAATTCTGTGCTGATAGGTTCGTAATTGTAGACCTTGCGGATGATTGAGGCGAAGGTCCCGGCCATTGAGACGACCTTGATCTTGCTGGTGTCCACTCCGGTCTTGAGAGGAATGGTGTCGGTCACGAACACTTCCTTGATGCAGGAGTTGTTGATCCTGTCGTAGGCGGGGCCTGAAAGAACGGCGTGGGTCGCGCATGCTCTGACACTTGCAGCTCCCTTGTCCATGAGCACTTCTGCGGCCTTGACAAGTGTGCCGGCCGTGTCGATGAGGTCATCCACAATCACGATGTTCTTGCCTTCGACATCACCGATGGCTGTGATTGAAGCGACCACGTTGGCTCTTTCCCTTGACTTGTGGCAGATGATGACCGGACAGGCGAGATCCTTGGCATAGGCGTTGGCTCTCTTTGCTCCACCCATGTCAGGAGCGGCTATCGCGAGGTTCTCGATGTTGAGTGACCGGAGGTACGGGATGAACACTTTGCTGGCATAGATGTGGTCCACAGGAATGTCGAAAAATCCCTGAATCTGATCGGCATGGAGATCGCAGGTCATGATCCTGTCCACTCCTGCGGCCGTAAGAAGGTTGGCCACCAGTTTGGCTCCGATTGAGACGCGCGGTTTGTCCTTGCGGTCCTGTCTGGCCCAGCCGAAGTACGGCATCACTGCGATGACCTTGTCGGCGGAAGCTCTCTTTGCCGCGTCGATGGTAAGAAGGAGCTCCATCAGATTCTCTGTCGGAGGGAATGTGGACTGCAGGATGAACACGGTTGCGCCTCTGACGCTGTCCGTGAATGAAGGTACGAACTCACCGTCGCTGAAGCGGGTCACCTCTGACTCTCCGAGGTGATATTTCTCGCCGCTGTCAACCCCGATTTTGTTCAACTCGTCGACAACCTTGCAGGCAAAGTCTTTCGAGGCTCTGCAAGCAAACAATTCCATTCTGTGTTCGATGTACATTGCGCTATGCTAAATTTATGTATTTTTCGATGTAGTCGAGAATTTCCTGCCTCCCAGCGCCCGTCTCGGCACTTGAGGCGAACATCTCCGGCAGCTCTTCCCAGTCTTCCGAAAGGATGGCCTTGTCCTTCTCGATCTGCGCCTTGAGCGCATTCGGACCGAGCTTGTCCCCTTTCGTGAATATGATGGCGAACGGTATCCCGTTCTCTCCCAGTCCGGCTATGAATTCTCTGTCAATCTTTGTGATGTCATGGCGGGAATCGACCAGCACGAACAGCAGGATCATTTCTTCGGATTTCTCTATGTAGTCGTTGATCATCCTGCGCAGATCCTCGCGTCCTTCTTTCGAAATCTTCGCGAAGCCGTACCCTGGCAGATCGACGAGATACCAGCTGTCGTTGATGATGAAATGATTGATGAGCTTTGTCTTGCCGGGCGTGGATGAGGTCTTGGCAAGTTTGTCATTGCCGCACAACATGTTGATAAGCGATGACTTGCCGACATTCGAGCGTCCTATGAACGCAAACTCCGGCAGTCTGCGGGAGGGCTTTTGGCTGGCTCTGGTGCAGCTGCCTGCGAATTTTGCTTCACTGATGTTCATCTTTCTTTCTGCCTATGCAATTCTTTTACAAAGATAGTTGATTTTTGTTAATTTTGTGAGATTCTGTTTGTAAGATTATAGGAGAAGGAAGACGTCATTATGGAAAAGGAGTATCTGGATCTCTTTACCCTTCAGGCTCGTTTGAAGTCTGTGGTGGAAGGCTTGTTTCCGCAGCGGCTTTGGGTCAAGGCTGAAGTCAGCAGTTTGAGCTGCAAGCAGAACGGACATTGCTACCTGGAACTTTCCCAGAGTGATGGGGGAGGAGTCATCGCCAAGGCTCGTGCTACAATTTGGGCATTCCGCTGGAACGTCATCGATCGGAAGTTCAGGAGTGTGGCCGGGTCTCCTCTGGCGGCGGGAATGGAAATCCTTGCCAGCGTGCAGGTCAGCTATCACCCCTTGTACGGGTTCTCTTTGAATGTCGATGACATCGATCCTGAGTTCACAATGGGGGCGAACGAGCGCCGCCGGAAGGAAACTGTCGACAGACTAGGCCGGGAAGGGCTGCTGGACCTTCAGAAGCGTCTGCAACTCCCGGCTCTGCCATATTCACTGGCCGTCATTTCCGCTCCCGGAGCAGCCGGCTTCGGTGACTTCCGCCACCACCTGTTGGACAATGAATATGGTTTCGTGTTCAATGTAAAGCTGTTCGAGGCTTTGATGCAGGGAGAGGATGCGCCGGCTTCCATTATGTCGGCTTTTGCTGCGATTCTGTCCTCTCCGGTGCATTACGATGCGGTGCTTGTCATGCGCGGCGGCGGCTCCGATCTGGATCTGGCATGCTTCGATGACTATGATCTTGCTGTGACGATTGCCCGTTTTCCGGTTCCTGTCTTTACTGCGATAGGACATGACAAGGATCACCATGTGGCGGACATGGTGGCAAACACGTCCGTCAAGACTCCTACGGCTCTCGCAGATTTGTTTCTCGATTGTTACATTGCTGAAGACCAGAGGCTCGGGACTTTTGATTCACGGCTCAGGATGGCCTTTGCCAACCGGCTCGCAAGGATGTCGTCGCGCCTTGACCTTTTGGAATCATCTGTGGTCCGCCGCGCCGAGTCGAGGGTCTCCGATGCGCTTTCCAGGCTTGCCGTGCTTGAAAGCAATGTGGGGCGACGGGCGGAGTCGAGAATCTCAGAAGCCCTCTCGCGGCTTCTGGTGCTGGAGACGAAGATTGCCGCGTCGGACCCGAGGACGATTCTGAAGAAAGGTTTCGCTCTGACTCTGGATGCCGACGGTGTCCGGATAGCTTCGGCATCCGGCCGCAAGGCGGGTGACGGAGTGAAGATCATGTTCGCCGACGGTACTCTCGAATGCAGTGTCGTCTCTGTCGGGATGAAAGACAATGCTCCCGGCTGTAATTGATTGGTAACCTGAAAAATATGTTATGAATATGCCTGAAGAGAAATTCGATTACACGGCCGCCGTCTCTGAATTGGAGAAGATTGCGGCAAAGGTCGAGGACCCGGCCACGAGTCTCGATGACATCGGAGCGCTAGTCAAGCGTTCCAAGGAACTGATAGAAACTTGCCGCACCTATCTGCGTACGGTCAGAGAATCCATTGAGGACGACGGCAAGGAGTGAGAACATGCCGGTCTGAACAGACCGCCCAACCCGGGCGGCCTGTTTTTTTTACATATTCCTTGCGGGTTAGAGATTTTGTACTGATTTAGCTGATTATCCGCAATTATACCCAATCTGAATACCAAGGTGGCGTCTATAGTCTAAGTCCGCCGGCAGATTTGCCCGAAAAGCCCCGTTAACGCTCTACGGGTGCAAATCTGATTCGTCCGTTTTGACTGCACCCCGGCTCACTTCCATTTCCTTGTAACTTAAGGATTTCGTTCAAAAATTACCAGTATTTTCAACCAAATTCAAGGTTAGG
>CAZXVE010000072.1:0-6623 GCA_964644125.1 uncultured Muribaculaceae bacterium
TGGCCCGCTCCGATCTCGCCGGCGTCCTTGGTGTCATCCTCGAAATCCGAATTCTTCATCACGCGCCTTTCGTAGCCGATAAGACGGTAGCTGTCAATGGTTTTTGGATTGAATTTCACCTGGACTTTGGTGTCGTTGGCGACAGAGACGAACTTTGAGGCCTCCTGAACGAAGACCTTAGCCATTTCCTCCTCCGAGTCGATGTACTGGTAGGTGCCGTTGCCGGCGATGCAGATCTTCTTTATCATCGCGTCGTTGAGGTTGCCGCTGCCGAATCCGCACACCGTCAGGTAGACTCCCTTTTCCGCATATCCCTCGACTAGCTCCACAAGCGCGTCAGTGCTGGTGACTCCGACATTGAAGTCACCGTCGGTCCCCATTATGACACGGTTGTTGCCGCCTTTGATGTAGGTCCCGAGGGCTTCTTCGTAGGCCATTTCAATGGCTTTTCCGCCCGCGGTCGAGCCGGTTGCGTCGAGTTTTGCGATGGCTGCCTTGATCTTCGCCTTGTCATGCACCTTAGTCGCTTCAAGTAGCTTCTGGACCGTGCCAGAATAGGTCACTATTGAGACATAGTCGTCCGCCTGGAGGTAGTCCAGAAGGGTGGTCAGCGAGGATTTGAGAAGAGGTAGTTTGTCAGTCGAGCACATCGAGCCGGAGACATCGATGAGGAATACGTAGTTGGCTGCCGGCAATTCATTGTCCGCCAGAGATTTCCCTTTGAGTCCGAGACGGAGGAGACGATGCTCTTTGTTCCACGGGCAGGCTCCGGTCTCGGCGTTGATGGCGACTGTCTCGTCACCCGTCGGGTCTGGGTAGTCGAATGTAAAGTAGTTCAGGAACTCCTCAATCCTGACTGACTCAGGATTCGGCGTCAATCCGTCGTTGAGATACCTGCGCATTATGGCGTAGGAAGCGCCGTCGGCGTCTATCGAGAATGTCGAAGTGCTTTCATCGGTTGTCTTGACGAACGGGTTCTCTGCGATGCCTTCGAATTTGTCGCCGGAGGCAGGCTCGGAGTGACTCTCTCCGACTGACTCATAGGCATATAAACCATCATAGCCATCCTTGGCGCAGGACAAGGCCAAAAGAGGAAGGACTGCGGTGACCGCCGCAAGTTTGAGGTTGGTTTTCATAGCAATATCAGTTGTTTGACATGATTTCCGAGTTCAACTGTACCATCATTTTCTTGACACGTCAAACCAAACCCAGTTCCCGCGGAATCTTGCATCCGCTTTATGAATATTTTGCCCATGTCCGGCAGACTGCTGATGCGGAGACAGACCAGCATGAAACTTTTAAGAATCCGTGCAATCCGGTAACAAATCACGGCAGGCCTGCGTCAGACCTGCCGTGAGCGAAAAACTTTATGCTGCAATCTGTTACAATCCTGCCATCCGTTAAAGAACGTTGATGTCAATCTTGTAGATGCCGTCGTTCATGTAACCGTACTGGAATTCCGGCAGACAGTAAACAGCGTACAACTGGAAATGCTTGTCATCCAGTTTGAGGTTCTGGGCATCGTACTTGGAGAAATCACGCCCCCACAGATAGTCGCTCGGGAAGTAGGCATATGCCATGTACTTGGCGTTGAAGAGCATGCCTGTGGCGAATTCTTTGAACACGATCCGGTTGCCTGAGCATTGGAACTCCACATAGTCCGGAGTGCTTCCCATCCATCCGTTGGCGGCATATTCCTCGGCTATCAGACCTTCCCTGTATGGGTCCATGACGCGGTAGATTTCCTCTCCTTCGGCCTTGTAGATTTCTGTCTCATATGCTTTTTCGAATATGCACTCGTCAAAGTAGGTACAGTCACCGTATTTTTCGAACACAAGTTTTTTGGTCACAGTGACGGTTATCGAACTTCTGCCGGAAGGGGACACACCATCGAGGATTTCGAGTTTCATCCGGTATTTTTCCGAAGTCTTCAGTTTGTCCACACCTTTGAACCATAACCGGACGGAGGCGGAGCATGAATTCTCCGCAAAGGTTACCTTGGGGGAGATCAGAGAGAATACCCCGTCGGGATCTGCGTCTTCCCACACCGGATCAGCTGCATCCTGCGGTGCCGTGTCGTATTTGAATGACACAAGAGCCTGTTCGGCCGTACCGTCGGCCCCCCTGTAAATAGGAATCTCCAAGGTCCCTTTGTTATCAGAAGAGACTTCCGCATAAAGCACGGAGGATGCGAATGCAAAGCCGCTCTCTCCTTCGTATAGAGCTCCCTCGTTCCCCTTGTCACAGGAAATCATCCCCAGTGTGGAGAGGATCAATAAGGTTGCTTTCAATATCTTAGTTCTGAACATATGGATTCTGGTCTTCGGTGTTGATGTTTGGATTGTTGTCTATTTCCGCCTGAGGAATCATCAGAATGCATTCGATGTAATCGGCGGGGAAGTTGAGATACTCGGAGTACTTGCTGAGGTAATTGGTGTGGTTTGACTCCTCACCGTTTACGGTCCAGTAGCGTGTCCATCCTTTGGCGAGTCTGAGAATGTCAAAGATACGTCCTGTCTCACCCCATAGTTCAATGCGTCGCTGAAGCAGGATTTCGTCCATAAGTGTTTTCACTGTTCCAGTCGTTCCGAAAGTCTGTTCGCTCCCGCTCAGCGGCCTCAATGTGCTGTTCCATCCGGAATCGCGGCGGCTCATGACAGCTCCAAGGGCAGTTTTTGCTTCAGAATCTTTCCCTTGACGGCAAAGCGCCTCCGCCAGAATCAGATATGCCTCTTCAAGACGCATGAATATGTAGTCGCCTTTGTAGGACTTCTGATCAGCCCACTGGAATTTGAACTGATTGTAGTTGATGTTTGCGCCGTACTTCCAGTCCTCCGTGCTCACGCCTATGTTTCCGTTCCACCATCCCTTGCGTATGTCGGTCTCTGGAATCTGAGCATACAGCCAGTTGCTGATGCATTTCGGGGCTTCGGCTGCATAATAGACGTTGGTGCATGCGTCCATATTCGAGAAGAACGATGCGAACACTGTGGACTGGTCGGAGATTATCTCGGCTCCCCACATCACGGAAGAAGAACTTACGCTGTTGAAAGGAGTCTTGCCTGTGGTCCATTCCGTGGTGCTGTCATCGAATGTCCCTTTGGTCACCGTCGCTTCCGACATGGTGAGCAGGGACGCATCAGGGGTGCTGATTGCTTTCTGGGCAGCCTGTACCGCCTTGTTCCAGTCGTTTTCCACCAGAGCGACCCGCGCCTGAAGCAGACTTGTGGAGTATAGGTCCAGATTGGAGATGTGCTTGCGTTTGATGCCGCAATTTTCGAACAGGGAAATCGCGGTTTCAAGATCGCTGTCAATCTGCTCATAGACCTCTCTTACCGAACTGCGTTTCTTGCCTTTGCTTGAAGCCGTCGTCGGTTCGGTGTAGATCGGCACGCCTGGAAGGTCTTCGTGCCCGATGTATGTCTGCTGGAATGACTGGATCAGCATGAAGTAGCTGAATGCTCGTGCTGCATAAGCCTGAGCTATCGTGCAGTTGATTTCATTCTCGTCGCCTGTTGCAGTCCCGGCGGCTGAAATGATGTAGTTGACGTTGCTGATGATTTCGTAGAAATACTCCCATGTGAAGTAGCAACGCCAGATTTTGCTGGTGTAGCGGCTGCGCTGTTCGTAATTGTAGTCCTTCCAGAACCAACCGGCTCCCTGCGCAGTCTGGACCATGTCATCACCCATAAGGTCGGCTGCAAGGGTTACAGCCATGTTGCCGAAGCATTGATGGGCGTTTGCCGTCACGAAGTCCAGACGGTTGTACATGGTGGCATAAACTCCGTTCATTGCGACCTGCAGTCCATCTGCATCCTTGAGAATCTGTTCCTTGTCAACTTCCGTGGTCGGAGAGGTCTCCATGAATGAGGAGCATGCTCCGCACATTGTCGCAGCCAATATGATAATTATCGGGAATCTTTTCATGAAGTTTAGAATTTAATGTCCACGCCAAGCGAGACCGTTCGGTTGGGAGTGTAGGTGTAGGAGGTGGAACCGGTGAAGCTGCTCTGAGGATTCAGTCCCTTGAGGGCGCTGAACATCAGAAGATTGTCTCCGGAGGCATACAATCTTAGGGATTGAATATGGTATTTCTCCATTCTGGAGGTCTTGAAAGTGTAGCCGGCAGAGATGCTCTTTATGCTGAAATATGATGCATCGATGAGGAACCGATCGTTTGTGATGGTTGTGGCAGTGGTTGTGACCTTTGGAACGTCAGTGATCTGTCCGGCATGTGTCCATGCGCGCAGGGAGTTGACATGATAGGTTTGTCCCACATACGACGGCTCCATCAGGGAACTGTAGATGCCGTCATAAATCTTTCCGCCAATGGAATAGGTGAACAGGGCGGAGAAATCAACATTCTTTATGTGAAGATTGGATGACAGTGATCCGTAAATGTCAGGCAGTCTGCTGCCGCAAAGCCACTTGCAGCCGGAAGCCACCGTCGCGTCGTTGGTCACATATTCACTGCCTTTGACAGGATTCCCGTTCTCGTCCTTGGTGTAGGCCAGGTAGAGCTGCTCTCCTGTTGCCGGGTCGACACCGGCACTGCGTGCCATGTAGAATGTGTTGACGGTCTCTCCTTCCCGGATCAGATAAACACCGTTGTTGATGTCTTCGCCGTTGCCTGTGAGTGACACGACCTTGTTCCTGACTGTGGACCCCATGAGTGCCACACTCCAGAACAGATCCGGAGAGTTGAGTATGTCATAGCTGACGGTCATGTCCAGACCGGTGTTGAACATTTTCCCGACATTGGCGTAGTATCCCGGGAAACCTAATGAAATGGCAACCGGGTACTCGAGCAACATGTCGGTGGTGGTCCTTTTGTACCACTCGAATGTTCCGCTCAACCTGTTGAACAGTTTGAATTCGACACCCAGGTTGACGTTGCCGTTCTTCTCCCATGTCACATTCTGGTTCTCAAGAGATGAAATGATGGCTCCGGAATAGGTGGCATTCGGATAGCTCATGTCATAAAGAGCCTGCCAGGCATAGTACGAACCGATGTTGTCATTGCCCTGAACTCCATAGCTTGCTTTCAGGGTCATGTTGTCTATCCAGCTCGCATCCTTAAGGAACGGCTCCTGCGAAATCCTCCATGAAGCTCCCAGTGACCAGAATGTGCCCCATCTATGGGCCTTGATGAACCGGGATGAACCATCCATGCGCAGGCTTCCGGACAGGTAATATTTGTCGGAGAAATTGTAGTTGGCCCTGCACAGCCATGAGTTTATGCTGTAGTTGTCCCCGGTCGATGTCGCCTCAGCTATTGTGGATCCCAGCCCGAGTTCATCAAAATCGTCGAACGGGAAACCTGTTCTCTGCCCCATAAGGTAATGGGTCTCATAGTTGTAGAATTCATGTCCGGCCATCAGGTCAACCGTATGTTCTCCGAAACTGCGTTTGTAGGACAGCAGCTGGTTCCATGTGTAGCTGACGGTGCGCTGGTTTTCCTTGGTAAGGCGTCCGGTCCCCGCCGCGTTGCCGTTGTTGCGGTTGTACATCGTGGAATTGTTCTCATTCACGATGTCCGCACCGATCGATGTGCTGACCTTGAAATCTCCGAACTTCAGTCCCAGGTGGCTGCGAAGGTTGACATTGTCGCTGATCAGGTAGTAGTCGTCATCAAAAAGGGTTGCGATGCAGTTGCGGTTGTTCTGTGCTCCGGCAGGCCTTGAAGATCCATAGTCAAACACGCGCTGTCCATCGTCGAGGACGGTGTCTCCGTTGGAATCAACTTCATAGACCGGGTAGATCGGTGCCATCATCATGGCCGTGTACCAGATGTTGTTCGCTTCGGTGCCGGAGGCCCCGAGATAGTCGCTCTTCGAGTTGGTATAATTGGCGTTAAGCCCGAATTCAATCCAGTCATATGGCGTGAATTCAGCTCCGACCCTGGCTGTCAGACGCCGGAACGAGGTCGTCGTGATGGTACCTTTCTCATCAAGGTAGCCAAGCGAAGCCAGATATCTGCTTGCGTTGGAGCCGCCGGACATTGAGAAGAGATATTCCTGACGTGTGGGAAGTTTGGCCTTGGCCGCCCCCAACCAGTCGGCATCATATTTTGTCTTTGCGCCGTCAATGATCTTTCCGTCCTCCGTGAAAAGATTCTCGACATCCTTGTCGAAAATGTTGTACTTGTTGTCGATGCCAAGGATGTTCTTGGCCAGACGGGACGGTGTCAATGAGACGGCTTCGCCCGGAAGATAGCCTTCTGTGTAGACGAGATCGTTGTAGGTCGCCCTGTACATCTGCTCCATGTACTGCGTCGCGTTGACGGTTTCGTACGGACTTATGGCCCTCGAATTGAAGCCCAGGCGGGCGGTGAAGTCAATGGAGATCTTCTCCTCGTCATTTCCTCCATCCTTGGTTGTCACAATCACCACTCCGTTGGCGCCTCTTGATCCGTAAAGTGCACCTGCGGATGCGTCCTTGAGAACCGAGATGCTTTCGATGTCATTTGGATTCAAGGAGTTGAGACTGCCGTCATAGGGAATCCCGTCCACTACAATGAGCGGTGAGCTGCTTGCGTTTATGGATCCGAATCCTCTTACCATTATGCTGGAACCGCTTCCAGGCTGGCCGCTTCCCGATGTGGTCATCACGCCGGACATCTG
>CAZXVE010000073.1:0-6597 GCA_964644125.1 uncultured Muribaculaceae bacterium
TGGCAAGAATAGCCGGTGTTGATTTACCGAACAACAAAAGAGGTGAGATAGGTCTCACCTACATCTACGGTATCGGCCGCAGTTCTGCGAGAGAAATTCTCGAAAAGTGCGGTATCGATTACGACATCAAGGTCGGTGATTGGAACGATGATCAGGTTGCCGCTATCCGTACTCTTATCACTGAAGAGTACAAGATTGAGGGTGAGCTCCGTTCCTCCGTCCAGATGAACATCAAACGATTGATGGATATCGGTTGCTACAGAGGCATCCGTCATCGTATCGGTCTTCCAGTACGTGGTCAGAGCACCAAGAACAATGCCCGTACAAGAAAGGGCAAGAAGAAGACCGTTGCCAACAAGAAGAAGGCAACCAAGTAAAATCAGATGAATTATGGCAAAGAAAACAACATCATCAAAGAGAGTTGTCAAGGTTGAGGCTACGGGCCAGGCCCATATTTCATCAACCTTCAATAATGTGATCATTTCCTTGACCAACAATCAGGGTCAGGTGATCAGTTGGTCCTCTGCCGGCAAGAGCGGTTTCAGAGGTTCAAAGAAGAACACCCCGTATGCTGCGCAGGTTGCTGCCGAGGACGCTGCTAAGACCGCTTTTGATGCAGGTCTCCGTAAAGTGAAAGTCTTCGTCAAGGGTCCTGGTGCCGGCCGTGAGTCCGCAATCAGAACCATCAACAACGCCGGAATTGTTGTCACAGAGATTGTTGACGTGACTCCGATGCCGCACAACGGATGTAGACCAAAGGGCCGTCGTAAAGTCTAATCAATGAATTAAAACAAAAATTACTATGGCAAGATACATTGGTCCAAGTACAAAGATCGCCCGTAAGTTCGGCGAGCCGATATTCGGAAGTGACAAGGATTTCGAGAAGAGAAACTATCCTCCGGGACAGCATGGTCTGGCGGCAAAGCGCAAGAAGCAGCGTGAATATGGCGTTCAGCTCAAGGAAAAGCAGAAAGTCAGATACATGTACGGTCTTCTCGAGCGTCAGTTCCATAACACCTACCTCAAGGCTTCCCGTATGGAAGGCCAGAAGGGTGAGAACCTTCTCTTCCTGCTTGAGTCAAGACTTGACAACGTTGTCTACAGAATGGGTATCGCTCCTTCAAGAGCTGCTGCAAGACAGCTTGTCAGCCATGCTCACATTACACTCAACGGAGCAGTCTGCAACATTCCTTCCGCACAGGTTAAACCAGGAGATCTGGTCGCTGTGAGAGAGCGTTCAAAGAGCCTTGAAGTCATTCAGAAAAGTGTCGCTTCCGCGTCAAAGTATTCATGGATCGAGTTCGATTCCAAGGCACTTTCAGGCAAATTCCTGAATCTTCCTGCCAGAGCGGACATCCCTGAAAACATCAACGAACAGCTCATCGTAGACCTGTACTCTAAGTAATATTAACACCCAAAAAGAAATAATATGGCAATCTTGGCATTTCAGAAACCGGACAAGGTGATAATGCTCGAAGGCACCGATACTGTCGGCCGCTTCGAATTCAGGCCTCTTGAGCCTGGATACGGCCAGACTATCGGCAATGCCCTCCGTCGCATCCTTCTCGCCTCTCTGGAAGGTTTTGCTATCAGTCAGATCAAGATCTCCGGCGTGGACCAGGAGTTCGCGACGATTCCTGGTGTGATCGAGGGAATGCAGGACATCATTCTTAATCTCAAGCAGGTGAGATTCAAGAGAATGGTCGAAACTGTTGACTCTGAGGTGGCAAACATCGTAATTAGCGGTAAGAATGAGTTTACCGCAGAGGATATTTCTAAAGGATTGTCTTCTTTCAAGGTGTTGAACCCGGAGCAGCACATCTGCTCTCTCGAGCCGTCAGTTACACTTGAGATTTCCCTTACCATCACCAAAGGCCGCGGCTTTGTCCCGGCTGAGGAGATGAGGGAGGAGAGCACTCCGATAGGAACAATTCTTATCGATGCTGTCTACACTCCTATCAGAAAGGTCAATTGGACTGTTGAGAATTGGCGTGTCGAGCAGAAGACCGACTACGAGAAGCTTAATCTTGAGATAATCACGGATGGATCCATATCTCCGAATATGGCTCTTCAGGAGGCTGCCAGTATCCTGATTTATCACTTCAAGCTTTTCACCGATGACAAGAAGATTTCCATCGAGAGCACAGTGGAGTCAGATTCCAAGGAACTCGATGAGGAAAGCCTCAGAATGAGACATCTTCTTCTCACCAAACTTTCGGATATGGGACTCTCTGTCAGAGCTTACAATTGTCTGAAAGCGGCCGACATCGACACATTCGCCGATCTTGTTTCCTATTCACGCAATGAACTCATGAAGTTCAGGAACTTTGGAAAGAAGTCTCTCAATGAGATTGATCAGCTTGTGGAGAAGATGAAGCTCCAGTTCGGGATGGATGTAAGAAAATATAATATTGAACCCAAGAAAAAGAACGCATAGAAATGAGGCACAATAAAGCAATCAATCATCTTGGCCGCAAGTCCGGCCACCGTAAGGCTCTGTTGTCCAACCTGGCGACTTCTTTGATTATGCATAAGAGGATCACGACTACTGTGGCTAAGGCTAAGGCTCTCAAGTCATATGTTGAACCTCTCATCTCCAAGTCAAAGGAAGACACAACTCATTCCCGCAGAACCGTTTTCAGCTATCTTAAGGATAAGGAAGCTGTCAAGGAGCTCTTCGGAGTAGTTGCAGCGAAGGTCGCTGATCGTCCGGGAGGCTACACCCGCGTGCTCCACTTAGGTTTCCGTCAGGGTGACGGAGCTGACATGGCACTTATCGAGCTGGTTGACTTTAATGAAGCAGCTCTTGCTTCCAAGAAGGAAGAGAAGAAGTCAACCCGTCGCAGCCGCGCTAAGAAGGCGGATGCACCTAAAGTTGAAGAGGCTCCGGCTGAAGCTCCGAAGGCTGAGTAATAGCCTTGACAGGTACATGATAAAATGGCGACCCTTATCCGGCCGCCATTTTTTTAATCTTTTTTAGCATTTTAGAGAGATAAGGTATAGGCTTTTTCCTTATATTTGCCATGTTAAAAGGTTTTTGAAACCTTTTTTTTAAACAGTTAATACTAAATCGTTATAACTAATCAATTTATGAATTACCTGTTCTATTTTGTACCAGTGGCTTCGATGATAGCCCTCTTCTTTGCGTGGGTCTTCTACCACCAGATGAAGAAAGAAAATGAAGGTACACCGACAATGAAGGAGATTGCCCAGTATGTGCGCGAAGGCGCCATGGCCTACCTTAAGCAGCAATACAAGGTGGTTGGTATAGTTTTCATCATTCTTGCTGTTCTGTTCAGTATTCTGGCCTTCGGCTTCGGAGTTCAGAACAAATGGGTGCCGTTTGCTTTCCTCACGGGAGGATTCTTCTCCGCACTTGCCGGCTACATCGGCATGAGGACAGCAACATACGCCTCGGCAAGAACGGCCAACGCTGTCAGCCGATCTCTCAATTCTGGGCTTAAGCTTGCTTTCCGTTCAGGAGCTGTCATGGGTCTTACCGTAGTTGGACTCGGTCTTCTTGACATATCAATCTGGTGGGTCGTCCTGAATGCATTTGTGCATGAGGCCAGCAATTCCCAGACCCTCGTTGTCATAACCACCACAATGCTGACATTCGGAATGGGTGCTTCAACACAGGCTCTGTTCGCGAGGGTAGGTGGCGGTATCTATACCAAGGCTGCAGATGTCGGCGCTGACATAGTAGGGAAAGTTGAACAGGATATTCCTGAAGACGACCCGAGAAACCCTGCCACCATTGCTGACAACGTGGGAGACAACGTAGGTGATGTGGCAGGTATGGGTGCGGACCTTTACGAATCTTACTGTGGTTCCATCCTTGCGACAATGGCTTTGGGTGCATCTGCGTTTTTCGGCGATGTTGATGCTCAGATGAGAGCCATCATCGCTCCGATGTTGATCGCAGCGATTGGTGTGCTGCTTTCTATTATCGGAATATACGCCGTCAGGACAAAGGAAGGTGCCGGACTGCAGCAGCTCCTTAAATCCCTCAGTGTGGGGACCAATCTCAGTGCCTGTCTTATAGCCGTGCTGACATTCGTTGTGTTCCGTCTGCTCGGTTTCGACAACTGGTGGCAGCTCAGTCTTTCGGTGATTGCCGGACTTCTTTCCGGAGTGATCATCGGAAAGGCGACGGAGTACTACACATCCCATTCCTACAAGCCGACCCAGGCTCTTGCCGAAAGTTCGCAGACAGGTCCGGCAACTGTAATCATCAACGGTATCGGACTCGGAATGATTTCCACCTGCATCCCGGTCGTGACAATCGTAATCGCCATTCTGGTTTCTTATCTTTGCGCCACTGGTTTCTCATTTGACCCGGCCTACATCAGCAACGGCCTTTACGGAATCAGCATAGCTGCCGTCGGAATGCTTTCCACCCTCGGAATCACTCTCGCAACTGATGCTTATGGCCCGATCGCGGACAATGCCGGCGGCAATGCCCAGATGAGCGAACTTGATCCGGAGGTGCGTCGCCGCACCGACACTTTGGATGCACTTGGAAACACCACGGCCGCTACCGGTAAGGGCTTTGCGATAGGTTCTGCGGCTTTGACTGCACTTGCACTGCTCGCATCCTACATAGAGGAGATCAAAATCGGTCTTCAGCATGTCGGAACGGCAGTACTGCAGATTGGAGACAAAATCGTCAATGTCGCCGAAGCTACTATTCCTGATATCATCAACTACTATCAGGTCAATTTGATGAACCCTCGTGTTCTGGCAGGAGTATTCATAGGGGCTATGATGGCATTCCTTTTCTGCGGAATGACAATGAATGCCGTAGGACGTGCCGCGCAAAAAATGGTTGTGGAAGTTCGTCGTCAGTTCCGTGAGATCGCCGGCATTCTTGAGGGTAAGCAACGCCCTGACTACAAGCGTTGTGTCGAAATCTCCACAAAGGCGGCCCAGCATGAGATGGTGGCTCCTGCGCTTACTGCCATCATAGTTCCTGTCATTGTTGGTATCATTCTTGGAGAGGCTGGTGTCATGGGGCTGCTCATAGGTGGTCTTGGTGCCGGATTCATTCTCGCCATATTCCTGGCAAACTCGGGTGGTGCTTGGGACAATGCCAAGAAATATGTTGAGGATGGTCATTTCGGAGGCAAGAATTCAGCCAATCACCATGCTACGGTCGTGGGTGATACCGTAGGAGATCCGTTCAAGGACACGTCCGGACCATCTCTGAACATCCTTATAAAACTGATGAGCATGGTCTCAATCGTGATGGCAGGACTGATTGTCATGATTCACGGTTAAAAGAGATTGATTATTGGCCGGCAATGGCCACGGAACATGTGACAGATATTTATGCAGTAAGTAATTGCCTACTTGCAAAAGCTGAGTAAAGAATGAAGAAAGTTACAATTAGAGATGTAGCGAGAGAGGCCGGGGTGTCAGTCACCCTGGTTTCTTTCGTGATGAATGCCAAGATGGGCAAGGATGGACGCCTTGACTGCCCAGTCAATCCTGATACGGCTGAGAGAGTCCTTCAGGTGGCAAAGAAATTAGGTTACAGGAGAAACAATGCAGCTGCGTCGCTGAGAAGCGGTCGTTCTCATTCCATTGCAGTGATAGTCTCTGACATAGCTAATCCGTTCTTCGCGGAAATTTGCAGACACATAGAGAACATTGCCTATAAGGCCGGCTACACGGTAATATTCGCCAGCTCCGAAGAAAATCCGGAGAAGTTGTCTCATCTGGTTGAGACCATGGTGGGCTATAATGTAGAGGGTCTTATTGTCGCTCCTTGCCTTGGAGGTGAATATGCTCTTGCGAGGGCATCGAGCATAGGAATCCCTACCGTGCTTATTGACAGGAATATGCCGGGTGAAGAATTCGGAAGGGTTCTGGTTGACAACGTGGATGCAGGTAAGATCGCTGTCAAGTATCTGATTCATCAGGGTTTCGGTAAAATTGAAATGCTTACCTACAAATCCGGAGTGACCAGTCTTAAGGACAGGGAGTCAGGATATTCCATGGCGATGGAGGAAGCCGGTCTCAAAGATGACGTGCGAATCCATAGGATTGAATATGATGCTGAATCTGCCAAAAAGGATGTCATAGAAATTTTCCGTGACGCTGTCAAGCGAGGAACAGAAGCATTCATTCTTCCTACAAAGCGGATTGCGATGTTTGGCTTTAACGCCCTCAACGTGCTTGGACTCAATATGCCGAAGGATTTCTCGTTCGTCTGCTTCGACGAGAGCGACATTTATGAGTTGAACAAACCTGTTGTGCCTCATATCATTCAGCCTCTCTCTGAGATTGCTTTCAAGTCTTTTGATTTGTTGCAGAAGATGATAGACAACAATGCGGCCGAAGAGGAAAAAACTTCCCTGCTCAACGTCAAAATTGTGCTCGGAGGCCGTTTCGGCGGAGAATCGACGGATGCATCGTTCTAGAATACGATAAAAGAAAAAAAGAGGGTGACTGTCAGTCTTCAGACTTTTCAGTCACCCTCTTTTATGAATCTGTCGCGATAGTATATCCGGATGGCATCCGCCGTCCGGATATGCTATATTGTGGTGTTGTAGATTTTCTCGGCCTGGGCCTTGCGGTAGGCGTCGAGTTTCT
>CAZXVE010000074.1:0-6535 GCA_964644125.1 uncultured Muribaculaceae bacterium
AAGTGTAGTTGATCAGCGCGAGTTCGTTAGGGGAGTCCTTGTAGTAGCAGATGTCTTCCGGTTCAAAGCTGTTCGGGTGGCGTTTGCCGAAATATTCATTCATGTGCTCCCTCGCTTCGGTGATGCGCGGTACTTTGGCGTAGAGGAGCTGGAAGGTGTTGATGCGCACTACGGCGAACAGCCCGGGCATCTCGTCGGCGCTAAGGCCTTCCCAGACCACGTCATCCACAAAGAGAACCTTGGCTTCGGAGTGGTTCACGAGGTAATGGATATTCCCGGGTTTGAACTCGTGCAGAATCGGCACAGGCACGGCTCCATAGGTCATTGTGGCCAGATAGCTCACTGCCCAGTTGACCTGGTTGCGTGCGCAGATGGCTACTTTGTCCCCTTTGTGCAGGAAGCATTTCTCAAATGCGATGTGGAGTTTTTCGATACGTCTGGCCACATCTCTGTAGCAGAGGCTGACTCCCTGATAATTTGAAAGGGCCAATCTGTCCCAATTCTTCTTGAAACTCTCTTCAAGGAGTTTGTTCACTGATTCAAACTTGAATTCGTTCATGATGTTCTTTTTATTTGCCGGTCTTGAAGGTCCTTTCCTTCCCGTCGTAGCACACCGCGCAGAAACCTTTGCCCGTCAGTTCTATCTTGCTGTCCGGCCGGATCATCTTGTTGCCTTCACCTTTGACCAGCGGTTCTCCGCCTTGGAACGGGAAAACCATCGTCTGTGAAGATGTCCTGACCACCCAGTATTTTTCTCCGTTTCCTTCCAGAAGCTCCGGAAGGCTTTTTATAGTTTCATCGGCCGTAATTCCCTTCCATGAGGGTACCTGCGTTCCGTGCAGGTTGTAGTAGCCTACTGTGTTGTCCTTGTGAAGAACCATGGCCGTGTAGCCTTTGGCTCCCGTGAAATCGTACACCGCGGGTCCGGCAGCAATTTTCTTGCCGGTCTCTGCAGGGAATCCTGAAACGAATCTTCCGAGCCTGTCAATCAGGTACAGTTTCGAGTCTGCGGCAAACAGGTATTGAAGTTTGCCATTGTTGTAGTAGTCAACCTCTTGGACATAACCGCAAATCCGTGACTTGAAAGGAACGCCCCAGACATCCGTCCCGTTCTCGTCCTTCAGGCAGATTGACAGGTGTCCGTTCTGATAAATCGTGTTGATTTTCCCTGTGGCCATGTTGTGGACTTCATAGGGGCCTTCCGGCAAAGTCAAGGTCGTGTCCCTTGCTGAACTTAAAGCTACTGTGCCTTTGCTGACCTCGACCCGGTCAACCGTGAAATTCAGAGACACGTGCCCCTCCTCGGAAACGGCCGTCAGCGTCACAGGTACATAAGCGGCACCCTTGAGAATATTCCTGATTCCGTTTGCGAGCATCGGGGTGAAGTTCGAGTCCAGCAGATTCGGATCTTCGCTGAGGGAATGGTAAGCCCAGGCAGCACAATATTTCTGAGGAATTCTGTCAAGGTCTTCAGAGCTGAATCTCAAAGAGAGAGTTTCGTTAAGAAATCCTTCCTCTGAATATTTCCCGACACAATCGCGGGCTCCGATCACTATCCATTTCCCGACAAGGGCGCAAGCACTTTCATCTTCTGCATTGAATATATCTCCGAACAGAGCTTTGGCAAATCCGTTGCAGACTGTAGAGGCCACTTTGTCGGCATCTTGTCTGTTCCCTGGCCGGACCAGAATCATTGGCCTGAATCTGTCTCCGAAACGCATGGTGGCGATGGCGACTTCCTTGATGTCAATGTTCTTTGCCCAGTCTTCAGCGTTGAGCCCGGTTTCTTTTTTCTGTTGCGAAAGTAAACTTTCGTATTTCATCAACCCATTTCTTGAATCAAGATAGTTCTTGCGGGCTTTTATGTACGATATGATGTTGCCGATTGGAATGTCCAGCACGAAATCCACATTTCCGGGCACGGCATCCGCAATTTCCACTTTAGATGTCCCGCTGTGCCCGAAAATATTCAGGTAATATGCCGGGTCATTGTCATAGAGCAGTTCGCCGTGCATCCGGACTTCGTCCTGAGAGCATCTTTCCAGACTGAATGAAGTCCATTGTGCGAGTTCCTTTATGAAACTGAAGGACTTGCGATGCTTTTTCGCCAGAAGATTTCCGAGAATGCTATCGGTGTAGGCATTGGAGAAAAACATGAGTTCGTCTCCGTTTTCCGTGATATTGGCTGCAATTTCCTTGAAACCTTGGGCTTCCAGGATGCTGTGCCCTCCCTCCATGTGCCGTATGGATGAATTTATCAGAGTTTCGGAGGATGAAATCAGCACCAGTTTCCCGTTGACCCTTGTATGGAGGCCGGATGAATCGGCCAAGGTCAGCAGATCTCTAAGATCAGCCGAGGAGTCTGCAATGGCTTTCTCCGCTTCCAGTACCAGCAGCGGGGGCATGTCCTTGCTGTAATGTACGGACATGATTGCAGGGTCTTTCTTTAAGCTGTTGAATTGTCGGGAGGTTATTCCTTTGAATTTGTCAGAAGCCAACTCCCCGAAAACAGTGAGTGAGTCCCCGAGAATCTCGCAGATGCGGCCGAAATTCTTTGCACAGAGAATGATTGCGGCATCTGACGGTATGGCTTCAATCAGTCTGTGGCGTTCAAAGAATCTGGTATCTTCTGCCTCATCGTGGTTTTCCCTTGGTCCGGAGTACAATTTCATGACTGCAAACGTGATCCCTCCCATGAGAATCACGGCAGCGGTTATCAGCAGTGCGAAGGTCTTTCTGTTCATGTGCTCTTGATTTGCTATTGTGCAACGAACAGGTAGACTATGTTTCCGGTTTGTCTGGCAGGTGCCGTTCCGGATGCGGAGAAACGTGAAAGCCTTGCGGCGCGGATAGCAAAATCCCTCAGGCATTTGTCATCTGATGACACTTCGTCCTGAACTTTGGCGTTCAGAACCTGTCCTGATGGATCAACGGTGATGATTACTGTGACATGGCCCGCTCCGAGGCATCTGTAGGCAGGAATGGAAAGCCTGCTGGCCTTTCTTCCGTCAAGTTCGTACGAGACAACCGATGGGCCTTTGTATGATGATTCCCTGGGCTTCTCCTTCGGCTGGCTTGGCTTGCTGACTTCAGCGTAGTCTTCATCCGGCTCTTCCAGCTGCGGACCGTTTTTCAGTTCCTGAGCCAGTTTCTCGGCCTCTTTGTAGAGTTCATCGGCATTGGTGTTGCGGTCATCCTTGAGTGACCCCCGGTCAACTGCGACATTTCTGACAGGAATTCCCCCGGCATCCGCAAGCATCCGATCGAGTTTCTCGCTGACATCTTCCTTGAGGTTGCGTTCTGCCTGTTCCTTTTCCGTCCTCTCCTGTTTGGAAAAGTCCAGCAGGAAAGTGTTTTCTCTTTTCAATGCTGACGAAATCTGGCAGACAAGCAGCACGATAATCACCATCAGATGGAATATGATGGTGATGTAAAGTCCCGCTCTATCGTCGCTTTTCATGATTTTCAATGAATATTGTTCGTCGTTGTCCGCGGCTTTCCGTTGTCTGTTACTCGGTTGTTTTCCGCTCGCGAAGGGATTTCTCGATAGTGGCCGTGATGATGTCGATGGCTACTTTGTTATGTCCTCCCTGAGGAATTATGATGTCTGCGTAGCGTTTGCTCGGTTCTATGAACTGCAGGTACATCGGCTTCACCGTCTTGCTGTAGCGTTCTATCACTTTTTCGACGGTCTTGCCCCTCTCCATGATATCTCTTGCCATCACTCTCATCAGCCGGTCGTCATCGTCGGCGTCAACGAATATCTTGATGTCCATCTGGTCCCGCAACTCTTTGCAGGTGAACACCAGAATCCCTTCGATGATAATCACTTCCGCAGGCTCCACAGTTACGGTTTCAGTCTTGGAACGGGAGCATGTGAGATAGGAATATACCGGTTGCTCGATGGTCTCTCCCTGTTTCAGCGCCTCGAGCTGTTTGCACAGAAGTCCGAAGTCTATTGAGTCGGGATGGTCGAAGTTGATTCTTTGCCTTTCTTCCATCGGAAGATGGCTTGAATCTTTATAGTAGGAGTCCTGAGGAACCACGACTACCTTCTCTTTGAGCTTCTCGGTGATCGCGTTGACCACCGTCGTCTTTCCTGAACCGGAACCTCCGGCTATCCCTATCACCAGCATATTCGTAAACTATTAGAATTCAGCGTTCTTCGGGGTTCTCGGGAATGGGATGACATCGCGGATGTTGGCCATTCCGGTCACGAAGAGAAGCAGCCTTTCGAAGCCGAGTCCGAATCCGCTGTGAGGCACTGTGCCGTAGCGGCGGGTGTCGATGTACCACTCAAGGTTCTTGCGGCTCATGTTCAGTTCGTCGATCCTCTTCTCAAGTTTCTCGAGCGAGGCCTCCCTTTCCGATCCGCCGATGATCTCGCCGATCTTAGGGAAGAGAACATCCATTCCGCGGACTGTCTTTCCGTCCTCGTTCTGCTTCATGTAGAACGCCTTGATGTCCTTAGGGAAGTCGATCAGGATGACCGGCTTGCCGAAATGTTTCTCGACGAGATACCGCTCGTGCTCGCTCTGGAAGTCGGTACCCCAGTGGACAGGGTACTCGAACTTGACCCCGTTCCTGACTGCTTCTTCAAGTATGTCCACGGCCTCCGTGTAGGTAACCTTCTGGAACTCTATGCCAAGCACGCTGTGCAGTCTTTCTATAAGCCCGTCGTCGTACTTGTCGTTGAGGAACTGAAGATCATCAGCGCAGTTGTCGATGGCGTACTGTACAAGGTATTTGACGAACTCTTCGGCGAGAGCCATATTGTCGTTGATGTCATAGAAGGCCATCTCCGGTTCGATCATCCAGAACTCGGCGAGGTGTCTCGGAGTGTTGGAGTTTTCGGCCCTGAAGGTTGGTCCGAAGGTATAGATTTCGCCAACTGCCGTTGCTCCGAGTTCTCCCTCAAGTTGTCCGCTGACGGTAAGGCTGGTTTTCTTTCCGAAGAAGTCCTTGCTGAAGTCAACTTTTCCGTTGTCCTTCTTCGGCACGTTCTCAAGGTCGAGAGTCGTCACCTGGAACATGTCGCCGGCTCCCTCGGCGTCCGACTCTGTGATCAGAGGGGTGTTGAGGTAGACGAAGCCCTTGTCGTTGAAGAACTTGTGGATGGCGAAGGCCATCGCGTGGCGGATTCTCAGTACAGCACCGAAGGTGTTTGTCCTCGGTCGGAGGTGAGCCACCGTGCGGAGATATTCAAGGGAAGTTCCTTTCTTCTGAAGAGGGTATCTGACCGGGTCGCACTCTCCGATGACCTCGATCTCCTTCGCCTGGATCTCGACTGCCTGGCCGCTGCCCACCGACTCCACAAGGTTGCCGGTCACGCTGATGCTTGCGCCTGTCGTGATCTTAGCCACAAGGGCTTCGTCGAAGGAGGCCATGTCGGCCACCACCTGGATGTTGTTGACTGTCGAGCCATCGTTCAGAGCGATGAACTTGATCTGCTTGTTGCCTCTTTTGGTCCTTACCCAGCCCTTGGCCAGAACCTCCTGTCCCGGAGCCATCTTGAGCAGGTCTTTAACTTTACTCCTTGTTATCATCTTTTTGACATTTTATTCTCTTTCCGATTGGAACATTAATAGTTCAATCTCACAAAGATAACACAAATTTCGCGGTGGACAAACTATAGTTCCTAAAAAACAAATGGAGACTTGCCCGGGGGCAAATCTCCACTTGTCTGCTATCTAAGTATGTTCTACTTTTCAGATTTTCTGGCCGCATACATGATCTTGAGGGCGGAGCAGCGCCTAAGCTCCTGCTTAACGTCCGTCACGATACCCATACGCGCGTCCTCGTCTGCCTTGATTGAGACCTGCATCAACTGGCGGTCAACCTCGCTCATGGCGTCGCGTTCTGCGGCGATGAAGTCACGGATGTCGTTCGTTGTCTTGAAGGAGTCGTTGAGCTGGATTCGGGCCTCTGTACCGTACTGCGCCTGATACTGTGCTGTAGGCGAGCCGATGTAGATGTACGAAGCCAGGTCTTTCCTTTCAAGTTTGGCGACCTCTGTAGCTTCTGGAAGTCTCACTCTGACCTTCACTTCCGTCGAACGGAGCTGCGAGGTCACCATGAAGAAGAACAGGAACATGAACACGATATCGGAACTCGTTCCGAGTTCAGGCATCTCTTTCTTACCACTTCTTTTAAAACTTGGCATTGTCTAGTCCTCCTTGTTATTTTTTGGTGACATCCTTAGGCTCCGCTTCGGAGATGTTCTGAGGAATGGCATCGCGCACGATCTTCTGCTGGTCTTCTGTGAGGAAGGCGTAGGCCTTTCCATAGTTCTGCTTGCTGAAGTCGTCGCGGACCTCGTTGATGGCCTTCACGAGTTCATTCTGAACTGCGATGTAGGCTCTGTAACTTGTTCCTCGGTCATTCTGAAGAGAGATGACTCCTTTGGAGACAGGATACTCACCGTAGCCCTCGATGTTCTTCATCTCCCTTTCCGGAAGATTAGGATCGTTGCTAGGGTTGGTGATGAATTCCTTGATCTTGTCCTTGAGCATGCTAACATCCATAAGCTGGTCAC
>CAZXVE010000075.1:0-6480 GCA_964644125.1 uncultured Muribaculaceae bacterium
CGGAGATGATGTCGTAGTGCATCTCGCCGTCCTTGTCGTAGACGGCTATGTTCTCTTGAATGCATCCGGTAACCGTCTCATTGTCAATTACAATCTGTTTTTCCTTACCGGAGAACGAGTCGACCACGATTTCCAGAACGTTGAGAAGTTTCCGGCCGTCGCCTCCGCTATAGCGCATGAGGGCTTCGGTCTCCTTCACCTCTATGTGCTTCTCTTTCAGCAGGACATCTTCTTTCAAAGCCCTGTCCATAAGCGCCATGAGATCTTCAGACTCAAGGCTTTTCAGGACAAATACCTGGCAACGGGACAGTAGGGGGGTGATCACCTCGAACGACGGATTTTCGGTTGTGGCACCGATCAGGACAATCGTTCCGTTCTCGACAGCGCCGAGCAAGGCGTCCTGCTGAGCCTTGTTGAATCGGTGGATCTCGTCGATGAACAGAATCGGAGCTGCACCGTTTGAGAACACTGATGCGGATTTCGCCTTGTCTATGACATCCCGGACATCCTTAACCCCGGCGCTTACGGCGGAAAGGGTGTAGAAATCCCGCGACAGGGATCCGGCGATGATTCTCGCCAGAGTGGTTTTGCCGACGCCCGGAGGCCCCCAGAGTATAAAGGAGGAAAGATTGCCGTTCTCGATCATCTTTCTAAGTACGCATCCCGGACCCACTAGGTGCTTCTGTCCGACATATTCAGATAGATTTTTCGGCCTCATTCTTTCCGGCAGCGGAGGAAGCAGCACACTTTTGCCTATTTTCTGTTCTGTATCTGACATTTCTGTTTAAATAGCTTTTTATCAATAAAGAAAACGGTATTGTTATTCCTATTAACATTTGTGTTAACATATTCTTTCCCGTTATTTTACTGACTGACGATCGCAAATTTAAGAAAAAGCGGAATAAGTTTCGTAAATTTGTCTGGTTATTGGTTCGGGTTACTTTAATCCCCTCTCAAGAACTTTGTGTCTTGTTACACAATTTAGATTATGTTAAGTTAGATATCAGTAAACACTACCCTTGTATGATTTTGCAGATTTTGACACTTCTGGGTGCTATGGCACTGTTCATCTTTGGTTCAGAGATGCTTAGTTCCGGAATTCAGAAGTCTTTCGGTGACAGATTGAGACGTTTCGAGAAATGGATGGCTTCCGCGTCTCCTTGCAAGCAGATTCTTTCCGGCACAGGAATCACGGCCCTCGTGCAGTCCTCCAGCGCCACGACCATCCTTGTGGCCGGACTTGTGAGCGTTGCCACCCTGTCGCTCCAGCAAGGAATATGCGTGATCATGGGCGCGAACATCGGGACGACCGTAACCGCGTGGATCTTGGCCGCCACGGCTTTTCTTAACTGGACAACAACCCTGGCGTTCACTCTTCTCGGAGTTGGTTTTGTAATGACGCTCATGAAGAAGCCGCTGGTCAAAAACATCGGTCAAGCCATTCTGGGACTGTCACTTATCATGATAGGAATCATCTACGTCAAGGCCTCGATACCGACCATCGATTCGGCAGCCGGCTTCACAGGATCACTCGCCTCCCTCGCCTCACACGGCTTCTGGTCAGTGCTTGTCTACCTTCTTATAGGCATTGTGATCACTTTCATATTCCAGTCTTCAAGCGTCACAGTGGCGCTTACGATGGTACTCGCCTACCTTGGCTGGATTACGTTCCCGATGGCCGTGGCAATGGTCTTCGGTGAGAACATCGGCACCACGATCGGAGCCAATATCGCTGCCGGAAAGGCCGGCGTTCAGGCTCGCAGAACCGCCTTCGCCCACACGATCTTCAATGTGACCGGTGCTGTCATCATTTTGATTTTCTTCAACTTGTTCGTGAAAGCCAACCTTGCCGTCGCCTCTGTTTTCGGCCTTGGCGAGGCGATGACCGCCGTAATCGGCGTAGCCTGTTCGCACACCTTGTTCAACACGATTTCGACCATCATAATCGTTTGGTTCAGAAAGCCTTTCGCAAATATCCTTACAAAAGCCGTCAAGGAGGATGAAAACGACAAGAGTGAATTCCAGCTCAAATACATAGGCAGCGGCAGGATCATCGGTACTCCTTCCATCTCGATCGAGCAGGCCTTCAAGGAGGCTGTCAATTTTGCCGTGACGGCAAAAGACGGCTACTCCAACGTCAAACTCGCCCTGAACGAGACAGATGCGGACAAATTCGAGGAGTACCGCAGCAGACTTGTCAAATGCGAGGAGGTGACAGACAAGTTTGAATATGAGATTGCAGCCTACCTGAACAGCATCACGTCCGAGTCAATGAACGACATCGAGGCCGGAGAAGTGAAGATCATCTACCGTGTGATCAGCGAGTTGGAGAGCCTCGGCGACAGCTGCGAGAACATCAGCCGCATCCTCAACCGCCTCCGTCTGCACAAGTTGAGTTTCGATGTTGAGACGATAGGTAAACTGAATATCCTTGTGGACAAGGTTGACCATGCGTTCGATGTGATGGTGGCAAATCTCCAGACATCGGTCGATGGTGGTCTGAAGGACATTGACAATGCCTATGAAGCGGAGGATGATATCAACGCTACGAGGGACACGCTTCGTGACGAGGGTGTGCTCCAGATTGAGAAGGCCGCCGACAACTTCTTGGCTATCAATTACTACCTTGACATGCTTGAGGAACTTGAGGCTATGGGTGACTTCATGATCAACATCTCGCAGTCACTGTTTCATGAGTTTGACAAGTAAGGATATTCAAGGATATTCATAGAAAAACAAACCAGCATATTCATAAATGGGAAGAAAGAGAGTCGATCTCCTTTTGGAGAACATAACTATTGAGGCCTGTGCCGCAGAAGGAAAGGCGCTTGCACATTGGAACGGAGTTGTTGTCTTTGTTCCGTTTGCTGTTCCGGGTGATGTGGTTGACATACGGGTCACAAAAAAAAGCAAGAACTATTATGAGGGTTTTGTTGAACGAATAGTGATTCCGTCAAAGGATCGGCTTGAACCTTTCTGTCAGCATTTCGGGGTCTGCGGAGGCTGCAAGTGGCAACCTCTCCCCTATCAGCTGCAACTTGAAGCCAAGCGTCAGCAGGTGTATGATCAACTTGTCCGTATCGGTCATCTTAAAGTGCCGGAAATCCGTCCGACAATCCCTTCCGACAAGATCCAGTACTATCGCAACAAACTTGAATTCACTTTTTCGTCAAAAAGATGGCTGCTGAAGGACGAGGATCTTGAGAGTGTCCCTGAAAATGACCGCATGGGCCTTGGTTTCCATGTCGGCAAATTCTTTGACAAGGTTCTGGACATCAAGCATTGCTATCTCCAGAAGGATCCTTCTAACGCCATCAGACTGTTCATCAAGGATTACTGCGTCAAGAACGGCTTGGAGTTCTTTGACATACGCCAGAATGTGGGCTTTGTCAGAAACATGTTCATACGCACTACGGACACAGGTGATTTGATGGTCATAATGTGCTATTTCTATGAAAGCCGGGAAGACAGGGAGAGAATGCTGGATGCAATCGTTGAAGCATTCCCGGAAATAACTTCGCTTTACTACATTATCAACAATAAGTTGAATGATTCAATAGGCGATCAGGAATGCATACTCTACAAAGGCTCCCCTGCAATACTTGAGACCATGGAGGGGCTGACTTTCCGGATTGGTCCGAAATCATTCTATCAGACAAATTCCGCTCAGGCCTACAAACTTTACTCTGTTGCAAGGGATTTTGCATGTTTGACCGGAAAAGAAATCGTTTACGACCTCTATACGGGCACAGGAACCATCGCTCAGTTCGTTTCCGGTAAAGCAGCGAAAGTCATAGGAATCGAATATGTTCCGGAAGCAATCGAAGATGCCAAGGTCAATGCGGCCGGAAATGGAATCACCAACTGTGAATTCTTTGCCGGAGACATGAAGGATGTTTTGAAATCAGAATTCATCCGTAAACATGGACAACCCGATGTCATCATACTGGATCCGCCAAGAGCCGGAATTCATCCCGATGTGGCCAAAGTGATTCTTGATGCCTCGCCTGCCCGCATGGTTTATGTCAGTTGCAATCCTGCATCCCAGGCCCGGGATCTGGCACTTTTCTCGGAAAAGTACGATATTACAGCTGTCCAGCCGGTGGATATGTTTCCTCACACGCAACATGTGGAGAATGTCTGCGCACTGGAATTGAAACGTCCGGAAATATAGTCTAGAACGGGTATCCAACTCCGAAGTGGACGGAGTAGCCATCTTTTTTCAGCCACTCGGACGGACGCAGCCAGCAGTCATCGTTGCGGGATGGATCATGAAGTTTGAACCCGGTATCGACTCTGAGAATCAAAAAATTAAGGTCTATTCTCAGTCCGAGACCCCAGTCTGCGGCAATGCTGTCAAAACTGAATCTTGTGTGTTTACCGTTGTCTCCGTCCATCTCTTTCAGAGTCCAGATGTTGCCAGCATCTGCGAAGACAGCCCCGCATAGTTTCCAGAACAGTGGAAATCTGTATTCAAGGTTGGCTTCAAGTTTAAAATCTCCGGTCTGGCTTGGAATCACGAAAGTCGTGTCTGCTTTGGACGCGCCTGGACCCAGGGCTCTGGCCTGCCAACCTCTCATGCTGTTGGCTCCGCCGCTATAGAACTGTTTCTCGAAAGGAAGGGCCGATGAGTTGCCGTAAGCAAAGCCGACACCTCCTTGAATTCTTGCGGCCAATGATCTGTTACTGCTCTTTCCGAAAACGGCAGTTTTCCCTAAAGTCAGTTCCGTACGGATGTATTGTGAATATGGTGTGTTCCAGATAAGCCTGGAACCATATTCATCATTTTTCATTACGCCATTCAACAGACTCAGGACATTACCGGAAGCGTCAAGTTGAAGACGAGCATACTTGAATGACTCTTTCGGATTAAGGTCTGAATTTGTCGTGTAGTAGGCAACAAGACCGGAACCCACGTCAAAGTGGTTCTGGTAAGCATCCCTTAGAAATGGATTCCCTGTCAATGTTGTGTAGAAGTCCTGATCAAGATCGGTAAGCCTGACAATCTTAGCCTGAACAGGATAGAACTGATAGTAGAATTTCCCGTTCCGAAGTTGTCCTGAATATCCGAATGAAGTTGAGATCATGTTTCTGGTGTACTCCGGTCGGTTTTGATAGTTGTAGGATATGTTGATTTCAGTGCGCGGCACGGACGGACCATGGAACCGGGAGTTGGCCAATCCCAGAAATTCCGGGAAACTCAGACCGGCTGAAACACCGAACTCGTTGGATTTAACGTCCTTGTCATCATATTTAAACTGGAAGTTACCGAGGAACCCAAGATTCAGCCATTGGCCACCGTGAAAGATGTTCTTGTGGTAGTAGCTTAGCTGAGGTGAGATTCCGATGAGACCTGTGGAGTTGGTTGAACCTTCAAGATTAACCTTGAAACCCTGCATTCTGGATCGTGTGAGACTTATGTCACAGTCCACTATGGCGGAGTCTCGCTGGTTCATGGTAATGTTCACTCCGCTGAACAATTTGAGAGCCGAAAACCTTGAATATGTAGTGTTCACTTCCTTTTCATCGTACATTTCCCCAGGCCGGATAGTGCACATGTCCTTGAGTACTTTGTCATTGAACGTCAAATCACTGTCGTGTGAGATGGTAACTTCGCCGAGAAAATACTTTTTGTGTGGACGGGCATATTCTGGAGTCTGGTTTCTGGTATATTCCTTGACCATGTAAAGAATGTCGGCAGTGTCCGCGGAACTGAGAGTGTCAGCCTCAAAGGAGATATAGTTTTTCGTAAAACCGAAGTAGCCTTTCCGCCGAAGTGACGAAGCCCGAAGTTCGGTCTCCTTTTCAAGCGCGTCTTCTGACAGGTAATCTCCCGGTTTTATGCTAAAAAGAGAAGTGTCGGCCATAAAGTCCTCTTTGAACTCTCCGTCCGGCACTGAATAGGTTACGTCTCCTATTCTGAATCGTTTGCCTAATGTGACTGAATAGGTGACACTGACAGTTCTTCCTTTGATTTCAACATCGCTGCTGACTTCGGATCCGTAGTAGCCGAGATATTCAAGATGTCTGCCGATGTTCTCTTTGGAGGCTTCCACCTGTGATGGCTGGTAAACGACAGGTGCCGTACCTATCTTTCTGATGAACTTGTTGATGGCTTTGTCAGGATTCTTTCCCGACCAGTTGTAGATGTTAAGGAAAGGATTCCAGCCGAAGATAATGTAGGAATTCGGTTTTTGCTTTATGTAGGATTCGATGTTTTTCGTGTTGAACGTCACGCTGTTGTTGACTTGAACCCTGTTAGAGGCAAGGCGGTATTGTCCATCCTCCAGGACACGTGTCGTGCTGCACGAACAAATCAGCGCGGCGGTTGTGGTCAAGACGGCCACAAGAATGAAAAACGGATGTTTAGCCTTCATAAATTGCAAAATTAGCAACCCTTTCCGATTTTTCTCCAAAATGGGGATAAAATATTAATTTTCGTGCCTATCTTTGCACGCCGGATCAGGATTCTCCGGCAGT
>CAZXVE010000076.1:0-6239 GCA_964644125.1 uncultured Muribaculaceae bacterium
TATATCAACGAAGCCGACCCTGCCGTCATGGAGATGGAAATAGACGAAGCCACCCGACACGGCATCAATGTGTTTATCTTTGACTGGTACTGGTTTGACGGCCGTCCGTTCATGGAAACAACCCTGCGTAACGGTTTCCTGAAAGCCGGCAACCGCGATAATATGAAGTTCTATCTGATGTGGGCCAACCATGACGTTCTCAACCTGTGGGACACACGATTGGCAAATATCAAGGAAGACAATGTGATCTGGCAGGGTAAAGTGAGCCGCGAAGAATTCGAAAAGATATGCAAGCGCAATATCGAAATGTTCTTCAAACTCCCCGAATACTACAAAATCGACGGCAAACCTGTGTTCATGATTTACGATGTCCACAACTTGATTGAAGGGCTCGGTGGTGTCGAACAGACAATAGATGCCCTCCGGTGGTTTCGGAAAGAAGTGAAGAAAGCCGGATTCCCTGACCTTGAGCTGCAATTGACCATGTGGTCCATCAACTTGAACTACAGCGGACTTGACGGAAAGAAGACAGAAGAACCGGCCAACGACTTCGTGACAAAGCTGGGATTCACAAGTTCCACCCACTACCAGTTCTGCCATTACCTGATGATGGACGATGAATACAACAAGATAGTCGACCGTGCCGTTGAAGAATGGAATCATATCGACAGCACATTCACCATTCCTTATTATCCCCATGTCAGCATCGGATGGGACAACAGCCCCCGCACGATGGAGAGCGCCGTCACCCGAAACAATACGCCGGCCAACTTTGAAAGGGCTCTGCGGCTTGCCAAGGAATACGCGGACAAACATCCTGGGCAGCATCCGCTCATTACCATCAACAGCTGGAATGAATGGACAGAAACAAGTTATCTGCAACCGGACAATGTGAACGGTTACGGCTACTTGGAAGCCGTCCGGCGTGTCTTCGGAAGCGGCAATTCCCGTTAGCCGCACCGGCCAACCATAACAAATTGCACTGTTGCCCTTATTTGTACTTTGCGCGGAACTCAGTCGGGGTCATTCCGGCATTCCTTTTGAAATATTGATACATTGAACTTTGATCAGGAAAATCAAAGCAAATTGCAATCTGCTGGACAGTCAGCTCCGACCCCAGCAGAAGATGCTTTATCTCCCCTACCACGGGTTGAATTTGATTTTCAAACTTCCGCACACGAGATGGCAGAACCAAATCTCGGAAGAGAAGGGTTTGGCGGCGGTTACATTTCCGCGGAAGTTCTTCAGTGTGGCTCCGTAATCGGGGCGCAGGGAGGGTTCTTTAGCCATAATACATCAGAGTTAGCGGACAAAATTAGGCTTTGTTCCTAAAATATACAACTCTGCACCGAAAATATATAAAATAAGCACTGCAAAATCAAGTAACTTCGCAGCCGAAAAAATCATATTCAGAATGAAAAGAATACAGACGATCACAACAGTCATCGCGCTCGCGCTTCTGGCGGCGGCGTGTTCCCACAGGGTGCAGAACCAGCCCGCCGATACGGCGGCCTACGAACTTCTGACCATCGAAAAGCAGAACTACAGCATAGAGTCTGAATATCCTGCCTCCATCCAGGGCAGGCAGGACATCAGGATCATTCCGCGCGTGGACGGCTACCTCGAGAGCATTCGCGTCAAGGAAGGCGACAGGGTGGCCAAAGGCCAGGTCCTGTTCACGATAGACGCCGTGCAGTACAAAGCCGCCGTCGAAAGCGCGAAAGCGGGTGTGGAACAGATGAAGGCAAGCCTCGCGAAGGCACAGCAGGACTACGACAGCAAACTTGTCCTCAATGAAAAGAATATAGTGTCGGAGAACTCGCTTCTCAATTCGAAAAACGACCTCGCTGTGGCCAAGGCCAACCTGGCCGCCGCCGAAGCGGCGCTGGCTTCTTCGGAGAACAGTCTGAGTTTCACAGTCCTCCGCAGCCCGTCGGACGGAGTCATAGGCAAGATTCCTTACCGCAAGGGCGACTATGTAGGGCCTTCGATCCAGGACGGACTCACCGTGGTGTCCGACAATGACAGGATGTTCGTCTATTTCTCGATGACCGAAAGCCGGCTGATGGAATACCTCTGCGAGTACAAGACGATGGACAATGTACTCGGAAACATGCCCGAAGTCAGGCTCAAGCTCATCAACGGGAAAGAATACGGGCAGACCGGCCGGGTGGAGAGCATCAGCGGAATAGTGGATGACAAGACCGGTTCCGTGTCCGTGCGCGCCGTGTTCGACAACAAGGACGGGATTCTTCTGAGCGGAGGCTCAGGAAGGGTTGTGCTTCCGACAGAGATTCAGAACGCCATAATCATTCCGCAGGAAGCGACCTACGAAATCCAGGACAAGGTGTTCGTGATGAAAGTCGTGGACGGGAAAGCGGTCGCCTGCATCGTGGATGTGGAGAAAGAGAACAACGGCAAAGAGTACATCGTGACGGACGGCCTTGAAGCCGGCGATGTGATCGTCGCGAAGGGGGCCGGACTCGTTCGTGAAGGAACGCAGGTGAAGGGCGAATAAATCAGGAGACCGGTAGAAATGAACATCAAGACATTCATTGACAGGCCTCTCCTGTCCATAGTCATAAACGTGATAATAGTGGCTCTCGGCGTGATCTGCGTAGGATCGCTTCCTATCGAGAAATATCCAGACATCGCGCCTCCTACCATCAACGTCTGGGCAAGCTACCCGGGAGCCAGCGCCGAGGCCGTGCAGAAGAGCGTCGTGGCACCTCTGGAAGAGGCCATCAACGGAGTGGAGAATATGACCTATATGACCTCTTCCGCCGACAACGGAAGCGGCAGCATCACCATCTATTTCAAGCAGGGCTCCAACGCCGACATGGCCGCAGTCAACGTGCAGAACCGCGTCACCCAGGCACAGTCCCAGCTACCTTCGGAAGTGCTTCAGATCGGAGTCACCACCGAGAAGCAGCAGCCCGGCATGCTCCGCATCCTGGCCCTTGAAAGCCAGAACGGGACCTATGACGAGAACTTCCTGAGCAATTACTTCTACAACAACATAAAGCCGGCCATCCTGCGAATCCAGGGCGTGGGCAAGGTCGAGGTCTGGGGCGGAAAATACGCTCTCCGCATCTGGCTGAAGCCAGATGTGATGGCCCGTCACAATCTCATCCCAAGCGACATCACCACCGTGCTGGCCGAGCAGAACGCGGAAGCCAGCATCGGTTCGCTCGGCGAAAACTCCTCCAACGTCTACCAGTATGTCCTGCGCTACACCGGACGCAAGAGCGAAGTGAGCGAATTCGAGAATCTTGTCATCTCATCTTCGTCAACCGGAGAGGAACTGCTCCTGAAGGATGTGGCCGACATTGAGCTCGGTCAGTCGGACTACAGTTTCAGCAACCGCATCAACGGCCACAATGGCGTGATGGGAATGATCAGCCAGATCTCCGGCTCCAACGCCACCCAGATAAACCTCGAAATCGACAAGCTGCTGGACGAACTGAAACAGACCATGCCTAGCGACATCGAATTCGTGTCATTCAACAACACCAACGACTTCCTCTTCGCGTCGATCCGCCAGGTAGTCGAATCGCTCATACTGGCAATCCTGCTCGTTCTGGTTGTGGTCTACTTTTTCCTTCAGGACTTCCGCGCGACCCTGATTCCGGCGATAAGCATCATAATATCCCTCGTCGGCACGTTCGCCTTCCTGAATGTGGTAGGCTTCTCGATCAACCTTATCACCCTGTTCGCCCTCGTGCTGGTCATCGGGACCGTGGTCGACAACTCGATCGTGGTGGTCGAGGCGGTGCAGGCACGCTTCGACGCCGGTTACAAGTCTCCGTACAAGGCCGCCGTCGACGCGATGTCGGGACTGACAACCGCCCTCTTCACGACCACGCTCGTGTTCATGGTGATATTCATACCTGTGTCCTTTATGGGAGGCACCACAGGAATATTCTACAAGCAGTTCGGGCTCACTATGGCGGTGGCAGTAGGAATATCCTTCATCAACGCCATCACCCTCTCCCCCGCCCTCTGCGCCCTGATCCTGCACCCGTCAGACGGGACAGGCAAGTCTTTCTCGTCACGTGTCCGCAAGGTCTACAATACATCTTTCTCAGCCTTGCTCAAGCACTACACCGGAGTCGCGATGTTCTTCATCAGGCGCAAATGGGTCGTTGCCGGCAGCATCGCCGGTGCCCTGGTGCTCTTTGCGGTCCTGATGAAGATCGTGCCAAGCGGATTCGTGCCGCAGGAAGACACGGGATCACTCTTCGTGGACATCGTGACTCCTTCAGGCTACACTATGGACAAGACTCTCGCCGTTATGACCAGAGTCAGCGACCGAATAAAGGAGATTCCTGCAGTGGAGTCCGTGGGAGGCGTAGTCGGCTTCGCGATGGCCTCAGGTTCTGGAAGCAACAAGGCCAACGTGATGGTCCAGCTGAAACCGTGGTCCGAACGCAAGGGGCGGCAGAACACGGCCGATGCCGTTATGGAGCGGATAAACGCCCTTCTTGCAGATGAACACGAAGCTTCAAGCTTCGCGATGGCACCGGGAATGATTGACGGCTACGGCAACGGCGGCGGATTCGAGTTCGCAGTCCAGAACCGCAACGGCGAGGACATCCGCACCTTCTTCTACGTAACGGAGAATTTCCTCGCCAAGCTGAACGAGCATCCGGAAATCGCGGAGGCATATTCAGGCTACGACATCAACTACCCGCAGTACAAGGTGGAAGTGGACGCGTCAAGGTGCAAGAAGATGGGTGTCTCCCCTTCCGGTGTCCTTGATGTACTGAGTTCCTACTACGGCAGCGCCTACATCTCCAACTTCAACAAATTCAGCAAGGTATACTATGTGATGATGCAGGTCCGTCCTGAGGACAGGGCCAGGCCGGAATCGCTTGACAACATCTTCGTCCGTTCCGATGCCGGAGATATGCAGCCGATAGGCCAGTTCGTAACCCTGACCAAGGAATATATGCCGCAGAGCCTGGGGTCATTCAATATGTTCGGAAGCATCAGCGTGATGGGAAACCTCGCCCCTGGTTCAAGCTCGGGTGATGCGATCAGGGTGATCCGCGAGACGGCCAGAAAAGACCTGCCCAAGGGCTACACCGTCGAATTCAGCGGCATCACGAGGGAGGAGAGCTCCTCAGGCAGCAATATTCTTATGATTTTCGCCATCTGCGTGATGTTCGTGTACCTGATTATGGTGGCTCTGTACGAAAGCCTTTTCATACCTATAGCCATCATCCTCTCCGTACCGTTCGGAATCGCCGGCTGCTTCCTCTTCGCCAAACTGTTCGGCCTCGACAACAACATCTATCTTCAGGTCGGACTGCTGATGCTCGTCGGTCTGCTCTGCAAGACAGCTATCCTGCTCACTGAATATGCCACCCAGTGCCGCAAGGCCGGCATGTCGCTCAAGCAGAGCGCGTTCTTCGCTGCGAAGATGCGTCTGCGCCCTATCCTGATGACATCCCTCACAATGGTCTTCGGTATGATTCCTCTGATGTTCGCGTCCGGAATCGGAGCCAACGGAAGCCGCTCCATAGGAGTGGGTACCGTGGGCGGAATGCTCATCGGCACGTTGGGCCTGCTGTTTATCGTCCCTGCCCTCTTCGTGATCTTCCAGAAGATCCAGGAAAAGGTCAAGCCTGTGCAGTTCGAGCCGTCCGACGACCCTCTGATCGCCGAAGAGATGAAACTTATCGCTGAATATACCGAAAACAAGAATAAGAAATGAAACATACAATCACGACAATAGGTTGTCTTCTGCTGCTCGGCCTCCAGGCTCTCTTTGCGCAGTCCAGCAGCGTGAATTCCCAGGACTCGCTGTCCTGGCGGGAATATTTCCCTGACACACATCTGCAGGCTCTGATGGACTCCGCCCTTGCCGCGAACAGCGACATCAGGACGGCAAGGATGGTCCTTGAGCAGTCCGAGGCCCAGCTCAGGAGCGCGAAACTTGCATACCTACCGTCGTTCGCGCTGAATCCTTCGGGGACATATTCAAAAACCGGCGATGCCGTGTCTTCCCTTTCCTACAATCTTCCTTTGAATATGAACTGGGAGCTGAATTTCGCAGGCAAGCAGAAATTCGAGAAGGATGCCGCCGTATCGAAGATGCTGCAGTCGGGAGAAGAACTCAGGGCAGTCCAGATACAGATTCTCGCTTCAGTAGCAAACACTTACTACACACTTGTAATGCTCGACCGCCAGCTGGAAATCACTAAAGAAAGCGTCAGGAACCAGGAGGAATCGCT
>CAZXVE010000077.1:0-6026 GCA_964644125.1 uncultured Muribaculaceae bacterium
CCAGAATTCCGGCTGGCTGACCCTCTACAAGTTCGACGGAGACAAGGTGAAGAAGATCAACGAGCCGTTCAAACTGGCCAGTTACGGTAAGGTGAACCATTGCAATGTCGTCTCGTTCAGCCGCACATTCTATGACAAGGAGGACAAGTTCCCTCTCATCTACATCAGCCAGTGCAATCGCAAGCCGGTCAACGGACGCAAAGATGTGCTTTATGTCGAGCGTGTCTCCAACGACATGAAATCTTCCGAACTGGTCCAGACCATTTACTTCAAAGACAGCGGACATCTCTTTGGCTATGCTCTCCAGTGGGTTCTTGATCTGGACAACAATTTCCTTTACGGCTACGGCAACACCGTGGACAACGACAATCCTCTGAACCGTCACCGCATCGTCAAGTTCCGCATTCCGGCTCTCAGCGATTCCACTGACGGGGTGGTTGTCCTGACGGAAGATGATTTGCTTGAGAACTATCTGCTTGAGGACACCTATGCCTCCGGATTCAATCCAGTAGGTCAGGGCCTTTACATCAAGAACGGCCTTCTGTTCATGCCTACGGGCTTCGGCAGCGAGAAAGCTCCGTCGTACCTCTATGTCTGGAATCTTGCCGAGCGGACAATGCAGAATGTGATCGACCTGCGCAAGGCGACGTTCGGTGAACTTGAAGACTGCGCTTCTTACGACGACGCTCTGATTATCCAGTCCCAGGGCAATCTGTTCAAACTGACGTTTTAAGTAAGATTATTCAGGATTTTTTCTTACCTTTGCCCTCTGAAATGAGAGGAATATCATTCATATCCATGATGTCCATGCGAATGCAACGCTAAGTTGCATCGTTTTCTCCATGTCCGCAAGCCAGGCTGGATGCCTGATCGGACGCTTCTCAATCTCCTGACACAGTTTATCATTTCTATTCCGCCGACGATTATCGCCGATCAGGCATAATTGTTTCCTTTATGGGAATATGGCTCCGGCGGAGGAGGACAGCACGAAAGCAATGGAATATCACGAATATATTTACAATCACACTTTTTCATTTGAGGCAGGCGGAACGGTGCCTCATCTTAAAATCGCTTATCACACCTCGGGTCCTTGTGCGGCAGGCCGTAAGGTGATCTGGATATGCCATGCGCTCACTGCCAACTCCGATGCGGAAGACTGGTGGCCCGGCATGGTAGGCAGCGGGAAGGTGATAGACACAGACAAATATTTTGTGGTCTGTGTCAACATGATCGGGTCTTGCTACGGATCTTCCGGACCATCGGAGCTGAAACCTTCGGATTCAGCTGACGGGAGGGCTTGCCGACCGTACTTGTTTGATTTTCCGGATGTTACCGTGAGGGATATGGTCAGAGCCAGCATTCTTGTGCGCAGGCATCTCGGAGTGGAGAAAATCGATCTCCTTGTAGGAAGTTCAATAGGCGGCTTCCAGGCGGTGGAATGGCTGGTGATGGAACCTGATGTGTTTGGCCGGGCAGTGCTCATGGCGACTTCGGCAAGAATCTCCCCCTGGCTCAGCGCCTGGGAAGAAGCCCAGAGAATGTCCTTGGAAGCTGATGCCACATTCCGTCATCCGGAACTTGCCCTGGGTCCGGGGAATCAGGAACCTTCAAAGGAAGATTTGCTGAATGGCGGTAAGGAGGGCTTGAAAGCCGCCAGAGCCGTAGCTCTGATTTCGTACCGCAGTTATGACGGCTACAACAGCACTCAGCAGGAGCAGTCCGATGATACTCTCTTCGCTTCGCGTGCAGCATCCTACGAACGACATCAAGGACAGAAACTTGCGGACCGTTTTGATTCATATTCCTATTACTCGCTTTCAAAGTCAATGGACAGCCACAATGTGGGAAGAGGCAGAGGGGGAGTGGCCGCCGCGTTGGCTCGTGTAAAGGCGGAAGTGACAGTGGTCGGCATAGACAGCGACGGCTGTTTCCCTCCTGCAGAAGTCCGGGAAATAAGCAGATGCATCCCGAATTCAGAATACCGTGAGATAACCTCGGCATTCGGCCACGATGGGTTCCTGCTTGAAAACGAGCAGATCGGAGAGATAATAACGGAGATATTGAAGAAATAATTAACGACAATAATAATCAATCAATATGCAAGTGCTTAAATTCGGCGGGAGTTCCGTCTCCAACGCTACAAACATGGCAAAGGTTGTGGACATAGTTTCCACGGCGGTGGAGAAGGACCGCACAATCCTTGTCTGTTCAGCCATCAGCGGCTTTACGGATGCTCTGATCAAGACAGGGCGTCTCGCAGCAGCCAAAGACAAAGGGTATGAAGAGATTATAAACAAATATCAAGACATTCACATAGACATTATCCACGAACTGCTGCCTCTGGAGAAACACGAAGAGCTTACAGAACTGTGCAAGGATAGTTTTTCGTCTCTGCGAAGCATTGCCTATGGCGTGTATCTGCTGGGAGAGTTGAGCCCGGCCAGTCTTGATGCGATAACGTCATTCGGAGAGTTGCTGTCCACGAGAATCATAGCCACCAAACTTGCTTCTGTCGGAATCCCGACCAAATGGGTGGATGCCCGCAAGCTGATTAAGGTGGAAAACAGAATAACCCTTGCTGACTCGGCCGAGGTCGCTGCTCCTGCAGCCCCTGCTGTCGATCTCAAGACTACAATGGAGAATGTGCAGAGTCTGATTGAGTCCAGTCCGATCATTTCCCTGTTCGTGGTTCCTGGGTTCATTGCATCTGATTCAAAGGGAAGGACTGCCACTCTCGGACGCGGAGGTTCTGACTACACCGCGTCTCTCCTTGCGGTCAGCAGCAATGCCCGCCTGCTTGAGATCTGGACGGATGTTCCCGGAATGATGACGGCCAACCCTAAACTGGCTCCTGCCGCACGCACAATTAACAACATTTCTTACCGTGCGGCCCTGGAACTTTCCCATTTCGGAGCCAAAGTGATTTATCCGCCTACAATTCAGCCTGTAGTCACTCAGGGTATTCCGATTTATGTTAAAAACACCTTTGATCCTAAGTCACCGGGTACTCTGATCGAGAAGAATCCTCCCCGCAGCAAGGACAAGATCATCGGAATCTCCAATTCGGACAAGATTGCGCTCATCTCTCTCGAAGGCAGCGGAATGGTCGGCATTCCTGGTTTTTCAAGCCGGCTCTTCGACACACTCAGCCGCAGCGGCATAAACATCATTCTCATCACGCAGGCTTCATCTGTCCACACGATGTGCATCGCCGTCTCTGAATCTGATGCAGACAAAGCCAAGATTGCGGCGGACAAATGCTTTGCCTACGAAATATCTCTTGGTAAACTGAATCCGCTGAAAGTGGAGAAGGGATTTTCAATTCTTTGCCTTGTAGGGGATGACATCATGAACCAATGCGGAACCACAGGACGTCTGCTCTCCGCACTTTCCCGTCACAGCATCCATCTGAGGGCCATCGCCCAGGGATCTTCAGAGAGGAACATCTCGGTGATCGTGCCTTCCGAGGATGTCCCTTCTGCCGTCAGGCATATTCATGAGGAATTTTTCGAGACATCATCAATCCGCGACATCAACCTGTTCATCGCAGGTTTCGGCACAGTGGGCAAGGCACTTGTTCAGATCATTGCCGGCAACCGTGAACGTATAGTTGAGCGCACCGGCAAGAAGATCAATCTGGTGGGTATCAGCAACAGCCGCAGATTCGTGGTCTCGCAGAACGGCCTGGACCTGAATGCTTCCGACGGTCCAGAATCGGCGATGAAAAGAGTGGAGGCGTTGCTTTCCGAGGGCCAACCGGCCGCCGATGATGCTTATTTCAAGGCTCTTGCGGGAATATCCCTGGAAAATTCAGTGTTTGTGGACTGCACGGCAAGCTCGGACATATCCTACAAGTACATAAACTTGTTCCAGCGGGGATATTCAGTGGTCGCCTGCAACAAGATAACATTCTCAGCACCTTACGCTCAATATGCCGCGCTCAGATCTGCTGCCATAGAGACTGGAGCTTCATTGAGATACGAGACGACGGTCGGCGCTGCACTCCCTATACTTGAGTCGATTTCAAGAAGCGTCAACTCCGGCGACCGCATCCATCGCATAGAGGCAGTGCTCAGCGGTACGATGAATTACATATTCAGTACCTATTGCGGCGGACCTTCTTGCGGTGCTGAGTTGACTTTCGCGCAAGTTGTGCGCAAGGCTCAGGACGCCGGCTATACCGAACCGGACCCGCGTCTTGATCTGAGCGGCAGGGATGTACTTCGCAAATTGCTGATTCTCTCCCGTGAGGCAGGTGTGAAGATCAATGAAAAGGATGTAGAGATCAAGCCTGTTCTCGGACCGGAGTTTTTTGAAGTCAAATCCGATGCTTTCTACAAACTGCTGGAAGAAAATGAATCTGTGTTTGCGGAGTGGTACAGAACCGCTGCCGCAAAGGGATGCCGTTTGCGCTTCGTGGCTTCGCTGGAGGAGGACCCTTCATCGGAAACTGACTTCAAGGCAAGTATAGGGCTTAAAGAAGTCCCTGAAGATCACCCGCTTTACAATCTTTGCGGCACGGACAACTCCGCCATCATAACCACGGACTACTATCCGTCCCCGTTGGTTATCCAGGGCGCCGGTGCCGGAGCATTCCAGACTGCAAGCGGTATCCTCAATGACATTTTGAACTGATTGTAAGAATAGATGAGGGTCGGCAATGGCTCTCTAACATGAGCAAAGTATTATTAAGCAAGTGATTGCCTGCTTGCCAAAGATTAGTGTATTATGAAAGTGGCTGTTGTCGGGGCTACGGGCCTCGTAGGTACAAGAATGTTGGAAGTTCTGGCTGAAAGGAATTTCCCGGTTACGGAATTGCTTCCCGTCGCTTCGGAGAAGTCTGTTGGCCGTAAGGTCGTGTTCGGTGATAAGGAGGTGACTGTTGTAAGTGCGAAAGATGCCATTGCCGCGAAACCTGCTCTTGCTCTGTTTTCTGCCGGAGGTGCTGCTTCCGGAGAACTGGCGCCGGAGTTCGCCGCCGTCGGTTGCCGTGTGGTTGACAATTCTTCGTTTTGGAGAATGGATCCTACCAAGAAACTTGTCGTTCCGGAAATCAACGGTGATGTCCTTACTGAAGATGACATGATCATCGCCAATCCAAACTGTTCAACCATTCAGATGCTCATAGCAATAGCACCGCTCCATTATGCATTCAAAATCCGCAGGATTGTGGTTTCTACGTACCAGTCCGTCACCGGTACTGGCTATAAGGCTGTAAACCAGATGAATGCAGAGCGTGCCGGAGGAAAGTGGGGTGAATATCCTGCCGTTTATCCGACTCCTATTGACATGAATATCCTTCCGCACATCGATTCATTCCTTGACAATGGCTACACCAAGGAGGAGATGAAGATGGTGAATGAGACCCACAAGATACTGGATCCTGCAATCAAGGTCACTGCAACAACCGTGAGAGTGCCCGTGATGGGAGGCCATTCCGAATCCGTGAATCTCGAATTCGAGAAGCCGTTCACTCTTGAAGAAGTTCGCAGGCTTGTGTCGGAATTCCCGGGAGCGGTCCTCATGGACGATCCGGCGCACAATGTCTATCCGACTCCGCTTCATGCCTGGGGCAAGAACGAGGTGTTTGTAGGCAGAATCCGCCGTGATGAGTCGCTGGAGAACGGACTCAATCTCTGGTGTGTTTCCGACAATCTTCGCAAAGGTGCCGCAACCAACGCTGTCCAGATTGCCGAGCTCCTTCTTGCCAAGGGTTTCATAAATTAGGAATTCCCGTGAGATTGCCGAAGGCGTGGCATGATGTCAGGAACTATTGAGGCATCCGGCAGTCCCGGCAGGCTCAACATCTGATTGGGCAAATTAAAAATGGCTGATTTTGCACGTTACCAAAATCAGCCATTTTTAATTTATCCAATTTGTCCGCCCTTGATGCTTCAAGGCGTTTCCTTGTTATTTCACTTTAAGAGCCAGAGGAATCAGATCGGCGTCTGCGGATGAAGACCCGACAAGGACAGTGAAATCACCAGGCTCCACGGCCCATTTCTCGCCGGCTCCCCAGCACTGCA
>CAZXVE010000078.1:0-5824 GCA_964644125.1 uncultured Muribaculaceae bacterium
TGCGAAGCACATCCCCTCCCCCGAGGGGAGGGATTTAGGGAGAGGGTAACGTGGACTGATATTCACAGGAGATGCTCTCCGAACGTGGGATAAGGTATTTTGTCACAGGCACTTTATTACAAGCGAAAGATAAGTTATGAATATCCTGAAGTGGCTCCGGACGGCAGTGCTTTGCGCTGTCCTTCCGATGTTGTCCGTTGTCGTTGCTTCCGCCCAAAGCAGGGTTGACTCCCTGCGCATCGATGTGGAACTTCAGGACGACGGCTCGGCTACGATAACTGAAATCTGGCCCGTCGATGTCTCCAACGACATCTCCGAATGGTACCTGGTGGCCGGCAACATGGGCCGGATGACCATCAGCGGTCTCGGAGTCAAGGATGAGACCGGCAGAGTCTATGTCAACGAAGGCGAATGGGACATCAACCGTTCGCGTGCCGAGAAGGCCGGACGATGCGGTCTGGTCACCAAATCCGACGGTTATGAAATCTGCTGGGGTGTCGGCAGCCCGGGTCCTCACGTCTACACCTTGACCTACACCCTGACTGGGCTTGTCAAGAGCTATGAGGAGAAGGACGGTTTCAACCATATGTTCGTCGCCCGCGACATGGGATCATCACCAGAATCCATCGTACTGACAATCAGAAGGCCCGGTCTATCTTTCACTCACGAGAACACCAGCATCTGGGCTTTCGGCTTCATAGGTGAGATCAACTTGGAAGACGGCAGGATCGTGGCCCGAACCGATGAACCGTTCTCAAAACGGAGTGCCATGATTGTGCTGGCCGGTTTCCAGAAAGGGATTTTCCATCCGCAGCTGACTGAGAGCAAGACCTTTGAGGAGGTACGGGCAAGGGCCGTGGAGGACAGCGACTACGAAGAAAACTCGGACAGAGAAGCGATGATCATCTTCGCCATTGTCCTGGCCGTATTGGGGCTGCTATTCTGTTTTGCCATCTACGTCGTCATTGACACCATCATAAAGAACAAAAAACGGAAGAAGAGTCTTCTCGGCGGATCAATGAAGGATCTACCGTGGTCAAGGGACATCCCTTGCGACGGAGACCTGCGCGGTGCCTTCAATGTCCTGGTGGCTTTCTCCGGTTCCAAAATGGAGAATCAACGCCATCTGGTCGCCGCCTACATCACGAGGCTGTTCTACCGCGGTGCCTTTGAGGTAGTTACGGATCCGAAGACCTTGAAGCCTACTTTGAAGGTGAAGAGTTTCCCTCCAGGTGAAGTAGAAGAAGAGCAGGAAAGCGAGGACGTACGCCTGGAGCGGAGGATGTTCGGCTTCATCAAGGAGGCGGCCGGTGATGATGGCATCATCCAGAAGCGGGAGCTGAACAGATGGTCGTCGAAGCACGGCAAGGTTCTGGACAAATGGATGAAAGACGCCCGTGACAGTTCAGAACTTGAGACCTTGAAGGCCGAGGATGTACGTAAGGTCTACGGACTCCGCAAGTTCCTGAAGGACTTCACCCTGATTGAAGACAGGGGAGTGGTCGAGGTCGGTCTGTGGAACAATTACCTGATTTTCGCATCGCTGTACGGAATAGCCGGCCAGCTTTACAAAGACTACCGGAAAGTCTGCCCTGAGTACTTCAGCCTTGTCTCTGTCGAGGGTATGTCCGATGTGTCCACGGCGACCGTTCTGATGAGGGATTTCGCCGATTCGGCTTCAGAGAGCATCAGCTACAGTGCCTATAGCTATTCGGCTGACAGAGGTTCTTCAGGCGGTGGCGGAGGGCGTTCATCCTGGGGAGGCGGAGGAGGATTCTCCGGTGGAGGCTCCGGTGGAGGAGGCCGGTAAGACAGGCCCCGGCATGGAATTCGTACTATGATATTCGTATAAAAATGCTAATTTTGCAGGACATATGTCCGAATATACGAATATGAACGTGAAAAGGCTGATCATGTTTGCTCTGGCAGGAATGCTCATGGCTTCCGGCCCGGCATACTCACAGAACAATAAGGTCACCAAAACTGCCGACAGCGTGCTGATCGATGCTGTCTCCGACATGGAGAACAAGCATTACAAGGAAGCGGAAGCTAAATTGAACATGATAACGTCCGATGCGCCGGACAACGATGCCGCATTCTATTACCTTGGACTTTGCCGTCTCTACACCAATGATATTGATGGAGCGAAATCGGCTCTCAGGAAAGCAGTTGAACTGGACTCGTCCAACTACTGGTACAAGGAAAGACTCGCCAGAGCATATTCCTTGTCCGGGGAGGATGATCTGACTATTGCGACCTATGAAGAACTGCAGAAGGAATTCCCGAAAAACAATGACCTCTACTTCACGCTGGTCAACCTCTATCTCAAACAGAACCAGTACGACAAGGCTTTGGGAGCATTGGAACAGATTGAAACCGTTTTCGGGAAGAGCGAGAACGTGACCGCAACGAAATATGACATTCTGCTGCATCAGGAAAAACCTCTGGAAGCGTTCAAGGTTCTTGAAGACTTCAACAAGGAATTTTCTTCACCGTATGTTCTGACCAAACTCGGAGACCATTCGATGGCCGAGTATAAGGACACGGTCGCCCTCGCATACTATCAGGAAGCTCTCGATCTGCAGAACGGCTACATACCGGCCTTGCTCGGAGAATCCGAAGTTTACAGGCTCCGCAGGAATTTCCCGGATTTCTTCAAAACATTGAACATCTTTGTGGCTGACGAGGAAACGGATGTTCATACCAAAGCCCAGTACCTGGACATGCTGGTGAACCGTACAGACCCCCGCTTCGTACAAAGTTCCAGACCTCAGATCGACACTTTGTTCGACAATCTGGTGATGCATCATCCTGCAGACAGCGCCGCACTCATGACATCCGGGTTATACTGGTACGCCACAGACAGGAAGGATAAAGCCAGAGGGCTGATCCACAAGAATATGATCCTGCACCCCGACAATCTTGGAATCGCGGTGACATATGTGCAGCTTCTGGGTTACATGAAGGACTGGAATGCTCTTGAGCCCGCCTGCGACAGTGCCATGGTCAGGTTTCCCAAGGAGACAGCATTCCTTGACATGAAAAATGTTGCTTGCTTCAACAGACAAGACTGGCAGGGGATTATAACCAACAACAGAAGAATCATTGAGATAGCCCAAGGGGACACTTCCATCACCATTCCCGCCCTATCATCCATCGGGGACATGTACCATGAGCTCGGGAATGAGAAGGAGGCGTTCAAGATTTACGACAAGGTTCTGAAACAGAACCCTGAATATGCCCCGGCGCTCAACAACTACGCCTACTACCTTTCGCTTAAAGGCAGCAAACTCAAGAAAGCCTGCGCAATGAGCAAGAAGACTGTGGACAAAGAACCGGACAACCCTACTTATCTCGACACTTACGGCTGGATTCTCCATCTGCTTGGCAAAGACAAGGAAGCAAAAGCACAATTCAAACATGCGATGCTTTATGGAGCCAAGGAAAGTTCCACATGTCTGGAGCATTATTCCATTGTACTTGATGCGCTTGGAGAGAAAGACCTGGCAAAGGTGTACAAGACGCAGGCGGAAAATAAAAAAGCCGAGGGCAAATAATGGGAAGGAAATCAGAAATACTCATCATTCTGTCGTTTGCCACCCTGCTATTGCAGACACCGGCATTCTCTCAGGACACGCGGACCCAGGAGGCACGCAAGGCTCGGCTGCAGAAGGAAATAGCCATCCTTGACGAGCAGATAAGAAACAATTCCGCCCAAAGTGCAAGCGCATTCAACCGGCTTACCCTGATCAAAGGTAAGGTTGAATCAAGAAAGAGTCTGATTGCAGAGAGCGACAAAGAAATTTCCGGGTATTCTGATTCCATCCGTATAAAGGAAAAAGAAATCAAGACTATCCAGGCACGGCTGGACACCATGTCCAGCCATTATGCACGGCTTGTGCGCAGTGCCTACGTAAACCGCAATGCCAAGATCTGGTACATGCACATTCTTGCAAGCGACAACCTGGGACAGGCATTCAGGCGTTACGGCTACCTGAGAGATCTTTCAAGACAGATGAACAGCCAGGCGACAAAGATTCTGGAGACCAGAACAGAGCTTGAGAAGGAAAATGAAGCTCTTCTGGCTCTCAAGAAGGCTGCCGAATCAGTCAGATCTCTCAGGGTCTCCGAAATGGGCAAGCTTCAGACAGAGGAGAACGAGTCCCTTGCACTTGTGAATCAATTGAAGCGGAACAAGAAGAAATACCAGCAGGACCTTTCCAGAAAACAACATGAAGTGGATGCTCTCAACAGGGAAATCCAACGTATTATCCGCGAAGCCACGGAGGGGAATGGAAGTTCCGGCAAGGGATCATCATCAACAGCCAGACGCAAACCGATCGACTACACTCTTGCAAAGAAATTCGAAGCCAACAAGGGCAAGCTTCCCTGGCCGGCAGAAGGGCCTGTCGTGGATCATTTCGGCCAACGTTACCATCCTGTTTACACGAACCTCAAGCTTCCCTCCAACAACGGAATCAGCATAGCTCTTCCGGCAGGAAGCGGAATCAAAGCCATCTTTGACGGAGTCGTAAAACAGATTGTCGTGATGCCCGGCTACAACAAGTGCGTTCTTGTGCAGCATGGGAACTACTTCTCTTTCTACTGCAAACTGGGGAATGTCAACGTCAAGGCCGGAGACAACGTAAAGACCGGACAGACCATCGGGACAGTTGACACAATCGGAGGAGAGACACAACTGCATTTTCAGATATGGTCCGGTCGCAATCCGCAGAATCCCGAAGTCTGGCTCAGACCATAATTCAAAGAATATGAGACACGAGATCATCATAAAAGACCTGCAAGACATCGACCGGGCGGCCGGTGAATTCCTTTCATTGACAGAAGGGCATGACATTCTTGCATTCTACGCTCCCATGGGTGCCGGGAAAACGACCTTCACGACTGCAATCTGCCATCGGCTCGGAGTACGTGACGATGCCGTCAGTTCACCAACATTCGCTATAGTCAACGAGTATCGCACCGGAACTGGAGAACCGATGTACCATTTTGATTTTTACAGAATCACAAAGATTTCAGAGGCACTTGACATCGGTTTCTACGACTATATCGACAGCGGATGTCTCTGCATCATGGAATGGCCTGAGAACATTGAGGAAATCCTCCCCGAAGAGACTTTACGGATTCACATTACGGTCAATCCTGACGAGTCACGCATGGTTTCCTGGGAAGACTAGCCGAAAGTATCAATGTTGAGGCGGTCAAGAAAACGGTAGCCTGCGGCTTCGCGAAGATATTCAGGTCTGATGTCACTTGATGATTCAAGATCCGCGATGGTTCTGGCAACCTTCAGAATGCGCGAATATGCCCGCGCGGACAGCCCCAGCTTCCCTATGAGGAGTTCAAGCACTTTCCGGCAATCTTCGTCAAGCGGACAATACCTTTCAAGCAAACGGTTGTTCATCTCGGCATTGGTGAATATCCCGTCCCCGGCAAACCGCTGTTTCTGAATCATCCTCGCCCCATGCACGCGCCTTGCCACGACTTCGCTTGATTCGCCTTTCTTGCGGCCGACAAGTTTCACGGTATCAACAGGATGAAGCCAAAGTTGAATGTCTATGCGATCCATGACGGGGCCAGATAGTTTTGAGAGATAGTTCAACCTCTGACCAGGAGAGCAACGACACCGGTCCCCTTCTCCATAGTAACCGCAAGGGCACGGATTGGAAGCGGCCACGAGCATGAAAGACGCGGGATATTCCAGTTTTGACCGAAGCCTTGAAATCGTCACCTTGCGATCTTCCATCGGACCCCGCAAAGCCTCCAGGACAGACTTTGGCATTTGACCGAATTCATCCAGAAA
>CAZXVE010000079.1:0-5702 GCA_964644125.1 uncultured Muribaculaceae bacterium
AGTCATCAGGAATCTTCTCGATTCTTCTGTAGGCGATGGCCCTCTTTCCGTTCCATGACTTGAATACGCCGCCGATGGATCCCCAAAGCTGGGCCTCGGCAGTGTCAGGGAACTCGACACCGAGAACTTCCTTTACTTTTGCCTTGAACTTGTCGCAGAGGTCTTTGAGCTCCTCGGCGGTGATTTCTGTGTCAGACTTGTAACCCTTGGCCTCCTTGAGATCCATCATCATCCTGTCAAGCTGCTGGCGGATGCCCTGACCGTCGGCAGGCTCGATGCCCTCGGCTTTCTCCATAACGACATCGGAGTACATCATGATGAGTCTCCTGTAAGCGTCATAAACGAATCTTGGGTTGCCTGTCTTCTGAATCATTCCAGGAAGAGTGGCGGAGCAAAGTCCGATGTTGAGGATGGTGTCCATCATACCAGGCATGGAACTTCTTGCGCCTGAACGGCAGCTTACGAGAAGCGGATCGGAAGGGTCTCCGAATTTCTTCCCCATGATGGTCTCTGTGGCTTTGAGAGCCTCAGCAACATCTTTCTTGAGGTCTTCGGTGTAACCACCGCCGAGAGAGTAGTACTCGGCACAGCATTCGGTGGTTATTGTGAATCCGGCAGGTACCGGCATGCCGAGCTTGCTCATCTCGGCCAGATTGGCTCCCTTTCCTCCAAGGAGCTCGCGCATCTGTCCATCGCCTTCGGCCGTCTTTCCGCCGAAACGATAAACTCTTTTCTTTTTGTCGAACATATTAAAATAACTTGTTTATATGTGCGTTTCCAATATAGCCTGCAAAAGTACTAAAAAATCTTCCGTTCTGCAAATTACAGAAGTTTGGATGCGATGTCGGAAAGTTCGCTCCTTTCACCGATTCTTAAGAATATGTGTTCAAAGAGTTTCTGCCCGTCCATTTTCTCGTTCAGGTGCGAAAGACCGTTGGACCATTGATCCAGGTATGGCTGGTCGATTTGAAATATGTCCCCGGTGAACACCATCTTGGTGCCTTCTCCGGCTCTTGTGATGATCGTTTTTACTTCATTCGGGGTAAGGTTCTGTGCCTCATCGCAGATAAGGAACACGCGGCCAAGGCTTCTGCCTCTGATGTAGGCCAGCGGAGTGATCATGAGCTTTTCCTCTTTAAGCATGGCCTCAATGCGGAGAGCTTCCTTGCTGGATGGACGGAACTGAGCCTTTATGACGTTAAGATTGTCCATCAGCGGCTGGATGAACGGGTTCATCTTTGCCTTCATGTCTCCAGGTATGAAGCCGATGTCCTGATTGCCGAGCACTACGGTCGGCCTTGTCAGGATAATCTGGTCATAGTCGCTTGCCTGTTCCAGGGCAGCGGCCAGGGCCAGCAGAGTTTTTCCGGTTCCGGCTCCTCCGGTCATCGATACGAGCTGGATTTCCGGATTCAGGCAGGCCTCGAGCGCGAACTTCTGCTCGTCATTCCGTGGATGTATTCCATAAGCCTCCTTCTTCTTCACCAGTACGATCTTTTCTTTGCCGGCATCGTATCTTGCGCAGATGGTCTTGTCTGAAAGTTTGATCTTGTAGAGCTGATTCGGCTTCGGTACAGCTTTGCAGACAGCATTCCAAGCGACTGCGGTTTCCGGACTGTATGTCAGGTCCCGGATGGCCTCCTGAGAAACTCCGTCCAGGTACTGTACCTCTCTGTTGGATTTCTCGATCTTCTCCTCCTCAAGTCTGTCGGTGAGGTAGTCCTGAACCTCCATCCCTGCGGCTTTCGCCTTCATCCTCAAGTTGATGTCCTTTGTGACAAGGGCTACGAACCTGTCCGGATTGTTGTCCCTGACCCAAATGGCGGTTGCGAGGATTCTGTGGTCGGGAATGTCATCATAGAACATCCCTTTCATGCTCTCAGGAAAAGCATGCCCCGGATCTATCCTGATGTTGCCCAATCCCTTGCCGATCGGAACACCGTACTTGCCGAAGGATTTCCCGTCAGTCATGCGGTCGATGTCCCTCATGAATCCCCTTGCATTGTAGGCAAGGGTGTCGTTGCCTTTCTTGAATTTGTCAAGTTCCTCGATTACGGCGATCGGAATGACCAGATCGTTGTCCTGGAACTTTCGGATGGCTTTGCAGTCGTGCAGGATTATGTTCGTGTCGAGAACAAAGATTTTGGGCTTCCTGCCGCCCTCTCCGGCATGCGGAGCGCCAACGTTTCTTGCCATAGTATAATTGATTGTCAGTCTTCTCCTTCTGATGCCTGGCTGTTGAGAAGGGACTGGAGGATGCTTATGATTCCGTTGTTCCCTCCGGCCTTTACCGTGACATCGTTTCCACCGGCTACGGGATGTCCGACAGGGTAATAGGCTATGTCTTGAAGCAGCAGTTCCGCATCGGTGTAGTCGTAGTCGGTGTCCTTTATCTGTATGAGAGCCCCCGGAATCTCAGAATACAGGATCCTGGCCGTGCTGTCTTCGCCGTAGGCTCTCATTATCCCGCTGATGTCAATGTCTGCACCAACGTTTTCGGAACACATCAATTTGAGTGCCGTGAGCAAGCCTCCATCGCACACAGTTGTGCCTGAAATCACTATCCTGTCCTCTACGAATTCGCGGACAACTTCGTAGCAGTCAATGAAGTAGTCGGCATCGCCGATTTCCGGGAAAGTGTCTCCGTTCTGTCCGAAAATGTCGCACAACAACGATCCTCCCAACCTGAAATCGCAGGAATCGAAAGGGATGTAGATGATCCAGCTGCTGTTGTCCGCCAGCAGTTTGTCCGGAACTGCCCTTCGGCGTCCCAGTATGGGATGCTCGCTGCCGAACGGAGCATCGTCGGGCAGGAATATGTCTTCGTCTTCCTGAGGAGAGTTTTTCCCCGAAGCCGCTACCTTGAACAAGGATTGGCATGTGCGTGCGCTTTCCGTGAAAGAATATCCTCCAAGGCAGATTCCAAGGCTGTTGATGAAGTCGGCGGTCGCTTCTGCGGATGAGTAGAACGCGGCCATGTTTCCTATAGGCTGGCCGTTCCACCGCCATTTCGCATTGATCCGCAAATCTCCGAGCTTGAATTTTCCGTTCATCCAGATTGCATCCAGAAGAGCCTTCCCGATCCTGCATCTTGTATAGGGATCCGCGAACGCCGTCGGGAACGGCCTGGGCTCATCCAGAAGCGAAACGACCTTCGCCAGGTTATCCCTGCTGTTTTTGTCTTTAATGTTGTTTATGGATGGTGACGGATCGGTGCTTTCGTCAATGATGGGTTCAAAGGTTCCGTTTTCAGCACGTTCGTTCGTGTCTTTTGACGCAAGGCAGTCATCAAGCATTTCTGCGGGGGTCAATCGCATCGGAACGCCGTCGATAATGTACTTCGAATGAAGCGCTGAGTTTTTTTCTTTCATTCTGATAGAATATGTCCGTAAATTTAAGTAAATTTGAGTTCAGTTCAAAAACGTACGATGTTTTTTTCAAGGAATGGAAGTCTATTCAAAAAAGAATTATCAGCATAAGGTCGAAGCGATTTTTTCAAGATTCCCATCGGTGCAGAAGGTCCCTTTCAAGGATGCCTACAAGCCCGGGCTTGACAACATGCTCAGATTTGCGGCGGTTCTCGGGAACCCGCATGAAAGGCTGAGGACCATCCATGTGGCAGGCACGAACGGCAAAGGCTCGGTGGCTAACATGCTGGCTTCAGCGTTGTCCGCCTGCGGACTCAAAGTGGGGCTTTACACATCACCGCACATAGTGGACTTCAGAGAGCGGATGAGGGTGATGGAACCTGCCCCCCGGTCAGCATGGGAGACCGCTGCTGCAGAACAGTCTGCAGGTTCTCCGGAAGGGCCGCGCGGCTGCGGCGCTGAACTGGTGTCTGAGGAATACGTCTATGACTTTCTCTGCCGTTACGAGCCGGACATGGATGCTTTGAGCCTGTCATTCTTTGAAATCACGACAGGCATGGCCTTCAAATGGTTCGCTGACTGTAAAGTCGATGTCGCGGTGGTTGAGGTCGGTCTCGGAGGCCGCCTTGACAGTACCAACATCATAACTCCGGATCTTTCAATAGTCACAAGCATTGCTTTGGACCATTGCGCCCTGCTCGGTGACACTTTGGCCGAAATTGCCGGAGAAAAGGCAGGAATATTCAAAAAAGATGTTCCGGCCCTTGTCGGTGAGTATCTTCCCGAGACCCGCCACGTGTTCGAAGACAAGGCTGCGGAAGTTGCCTGCCCTCTGGCGTTCGCAGAGGATGTCGAGCCGTCGCTGTGGCACAGGAATGATGAAATCCTGAAAGAGATGGATTTGCGCGGCAAGTACCAGAAAAAGAATCTCCGCACCGTGCTGGCTGCCATCGATATTCTGCAGAACATGCCCGTGTACTCATGTCTGTCCGATTCCTCTGCGGTGGTTGCGGCGATTGAGCACACGGCTTCCAGAATGGGATTCCATGGCCGCTGGGAACGGCTTTGCATCCAGCCCTCCATCATTGCTGACATTGGTCACAATCCTGCTGCTTTGAAAGAGAATTTCGCACAGCTGGAGTCCATGGTCGAAGCAGGCGAGTGTTCCTCTCTCATTCTGGTCTATGCCATCATGGCTGACAAGGATCTGGATGGCATAATGCCCTTGATCCCCGAGGATGCCACCTGCATATTCACGAACCCTGAGATTCACCGCGCTCTTCCGGAAAAGGAACTGACTGAGCGTTACAGAGCATTCTGCATTTCTTCAGGAAGGCCGACCAACCGCATCTACGATGCCCCAGATACGCGTCAGGCTCTTTCAATGGCAATCAATCTTGCACGAGAGACTTCCAGAAAGCCGGACAGTTCCGGATTCTCGTTTCCGCTGATCTATATAGGAGGCAGCACCTATCTTGTGAGCGAGGCCGTACAGATTCTCAAGTCGCTTCGAATGTAGCTTGTGAGCAAGATTCCCGCGTGTAGGGATTTAAATGGACACATAACTGATAACATAGATAATGAGAACCAATATTCTGAAAATGTTTGCCCTTATGGCAATCCTTTGCCTTGCGTCCATCGCAACGTTCGCTTTCATCAGGAAGCATGACGGTTCGGACTTCGTGCTGACCTCTCTTTGGAAGGAATATGATGCTGCTCAGAAAGCGGACAGACCGGAAACGGCGCTTTCCGTTCTTGACAGAATCATGGTTAAGGCCAAGGAAGAGCGTCTGCACTACGATTTCTACACTGCGGCATGCAACAAGCTGACGGTCGAAACATCCCGTGACTGGAAGAAGAATGAGGAATGGAGGCAATGGCTTGACCGGGAGATTGAGGAATATGACGAACCGATTGTCACCTTCTGCCACAATGTCGACAATCATGACGGCGACCTTTCTGCGGATTCCGTGCTTGTGAACAAGGCGAAGCTGCAGGCGGGAAGGAACAACGCTTTCTACGGCAGATGCGGTGCATTCTCATTTCCTTCTGTCTGGACCGGATTCTTCAGGGATGATTACGAATTCGCGCTTTGGGCCTGTCTGAGCGGTCGCGTAAGTGATTCCGGCAAAGCGGTGAAGGCTTTGGAAGAGCATACAGGCGACATCTATCCGAATTCCGCTTTCCTTGAGTACGGCAAGTTCGGTGGCATCTTGGCTTCCGGCGGCGGCTGGCGCAACGCAGACAACCGCAAAGCTGCACGTGAGTTTGTCCTCAAATACAAAGGCCGCGCGATGTCTCTTTACGGCAAGTCTATGCTTCTGCGCTGGCAGT
>CAZXVE010000080.1:0-5700 GCA_964644125.1 uncultured Muribaculaceae bacterium
GACACCTACCTTGAGAAGATGAAGGACTTCCGCGACGCCATCGCCGACTATGACGCCGAACGCATCGAGAAACTCATCCACGAAGCCAACAGGATTAAAAAGATTTTGAGATAGTTATGGAACATACACTTGACATCATCCCCGTTTCACAGTGGGGATTCTTCGACGAGAGTATTCCCCCTCTTGTCATCGCCGGTCCCTGCAGCGCCGAATCCGAGCTGCAGATGATGATGACCGCAAAAGGTCTGAATGATTTCGGAATTCATGTTTTCCGCGCAGGAATATGGAAGCCGCGCACCCACCCCGGATCCTTTGAGGGAGTCGGCACACCCGGACTGAAGTGGCTTCAAAAAGTCAAGAATGAATACGGAATGAAGGTCTGCACCGAGGTGGCCAACGAAAAGCACGTCTACGAGTGCCTCAAGTACGGCATCGATATGGTCTGGATTGGAGCCCGCACGACTGCCAATCCTTTCCTCGTGCAGGAGATTGCGGAGGCTCTCAGGGACACTGAGATTCCTGTCCTCGTGAAGAATCCTGTCAATCAGGATCTGGATCTCTGGATTGGTGCTTTGGAACGTCTCAACAGCGTTGGACTCAAGAAATTGGGCGTTATTCACCGCGGATTCTCGACCACTGAGAAGATCCCGTACAGGAATCTCCCCGGATGGCAGATGGCGGTCGAACTCCGTACGCGTTACCCTAATCTTCCTTTCTTCGCCGACCCGAGCCACATGGGCGGTTCCAGAAAGTATCTTAAGGAATTGTCCCAGAGGGCGATGGATCTTGGGCTCGATGGCCTGATGATCGAATCCCATTGTGATCCTTCATGTGCTCTGAGCGATGCAAAGCAGCAGCTCGTCCCGGCGGATCTGAAGACTCTGCTGGAGAGCCTTACCGTCCGTCAGAAAGTCACCAATGACAAGGAATACAACGAAGGCATCGAACAGCTTCGGTCCCAGATTGACATCATTGATGAAAACCTGCTTATGGCACTCGGTTCCAGAATGGATGTTTCCCGCAAGATCGGTGAGTTCAAGAAGGTTCACAACATCGCCATAGTCCAGGCTTCCCGCTGGGACAGCATTCTGTCCTCGATGATTGAGAAGGGGCGTGACTATGGTCTCGACGAATCCTTCATCACCGCTGTCTTCACCGCCATCCACGACGCTTCCGTTGCCGAACAGAACAAGATTCTGGAGCAGTAACCCTTGACAGGTTTTGCACCTGTTCTCTTATTTTTTGACTATAGTCTGTTTGAACTCTTTTGAGTCAAACTCGATTCTTGCGGAATATTTTCCAGGAGCGCATCCGGTCATGTCCACCTCGGCAGGCTCGAATGCGCTTGCTTTATAGGTCTTGTCAAGCACCACGCTGCCGGTCATGGAGGAGATTGTCACACGGACATCCGTCATATTCACTCCTGTGGCAACCTTAAGGACATCCTTGACAGGGTTAGGGTAAGCGGCATATTCAATGGATGCTTTTCTTGCGAGAATCCTGAAGCTGACTTCCGCCGACGTGTTTTTTGCGTCCAGCGCCGTGATTGTCACTGTCGTCGTTCCGTATTCCAGAATCGTCCCCATGAGACGGTCTCCGTAGGCTATGATGCTTGCGACGGAAGGATTGTCAAGGGAAATGCTGTAACCGAGTTCTTCACCGTCGGCATCAGTGATGTAGTCGGATGCTTTGAGAGTGAATGTGTCTCCCAAGGCGGTGAACATCATGTCCCCGACATCCTTGACCTTTTTCGGCGGGGTGTTTTCAAGGATCGTGTAGCTGATTTGCTTTGTGGCGGATTCTCCGAATCTGTCCGTGACTGTCAGTTCTGCAGTGTAGGTCCCGGCCTCCGCCTTGAACGCGCTGATGCAGACTGTCCAGCAGCCGTCCGAGACCTTTTCGAAGGAGTCAGCCTTGGAACCCGCCTTGTAGCTGCAACTGAAATCATGGTCTTCTGGATCGCTGATCATCACCTTTATGTTTTTGGTTTCATGCGACTTGAGGATGATTTCACCGGTTTCCTCCAGTTCGATGACAGGAGGCTGGTTCACTCCGGTGGTGAAGTGCAGGATTTCACTGGCCTCGCCATAGGATTTCGAGTAGGAGAATCCGACGATCTTGGCGTAGTAGTCAGAACTGAAATCCAGATCGCTGATTGTGGCTGCCATGCTCCTGTTGACCTCAGAGTTTGTCAGGGCGACTTTCTGGGACACCCCTTCAAGCGAACATGAAGCCGGATCCGCATTTTCCACCGCTTTCCTGTCTTTTCCGTAGATGATAGAAAAACCATAGGCCGGATGCCCTTTTGAATCACCTGAGATGTTCCAGCAGATTGTCACTTCGTTGGAGATGACTGAAGCCGAGACCCCGCTCACTTTCCCAGGAGTGAAGTCGGATCCTTGGGTCAAAGCTGCCATTGCATCGACAAGCCCGCCTATGGAGGATGGAACCGCAGCCGTGTTCTTTGTGGAGAGCAGCCTGTCCTTGAGTTCATTGCAGGTGAAGCCCTGACCTCCGAGGTAGGAAACCAGCAGGGCTGCAACGCCTGAAATGTGAGGGCAGGCCATTGATGTCCCTGACAGGTAGTGATAGTTCCCGTCCGGGTAGGTGCTCAGAATTGAGGATCCCGGAGCCGCTATGTCCACGAAATCTCCATAGTTGGAGTAGCTTGCCTTGTTGCCGTACTTGTCTATGGCCGCTACGGCGACCACCGGTTCGTAGTTGGCCGGAGCACCGTTGGCGAGATTGTCGTTACCTGCCGCGAAGACCACCAGCCCGCCTTTCATCGGAGAATCGGGCAATTGGTCACCGTTGTCGTCGCAACCGGCGTATTTGATGAAATAGTCGATGGCCAGTTTGTCGAACGCGCTGACTTTTCCGGCCAGTGCATTTTCGAGTTCCGTGCTGTTCAGTTTGCCGTCCCCGTCCTTGTCATAGCTGTAGGCCCAGCTGTTCTGGCAGATGACAGCTCCATGGTCCGCTGCCCATTTTATGGCCGTGGCGCTTATCCCGTTCTTGGTCTTGCCGTCCACCTTCCTGAATATCTCGCAGGACATGAGTGTGACTCCCTTCCTGCCTTTGGCGGCATCACCTCCGGCGATTCCGCAAGCTCCGGTTTTGTTGTTGTTCACTGCGGCAATGATTCCGGCGACATGGGTCCCGTGCGTGCCTGCCTGCACCGCCGAATCGTAGGAGATTGTGCTGTAGTGCTCCTGACCACAGTTCGCTGCCAGATCCTCGTGGTTGAGGTCTATGCCTTCGTCCACCACGGCGACAATCACCTTGGGGTCTCCTGTCGTGTAACCGTTCCAGACCTGGGCGACATTGATGTCGAAACCAAGAGAATTCTTCAGTCCCCACTGATAGGGCAGCTGGGGGTCGTCGAATTCTTCAACCCTGATTGCAGGAATGCTTTCCACCTGTTCCACTCCGGGAACGGACTTAAGCTCTGCGGCGGCTCTTGTCTGAGGCACGCTGTCTCCGTATTTCACGACGTACCATTTGTGTAGACCTTCCCGTCTGGTTCTTGGCTCGAACTCTCCAGCATCCGGGAACAGCCTGCTGATCGATGTGATTCCGATTTCATCCAGAACCTGGTTCAACCCCATTGATCTTGTGACTGTCTTCCCGTTGTCCAGATCTTCTTCGATAAGGGAGATCATCCCGTCATCGAACCTGACGATGGCTTCGCCTTGAACAATGGAGTGGTCAACTTCCGGATTCTCCGTGCTTGATGCTTCATAGTCTGCATCCACGGTTTCTTCCTTGGCGCATGACGTTATGATGGCTAATGCCACCAATGACAGGAACAATCTTTTCATAATCGCTTTCTCAGACAGCTTCGTTCTTCACCGAGTCCGGAATGGTCGCCTTCCTGTAGGTGCTCACTTCTCCGGAAGCGGAGGAAAGCGTCATCACACCGTCCGTCAGATCAACTTCGTAGGAGGATCCCCACTGCGTGCCGTCTGAATATGCTCCCGTCAATGTCTTGCCGGTCAGAATCCATGTGCCGGAAAACTTGCGGTAGCGTCCTTTGCCGAGCATCTGGTACATTTCGAATGCCTTGTCGGAAGTGAAGGCGATGTAGACATCCACCGTCTGGTCTCCTATCGAGGCTGCCCTGGTTTCAACATTTGTCAGATTCCATTCTCCGGTAATGTTCATCTGCTTCTCGTCTTTGCTGCAGGACATGACTGCCGCCAGAACGGCGAAAGCCCATGCTATGTTCTTGAATTTCACCATAACCATTTTCAAATGCTGCAAAATTACTAAAAAGGAGTTGATTGTGCGGCATCGCCATCATGCATATTTTCATTGTCAGTTTTACATCTGACGCAATCGGTGTGAAATGAGGGAGTTGGCATGGCCGGGAAAGATTTTTTCAAAATTTTTTATTTTTTTTGCGCTTTGAAATTGAAACTTGAAGGTGGGGTTTTCTTTCAAAATGGAATATCACTCCCATCCGTCGTGCGCGTGTGAAATTCTTAAAACGATTGATCTGGCAATACATTTTGATTGTTAACATTTTCAAGATATTGGATTTTTGAAAAAACTTTCGTTCTTTTGCAATTGGTCATTTGGCAAATAAATGATTTTCCGGCCTTAATCCTTGATTGGCGGGATGAAGGCACATTTTATTATGAATATATATTTATGTTTTATTTAAACGCTGAGTTTAACAAAGTTTTAAGCTTATGAGTAAAAAAATTTTTGCACTAGCGCTGTGTCTGCTTGTCAGCATAGGCATAGCCTCAGCCCAGACAGTCAAAGTGTCTGGTACCGTCAAGGAAGCGTCCAGCGGAGCTCCTATCCCTGGCGCCACCGTCATGGTGGACGGCACCTTGACCGGAACGTCGACTGACATCGATGGCAAGTACACCATCAGTGTCTCCTCAAAAGGAAAAATCACGGTGTCTGTGATCGGTTTCGTCACCACCACCGCTGAAGTAAAGGGCAGGACCACCATCGACTTCGCTCTCGAAGAAGACAGGAATGTCCTCGACGACGCTGTCGTTGTAGGTTACGGTTCAGCCAAGAAGGTTAGTTCCATCGTAGGTTCTGTCACCACGGTGAAGGCCGATGTCGTCAAGAACTCTCCTTCATCATCGGCTCTCGACGCCCTCCAGGGACAGGTCGCAGGTTTGTCCGTCCTTTCCTACTCCGGAGTTGCGGGTGACAATGCCGTGTCCATGACCCTGCATGGTGTGGGTTCCCTCGGATCAAGTTCGGAGCCTCTCTATGTTATCGACGGTGTTCCTTCTTCATCCCGCGCCATCATGGCGATGAACCCTAACGACATTGAGAGCATCAGCGTTCTCAAGGATGCATCCGCGACTTCCATTTACGGATCACGTGCCGCCAACGGTGTCGTTTATGTCAGCACCAAGTCCGGCTCCTACAACGAGAAAGCTTCCGTGACCATCCGTTCTCAGTACGGTGTCTCCACTCTTGCCGATCTCACCCTCTACAAGAGCATGATGTCAGGCGATGAACTGATCGACTTCTGGCTCAGGACAGGCATCAAGACCCCTGAGAACATCAAGTCGACCTACCTCGACAAAGGCTACACCTACAACACCAAGTGGTACAAGGAATACATGAACCTGAATACTCCTCAGACCCAGAACGACATCACCATCGAAGGCGGCGGCAAGAAGGTCTCCTACATGTTCTCAGGCTCTCAGTACCATCAGGAAGGTT
>CAZXVE010000081.1:0-5619 GCA_964644125.1 uncultured Muribaculaceae bacterium
TCCGTCAAGACTGGCCGAAAGGTCGCAAATCTTCTTCAAGCCTAAGTAGAAAAACCGATGCGGATTTACTTTGCAAATAAGATGTCGCCGATATTCAATTAGTTGCGACTGGCGCGGATTTACTTTGCAAATAAAACAGCTGATTTATGAGATGTATTTAGAAGTCCCCCGCATTGAACGCAGCGGAGCGTGAGGCTAATCTATTCTGGAACGGACGTAGGTGAGGATGAAGACTTCCTATCGGTGTTGGCTGTTGGCGGTGCGCAGATCAGCGAGGGAGATGTTCTCGTTACGATAGCGGGCGTCCGGGTTCAGCTCTCCACGGGACAGAAGCGGGTCATCCTCAAGCTTGGCGAACCGGATGGCTTTCTGCGGGCAGTTCTGGATGCAGGCGAAGCAGAATTCGCAGTCGCCGGAGGTCCTGACGGCATTGCCGTCCAATGTATAATTGCCCGAAGGGCACATGTCCACGCATATTCCGCATTGGACGCAAGCGTCCGTTATGACAAAGTACTTTTCGCTGCGCTTGAGGAAACCGACTTCCGGGTCAATGCCTGTGTATGCGAGGAAACCGTTGTGCTGCATACGCTCTTCTTCCGTGGCCGGCTCAATCCACTGCTTCCTCTCACTGATTTCAGACTTGATCTTTGCCAAGTTCTCGGAATATGCTTGTCAATCTTCCTCTGTTCGTTCATATCGAAGTTCGGCAGCCAGTTGTCAACCATTATGATGGTGGCGATGTAGTCGAACGGTTTGCCGGCTATTTTCGACACCTCGTCCCAGATTTCGGCGGCGGTGCACTTCCTGTTTCCGTAGGTCAGGACCGCGAACTTGTAGTCCGCATTCAGATTAGCCTGCTTAATGAAACGTCTGACCATATTCGGCGGCATATGGCCATAAATCGGATAAACTATGCCTATCTCGTCAGCTTCGATGTCGAATGTCCCTGACTTCATCAGCTGCGGGATGCTGAGCAGTTCCGTGTTTTCGTCCGCAAGCTGCCTGGCGATGTAAAGACTGTTGCCAGTTCCTGTAAAGTACAGAATCACGCGTCTTGTCTTCTTGCCTGAGCAGGATGTTAGGCTCGGAATACCGACGGCTGTAGCCGCCAGTCCCATAGCGACTGTCCCGAACATCGATTTCAATGCCGTGCGTCTTGTGATTTTTCTGTCTCCGATCATAGCGGTAAAGTTTATAATGTAAATGATGTCGTTTTCTCTCTATTCGACAATGCCGATTCTCTTCAGCCAGGAATTTATGTTAGCGGCATTGACACGTCCGCTTGTAAGCCCTTCTCCTTCGAGGTGCTTTGCGGATGGTGTCAGTTCCACGATCCGTGCCAGTGTCTCGTCACGATACGTCGATGCGTAAGTGCAGAACGGGACGACCGTCTTGCCGGCGAAGTCGTAACTTTCGGCGAAAGTGCAGATGATCATCGGGGTAGTCCACCACCATACAGGGCATCCGATGAACACGGTGTCATATTCAGACCATTTCTCAACCTTGCCGGAAATGGCCGGGCGTGCGTTGGCGTCCTTTTCCGCTCTGGCAACCTCCGTGCAAGGGGTATATTCCGTCGGATATGGAGTCACAGGCACGATGCGGAATATGTCCGCTCCCGTCTGGGTCGCTATCTCCTGCGCCACACGCTGTGTGGTTCCGCTCCAACTGAAGTAGGCTACAAGAATACCGCTTATTTCTTCAGGGTTGCCGGAATCATCATTGTCACCATCTCCGTTGTTGTCCGGAATCTCCGTGTCCGGTTTCTGAGGTTCGTCATCACCGGTACACGCCGTAATTGCCGTAAAAGATGTGACTGCAAGAACCGCCATAAGGCTGATAATTAACTTTTTCATAATCATTTCCGTTTTTTCTGCCACAAAGTTATCGCTGTTTCATCTTGTACCTGTTACGAAAAAATCGGCAAAAACATCAGTTTTTACCGAATGTGGGAAACATTGGCGGAGACCTCGCTTAATCCCTGTAGTCTGACGGCTTCATCCCAAGGTTCTGCTGAACGTAGCGGCTGAAATAAGCAGGGGAAGAGAAATTGAATATGTCGGATATGTCCACGAATGACAATGACTTGTCACGGAGCAGCCGGGTGATGTCAAGAATCGTGTAGCGGTTTATCCAGTAGTTGGCTCCGTAGCCGCTGGCCTTCTTGGACACTTAGGAAAGATACTTCGGGGTGACACAGAGTCTGCCGGCATAATATGTCACCTCGCGGTGCTCGCGATATGTCCCATCTTCCAGCATCCTTAGAAAACGATTCATTATGGATGCGCTCTGTGTTGAGAGCTCGCTGTCGCCGTGAATCCGCGCGTGAAAGTCGAAGAAGTCCAGAATGGCAGTCTGCATCGCATTCATTACCACTTCCTTATAAAAGCGGTGCTCGGTATCTGCAATCCGCATTTCCAACTGGTCGAAATCCCGGCGGCAGGTTATCTGCTGCTCCGGCGAAAGATGTATGACCGGGTTCAGGAACAGGGACAACGACCCTTTGATTCCATAGTTGGTCTGCGGAGTGCACAACTCGATGAATCCTGGCTTGGCATAGATGATTTTGCAGCGGAAATCTTCCGAACAATGAATGTTCTCGATCAGCTTCCTCTTTCTGACGATGGACAGGTCGCCCTCGTGCAGCTCGAAGTCGCGTTCGTTGAAGCGGTAGCGGCAGGTGCCATCAAAGCACAGGAGATGGGCAAGGTACCCGGCTTCCGAATCAAGCGGGACTTCGCCGAGCCGGCTGGTGACCATTATGTCTTTCTGCTCTTCCATAAACGAATCGTAATCTTATGACTCACGAATATACAAACTTCCGGCCTTCCCGCAAAGTGCCTTTATTGCTGCTTATCGGCGAGCCGCCGAAGACCTCGCTCATTTCCATCGAGCCAAGTTCGACGTGCGGGTCGATGAGGTGCTAGTAATAGAGGTCGATGTAATCAGTCCTTAGCCGCCTGAGGGATGCCTCCACTGATTTCCGGATTGTCTCCGTCCTCCATAGTCTTGCCCTTGCAATGACCGAAAAGCTATGAAATAATCACGAAATTTTGATTTTTTCATAGCGTTTTGATAATTTTACATCCGAAAAAGACTTTTGTTATGAAACGCAAGATTGAACAGAAACTGCTTGAATGGAAATCTTCTCCACAGAGGAAACCACTTCTTCTTGACGGAGCGCGACAGGTCGGGAAAACCTACATCCTTGAATGGCTCGGTCAGAATCATTTCAAGAATTGGGTCCGTGTCAATCTGGCCCAGAATGCCTCGATGGTGCAGACATTCGAAGGTGACCTGAAGCCGCAGAGAATCATCGAAGCCATTGAAGCCTCATACGGAATTGAAATCCATCCGGGCGAGACTCTGATAATTCTTGACGAGATTCAGAAGTCCGCTCGTGCGCTTATGTCGCTGAAAATGTTCTGCGAAGAGGCTCCTCAGTACTGCGTCGCAGCGGCGGGAAGTCTGTTGGGAGTGAAAATAAAGAAAGACGAGTCCATCTATCCCGTGGGCAAGGTGAAAAATCTTGAACTTTACCCGATGGATATGGAGGAGTTCCTGTGGGCTACCGGGCGGAAGGAGCTCGCCTGGCAGATTCGTGAGCATTTCCGGGATATGTCTGCGATGCCAGAGGCCAGTCACCGGGCTGCTCTTGAAGCTTATAGGCAATATCTGGTCGTGGGAGGAATGCCGGATGCCGTCCTGAAATATTCCGTTTCCGGAAGCATTGTCGCCGCAGGGGAGGCACAGGCTGATATCTTGAAAGATTATATGGCGGATACTACTCAATATGCCACCGAAAACGAGTCCGTCAAGATACGCGCCTGCTACAATTCCATCCCGACGCAACTTGCAAAGGAGAATCTGAAATTTCAGTACAAGGTTGTCAGAAAGGGAGGCACCGCGACTATTTTCGGTTCCTCGCTTGACTGGCTCAAGTATGCCGGGCTCATTTACCAATGTGACCTTGTGGATTCGGCCTATCTTCCTTTGAAGGCATACATAGACCCGTCAGATTTCAAAATCTATATGAACGATGTCGGCCTTCTCACCCAGCACTCCGGAATGCCTGTCCAGCTTATTCTTTCAGAGATTGAGATGGACAACACATTTATGGGTGGAATGACCGAAAACTATGTAGCTCAAGCCCTTACCGCCGCCGGCCACAGGCTTTATTACTGGAAAAATGACAATGTCGGCGAGGTGGATTTCGTCCTTCAGAGCGGCGAAGGCGTCATCCCTGTTGTAGTCAAGAGATCACGTCGGACCAAGTCAGTGAGCCTTAATAAATTCCGGCAGCAGTACTCCTCCACTCAGGCAATAAGATTCTCAAAGAAGAACTTCGGCCAGTTTGACGACCTGAAGGCCATCCCGCTCTACGCCGTATTCTGTCTGGAGTCTTATCCATCAACTACTTCCTAAACAGCCAGCGGAGGCGTTCCGGCGTGTATGATTGCTCGCAGGTGGTCTGATGATTCCATTGTTCGGATGCCGGCACGATCGTACAGGAGACATTGCCGCCGGCTGCTTTGATCTTCTCGCAGAATGCCTTGACATCCTCGTAGGCGGTTTTCATCACCTCGTCCGATTCGCTCATCACGGTGCAGACCCGCATCGCCTTGAAATTGGCCGCGTCGGCAGTCCCCGGCTTCCCGGCGACAGGCATTATCCCGCTGAACTTGTCCGGATATGCGTTTGCGAGCGACCACGTTCCGGTGACGCCCATCGAACCGCCGAGGACATAGACTTCATCGCAAGACGCCTCGTACTCCCCGATGAGTTTAGCGAGAGGCTCATTCATCTTCGCGCCCCAGCTTCCGGAGGAAGGACATTGAGGGACAATGAATATGCTCGGAAGTGAGAGTATCGCCTTCTGGAGATTGACCGCCTCGATGTCCGTGAAATCGACATATTCATCGGCAAGCATCGACATCGCTTCCGGGTCGTTTTCGACATCGACCGTGGGATGGCGCCTGCCTACGATGCGCAGGGCTTCGTTCGTCGCTATCCGGTAAAGCCAGGCCTTGAACGGGCGGTCGCGGTCGTACTGGTCCAGCGAGCGGGACACCCTGATGAAAGTCTCCTGCGTGGCGTCCTGCGCGTCCTCACTGTTCACGGTGATTCGGCGTATGTGCCAGTAGAGAGGTTCTTTGTACTCTTTCACCAGCATCCGGAACCCCAGCTGGAGGTTCAACCTGAGCAGTCTCACTATGTTCTTGTCATTCATTCAACTTTCGCAAGTAACTAAATGCATATGGCAGAAGTACCTTATCTCACGTTCGAAGGATATTGTCAATGAAAAAAAATCAGTTCACGTTACCCTCTCCCTAAATCCCTCCCCTCGGGGGAGGGACTTGCTCCGTCACTTCCGTGACGGGAAATAAGGTGTTTCGCACATGCGAAACTTAAATCATTCATCAGCCAATATGTAAACGACTTTCTTCCCTTTCATTGTTCTGGTAAGCGGGTCCTTTTTGTCCAGAGTGAACGAGTCCAGTTCAGCCTCAGCGAACCGCCGGTTCAGATTGGTGAATCCGCAGTATTTGCTGAGCAAAAGATAGCCATTCTTCTGAATATATGCCAGAGCCATCTGCTTGCGCTCGGGGCGGGAAGTCT
>CAZXVE010000082.1:0-5571 GCA_964644125.1 uncultured Muribaculaceae bacterium
CCCGAGGATGGGCGTTAACATAAACTTTTTTCAGTTTCTCGATGGTGTTGTGCGTATAGACCTGCGTCGCGGCCAACGAGGAATGCCCCAAAAGCTCCTTTATCGAGTTGAGATCAGCTCCTTCATCCAGCAGTTCAGTAGCCAAAGAATGTCTCAACACATGCGGAGACTTTCTCCCGGTGATGCTTCCGATTCGACCAAGAGCCCGTTTTATGGCTCTGTCTATGAAAACCGGATAGAGTTTCAAACCCTTGCAGGTAACCAACAGAGGCTCATCTGCCGATCTTGCGCGACCAACCATCGTTTCAACTGATTGTAAATATAATGAAATTTCCTTACACAGAGAAGAAACTAGCGGAATTTCTCTCACTTTGTCTCCCTTTCCCCTGGCGGTCGCAGTCCGTCTGGAAAAATCCACGTCGCAGATTCTGAGTCCAATCAGTTCAGCCCGGCGCATTCCAGTGTCATAAAGCAAAGCCACAATCAGCCTCTCAAGTCTTCTTGAATATGCCGCCTCGGAAACTTTGTCAGTTCCGGTGATCAATGCCAGATTTTCCTCGGAAGCATCGCAGTCCGTCACGGCAAAATATTCATTCATCGACTCTTCTCTGTAGAAGACAGGCAATCTTTTCTCCACTTTCGGTTTGGCAACCAACCTTACGGGGTTCGACGGAAGTTTTTTCTCTTTCATCAGATAGCGGCAGAATCCTGACAGAACCGACAAATGAAGTTTGACTGTCCGAGGGCAATCATTCATGCTGTCCATCAGAAAAACTTCATAGCTTCTGATGGTCTGATGATTCAGCGACTCCAACAGGCTTTCATCATTACCCGCATCACAAAAACGGGCATAGCCCGTCAGTGCATCCGAATATATTGTCTGCGTCCTGGCTGAATATCTCCGGACATCCCTTATGTAGGAGATGTAATCCTCAATCAAACTCATAACGGTACCATCATACACAATTTCCCAACCGGAAAATCCGGAAGGATTCATGAGATGCACCACAAATTTACGAATATTCCCCAATACCCAAAGTCACGGCAAAACCCTGCACAAACCCAGGCCTCCGGATGACCAGCCGCAGGGAACCGGGAACACTATGCATAACTGTGCATTCCACCGAGAAGGTAGTTGACGCCGAAATAGGTGAAAAGCACGGATGCGGAAAGGACAAGCGTGTAGATGTGATAGGACTTCGGGCTGCGCAGGAACGGGAGTCTGGCCCGATGCACGCCGGCCGAGGCAATAAGGAACGTGATCAGAGCCCAAGTCTCTTTCGGATCCCAGTTCCAATAGCACCCCCAGGAAACATTTGCCCAGACAGAGCCGGCAATGATTCCGGAGCCAAGAAGAAAAAGTGTCGGAAACATCAACGCTTCACTCATCAGAGCCATTCTGGCAGTTGCAGCTTTCGAGGCGGAATCACTACGCAAAGAAATGCAGAAACCACACAGTCCATTGACCATTATCACGGCCAAAGCCGTGTAGGACAACATCATAAGAGAAACGTGGATACTCAGGAGCGGAGATGATAGAACAGGCATCAGCTGTGTCACGGCAGGATTGGCATTACCCATGGCAGCCACGAGGGTGGCAAGCGAGGCGACTATGACACCGAAAGGAATCGACAACGGAAATTTGCGGAAACCGATCAAAGCCACCAACGCCGCGGTCCAGGCGATAGAAAGCATCGTTTCAGCCCCGTTGGAGAAAGGAATATGTCCACCCGCTACCCAGAGGAGTCCAAGGACAAGAGTCAGGCCGAAAAAGAAAGCAACAGCCGCAATGATTGTTATGACCTTGAATATTCGTAAAGATTCTGTTTCGTCCGGGTTCCGGGCCGCAGTAAGAGAAGACTCCGCCGAAACTACGGAGGACTTGACCATTCCGCTCATCGAGACGGCGAGTGACAAAAGGCCGACAAGCAGGAAAGTTCCGGCGAACGGGAAAAGAGGCGGAAGCGAATTGTAAATTCTTTCAGCCTTGATTCTGAATGTTTTCGGATTTTCACTCCCCATCTTGCCTTCCTGGAAACGGCGCAGCTTCTCCAGCGACTCATGCAAGGTAGCGTAGTCCCGGTTGATCACAAGTTCGAAGATATAGTCCATCGACTTGCGGACAAAAAGCCATTCCCCGTCGGCGACCCCGTCAGGCAACCTGTCGCTCTGAGAGTACCAGCCAAGCCGTCCGGTTGTGTCCCGCAAAGGGTAGATTTTCAGCAGCTCGCCCGAGTACAAGGCCATGACCGCAGCATCCTTGTCCATGGCATCCACGGCTTTTTTACGGCTGTGCATAGGGACATTCCTCCAACTGCTTCCGTAGAACATCCATCCGGTAAGCACCTGCTCGTCAGTCATTCCCTTAACTCCGGAAGTACCGTAAAGTTTGGATGTGAAATCTGAAGCAAGGGTCTGAAGAGGGCAGATTCTGCCATGGTACAGGACATAAAGATTCCCAAATTCTGCCGCCGCTTCCTTTGGCAGGACTTTGGGAGAAGCCTTGCCGGATGCCGGGGCGGCAGACAGGACAGCCGCGCCGAAACACAGGGCAACCGCAAAGGTCGACGAGCATCTCATAGCACCATCAAAGAGTTTCCTGAATCGTCGGTCCGTGAAGAAAAAGAGCAGAAGTCCAAGCAGCAGAAGGACATAGCCGGAGTAGACGATGGCTGTCCCCACAGGGTCGTAACCAACAGTGAAAGATACTCCCCCTTCATCACTGTCATAGTCCGTCTGGTAGAAACGGTAGCCTTTGCAGGACATGATTCTGTTCATCCTGATCTCGCCTTCCTTAAGAGTCCTCCCGTCTTTTTCAAAACGGACTGCCGAACGGAAATCCGCAGCAGCATCCGTTCCAGGATGGTAAATCACCTCAAAATCTGAAAGTCCCACAGTAAATGGCAGTTGCACCGAAGTCCCGTCGTTTAACTTAAAGGTCTCAGAAGATTCCCCTACACGCACGTAAAGCAACCCTTTTTGAGCTGAAAAGGCTGTCACAAGCGCTCCGATGACAATCAGAACAAGAGAGAAGTGTACGGTGAAAACGGCCGGCCGGCCGGCAAACAGTTTAAACATTATCCCACAAAAATCTTAGCCAGGAATATAAAAAATGTTCCAGACCGAAAGCGATTCCGGTCCGGAACACTGAATTCAATCTTTAAATGCTATTGATGAACTTGACAACTGCGTCACGCTCCGATTTCGACAAAGCTCTGAACTCCTCGACAGATTTGCGAGCATCGCTCTGCGCGGAACCGTGCCACATGATTGCTTCTGTCACACTCCTTGCGCGGCAGTCATGAAGCCTGTCCACGCCTCCGGCCACAATTTCGCTGAGGCCGCGACCCCAAAGAGGAGTCGTCCTGCACCAACCTGTACGGATGTCGTTCTGCATGAAAAGTCTGTGCTGAACCATATCCGTGTACGGCCAGATTTTCTGATGAGGATAACGAGGAAGCCTTGAATCTCCATCTTTGAAGAAACCGTTAGGATCCGTGAAGTTATCCTCTCCGGTCGTCCAGCTCGGACGATGACAGTAGGCGCAACCGATCTTCGTGAATAGGTCCTTTCCTTTGATTACCTCCGGATCGTCCATATCCCTTGCGGCAGGCACGGCAAGGCCACGGTGCCAGATCATGAAATCAGTATATTCGTCATCCGTCATCTCAACATCCAGATCTTTGTCCATCAGGTAGTTATAGATGTCAGCACTGACATCGCCTGTCTTGTTCTGCTCCGGGAAGTACTTGTAAAAGTCTTTCTGAACGTCCGGATCCTGCGAGGCCACCTTCGCATAGGTTGCGGTCATGTAGTGGTAGCGCCTGTCGCTTCTGGTCACGTTGGTGATGTTCCAGATAGCATTCGCTCCAGCTGCATCCTGAAGAGGTCCGCGGCTCAATGCGTAGGTATAACGCTTTGGATGTGTGGTCTTTCCGTAAAGGCTCACCCATTCACCATTGGCGAAGATGGACGGATTCAGCTGGACTCCGGCAGCCTCCTCGGCAGCATATTGCGCCTTGAGATCTGCGTCGTCAATCGCGTCAAGCAGCCCCACTCCGTAAACTCCGATGGTGGATTCTACTCTGAAGCGTACATTTGAATATGGCACAGTGGTGGTTGTACCGTTCTTCGTAACCTCAAGAGGCACATAGAACGCATCTTCCGGAACGACAACCTCAGGATAGATCAGACTGTAGGACTCACCGTCAGGGAACTGGTTGCCCCACTCGTCAACATATTCAATCCAGTTGATCTTGATCTTGCTTTCATCAAGCGGCGCTTTGAAAGGTGCGACCGCAAGGGTCTGTGGCATTCCGGTCAGCGAACTGAGATAAGTGTCAGTGTCGTCCGTGATAACCAGCAGGTAGCCGTTGCCGTTCTTGTCAGCGCGGTATTCCGTCTGACGTTTGCCGTGGCTGTAGTTAGGATGGCAGTAGAGACATCCGCGGCGCACCATCAAAGGGCCGAGGCCGCAGAATGCTCCGCTTTTGTTTTCGTTGTAATCTTTCTCGAAAAGCAGTTCGCCGTTCTTGAAAGCCTGGATCATTCCGGAAGTTTCAACGACAGGTGTAGGCTGTTCGTAGGCCGAGGCGCTTGAATTGAACGCCGTTCCGAGTTTTCCTCCGGCATACCACTCGTCGGAGAGTTCCGTTACAGGCTGTGGTTCGTCAGAACCTCCGTTGTCATTGCAGGCAACGAAGGCTGACAGAGAAACCGACAGAATCAAAGCTGTCTTAATATTCATTTCCCTAGAATTTTAATCATTTACCAGAGCCTGACGAGCGGTTTCGAGAGCATCGTTGAGGTCGTCGCAGGCATCTATTGCATCCTTGACCTTGGAGTCACTGTAGTTTTTGACGAAAGGTTTCGGCATCGCGGAGATCTTCTCGAGGCAGGTGGCGATGGCGGATTTCACTCCTTCGTCGGCCGCCTTGTCAACCCCTGCGAGATAGGCGCTCACTGAATATGTCTGCGCGGATGTCGCTCCAAGAGCGCCGAAATAGGCGTTGCGGATGCTGACGATGTTGTCGTAGAAGTCCTCGATGGAGTTCCAGGAGTGAGGAGACTCGATGTAGTTGACATCCTCTCCGGTGTAAGGCTTGCCGATCTTCTGGCTGCCGACCTCGTCCACGATGTCCTTGCAGCCCTCGATGATCTGCTCGGTGCCGGCAGTTACTGATTTCCAAACACTACCAGCCTGGCCGCAAAGTTTCATCTGCTCACCGAAATCATCTTCAGGTTCCATCTCGGCATCCTCAATCAGAGTCCTCTTCTCCTCAGTGACATTGTCAAGGCCAGCCCAGGCGGCCTCAAGCCTTGAAGCGCTGAGAGCCAAATCCTTGGCGACAGCCACACCATAGAGAAGTTCCTTGGCCGGAATCTCTGAAGCCGCACGCTCCTTTCCATCGCGGAAGATGATGTACTCGATTCCATGGAAGCCCACAAGGCCGTTGTTGAGGTTGGCGACCGTGTTCTCGATGTCGGACATCATCTTCTCGCTGTCGAGAAGGTTCTCAAGGGCGACCTTGTCCAGAGGCCAGGTGTCGATGTGAGGGTCGATGCTGTACT
>CAZXVE010000083.1:0-5527 GCA_964644125.1 uncultured Muribaculaceae bacterium
CTCCGCAGCCGATGCATTTCTCTTCGTTGACCGTCGGAATCCTTAGGCTCTTTTCATCGTCAGGATTCTTCTTGACCATCCTGATGGCCCCGACAGGGCAGTGACGGGCGCAGTTGCCGCAGTTCACTTCGTCGCGATTCACCACGCACAGGTCAAGATCCACGCTGGCCGTGCCGACTTTCCAACTGGTTTTCTCTTCCGGAGTGATCTTGAGAATTGCTCCGGCCGGGCAGACCTCCGAGCATTTCACGCATTCCGGCCGGCAGTAGCCTCTTTCGAAGGACATCTGCGGCTGCATCAGATGGTCGAGGGTTGAGGTCGGACGAAGCACGTTGTTCGGACAGGTGGCCACACAGAGCTGGCAGGCCGTGCAGCGGTCGTAGAACTTGTTCACTGATTCCGATCCGAATGGAGTGACCGGAACCGTCCTCGCTGGGGCTTTCTTCGGGATGATTTCGGCGAATCCGCCGTCGCGTTTCTTGTCCTTGATGCCGGTGGTGTCATCGGCCGAAACCCTATCTGCCTTGTCAGCGGATCTGGCACCGGACTGTGCCATCGCCTGCAACTCGGCGAGCATCGTTCCGCCAATCACCGCTGCGCCTCCTATCAGGAACGCCCTTCTGCCGTTGCCGGTTTCTTCAGGATTCTGTTCGTGACGGTCGCGTTTTGTGGCGTTATTGACCCCGTCACCCGTGTCTTTGCGTGTGACGGCAGCGTTTTGTGGCGTTTTTGATCCCGTCACAGCGGCATTCTCTCCGGAGCCGGCTTTCCAGGCGAACCTGTACTTCAGCGCTCCGAACTTGCAGTTCTCAAGGCAGTCGAAGCAGTCCACGCAGCGGCTGTAGTCGATTTTATGGTTGTCAACATCTATGCAGGCAGCCTTGCATTTCTTTTCGCACGCTCGGCAGTTCCTGCACTTCGACTTGTCAATCATCGGGCGGAACATCGCGAAGCGGGAGAAGAAACTGAGCGTAGTGCCTACCGGGCAGATAGTGTTGCAGTAGGTCCTGCCGTTCTTCCAGGCCAGAATCACCACGGCAATGAGCGTCACGGCGGCGATAATCAGAGTCGGCAGGCTCTTCATCCACACTTCTCTGGTGGCGAACGCATAGCTGTCGTACCTCTCAGCGATTGCCGCGAGCAGGTTGTTGCCCCAGCCCACCAGCGGTGCGATTAGGCTCTGCACGATCCTGCCGTAGGCGCTGTACGGAGCAAGAAGCGCAACCAGCGAACCGACTCCTGCCACCAGCGCCACCACGAAGATTACCCAAACCCCGTAGCGCAGCCATTTCTTTTCCTTTGAATATCCGAACCTGGCTTTCTTGCCTTTCCTTCTGGAACTGAGGTTCGAGACTCCGTCCTGGAACACTCCCAGAGGGCAGATGACCGAGCAGTAGATTCTGCCGAAGATCAGGGACACCAGCACGAGAGCGACGATGACTCCGAGGTTGAGTGCAAGCACTGCGGGCAGGAACTGGATTCTTGCGAGCCAGCCGAGCCAGTGGTGCAAAGCTCCTGACAGGTCGAGGAACAGCAACGTGATGCCCAGGAGGCAGAGTGCCCCCAAAGCGATTCTGAGTTTTCTAAGCATATTCATTAAAGCCAAATCTTACGCAAGATAACGATTACATCGCAGATTTTCAACCTCATTGGCTTCAATTTCCCGAATTCTGGTAATTCAGCCCTTCTTGTCCGCATTTCTGGTAACTTCAGGCTGATGCCGGAATCTCAATATGGTTTCGTGGCGGTTTTGTCCGGGCTTTATATTTCCTCCGACCAGTAAAGTCCATGAGTTTGTGAACTTTGGGAATTATCGGCTCCGGTCAAAAGCGGGGCAGGGGTCAGTCGAGGATCACGAGGGCGATGGACTTGTGCGAGAATGTCAGTCGGATGGAGTCGGCGGCGGCGCGGTTCAGGGTGGCTTTCCACCAGTTGTCAAACACGACGCCGGAGGTTTGCCAGACGAGACCTTCTGACTTGATGTTCAATGAATTGTCGGGACTGAATATGGACACGGCCCTGCCTTCCCCGACAAAAAGCTCGCAGGAATCGGTCAGAGCGAAGGCCGTGCTCCAGTCGGACACGGCATCGACATATATCCCGTTCTCTTCGGGATTGCCGCTTGCTCCGTAAAGCCGGGCATATTCCATAATCTGCCCCAGGTTGCCGACGGTGTGGGCCTCCCGTTTCCCCGTGGCTGCAAGGATATGCACGGTCCCCACTTCAGGCCAATGCTCCAGAACGTAGCGGAAGGCCTTCGTCTGGTCGTTGGTTTCCTGCTCCTCTTCCCGCACAATGATGTCGGAATATTCATTCATCAGCCTTTTGGGAATGGAATCCATGTCACCGATGATCACATCGGGATCCCGCTTTTCCTTGAATATCCTGTCGCGGTTCCGGAGAAATGCTTCGAGCGCCCCGTCGCAGCAGACGATGACGTCCGCCCTCCGGATGAGTTCGCGCGGATATTCCTTCCTGGGGAAATCTCCGTTGCAGATGATTACGGCTTCTTTCACTGTCTTGTCCTGGCTATTTCGGTCTTTGATGTGCCGGCGGTGGTGGAGCAGGTCTCCGGATCGCGGAATCCGGCCAGGAACGCCTTGATGTCCATCCGCTTCTTGCCGGCGAGCTGGACGTCGTGAAGGGCCACGGCGCCGTCGGCAGTCGTGATGTGCAGGTAGGACTTTCCGTCGGTGATGATTCTGCCTGGTTCGCAAGGCCCTGCAACAGGTTCGGTGACGGCTGTCGCCGAGAAGATCTTCAACTGGGCCGGAACTCCGCCTTCACGCACGAGTTCGGTGAAGGCTGCCGGGTACGGGCTGAGTCCGCGCACCAGATTCACCACCTGCCGGGTGGAATCATTCCAGTCGATGTGGCAGAGTTCGCGCGTCAACTTCGGAGCCGGCCTCAGGACCTCTGATCCCTGGATGAAACTCCTTTGGACGCGGGTGTCCACGTTGTGCTCGATGATTCCCTGGGTGGTCTGCACGACAAGGTCGGCTCCGATTTCCATGAGCTTGTCATGCACGTCTCCGGCAGTGTCGGTGTCTGCGATGTTGATTCCCTGGCGGAGGATGATTCCGCCGGTGTCGATGTTCTTGTCAATCATGAATGTCGTCACTCCGGTACGTGTCTCCCCGTTGATCACGGCCCAGTTGATCGGGGCGGCGCCGCGGTACTGAGGCAGAAGTGCTGCGTGCAGATTGAATGTGCCGAGCTTAGGCATTGACCAGACTTCTTCAGGCAGCATTCTGAACGCCACCACGATGAACAGGTCGGCCTTCAGGGCTTTAAGCTGTGCGAGGAACTCGGGATCCTTGAGCTTGACCGGCTGAAGGACAGGAATCCCTTTCTCCACTGCGAATTTCTTGACAGCGCTTTCGTTCATCTTTTGTCCGCGTCCGCTCGGCTTGTCCGCCACTGTGACGACTCCTACAATGTTGTACTTCTGCTCAAGAAGGGCCTGTAATGGAGCCACCGCGAATTCCGGTGTGCCCATGTAGACGATTCTTGTTTTCTTGAATAATCCTGCCAACATACTCTTTGTCTTTCTCCACCAATTCTTTATGCTGTCCATGTTCGAGATGTCCGTGTCATGGATCGCCTTCCAGGTCAGGAAAAGGCCTATCGGCAGAAGAATCCAGGCGGACATGAATGCACCGGACACAGTGCTGATGCTTCCGTCCCTTGCCAGTTTCACCCCCGTAATGTCCACGATCCAGTAGAGAACGAAGAACAACAGGGAGACGATGGCTGAAACTCCGATTCCACCTTTCCTGATCAAGGCCCCGAGAGGCGCTCCGATGAAGAACATTATGAAACAGGCCAGCGCCTGTCCGTAGCGCCGCAGGAGCTCCAGGTCTGTTCTGCGCAGGAGTACCGTGTAGTCGAACGACCCGAACTCGTAGGTCTCAAGGCTTGACTGGAGCTGCTTGGCCTTGTTGGACGCTGCTTCCAGCGCCCTGGCCATGGCCTGGTCATCCTTGAAGCTGAGGAAGCAGGAATCGGTGAAATTGCGGGATATTCCTTTCGCTGTGGTGTCAAGCTGCTTGTTCTCATTGAACAGGTAAGATGCCGCCGTCGCAGAGAACTGCATGGCCTTTACGCTGTCCCTCTGAAGCAGAAGGGAATCTTTCTGAATCTTGAGTTTCTCCAGAGGCAGAGCCTTCACCTGATCTCCGTACCTTGCGCTGTCGGATTTCTGGAACGCGTAGTTCTGGAGCTGAATGATCATCTCCTGCTTCGTGAAGTCAATCCTTTGAAGCTGAAGGGAGGTGTCACGGAAGTGCTTGTCGTTGGTCTCCTGATAGTTCGTTCCGTTGTACATCCTGAAAGTCAGGTAGGACTTGTCCTTGGACATCTTCATGATGGCGGAGTCCGCGAGCGTAAGCCGTGTGTTGCTGTTGCCGTGATGGTCATAAAGCATCACGTCGCGCATCATTCCGGTCTTGTCGTTTCTGCTTCCGACTCTGAGGACATAACCGTCCACACCGTCATAGAACGTGCCGGAAGGGATCTTGATCTCCTCTTTGGTCTTCCCGATGTCATCCCTGAGCGTGTAGATCTCGTTGAAAGAAACCGGTACAAGATTGTTGATGACGAAGAATGTTCCGATACTGATGCAGAAGGACGCTATGAGGATAGGCAACATCACCCTCAGGACCGACACTCCCGCTGCTTTCAGGGCGATCAGTTCGTTGTTCTCGCCCATGTTCCCGACCGTCATCATCGAGGCGAGCAGTGTCGCGAGCGGCAGTGCGAGCGGCAGCACGGTGCAACTTCCCCAGAAAAGAAATTCCGCCACTACCTTCAGCCCGAGGCCTTTCCCGACCAGTTCGTCTATGTAGACCCAGAGGAACTGCATCATGAGAATGAAGATGACCACAAGCAGGATCATGAAAAATGGCCCTATGAATGAGGTCAGTATGAATCTGTCGATCTTCTTCATCCCCGAAAATTAAGGTGTTTTGTGAATATTCCCGGAGGATATTTTATGGTTTTGTGAATATCCTCGCGGGTGTGCTCTCTGTCTTTAAGTCTTATGCTGTGGCCACTTCCACGAGTTTGTCAAGCGCTGCGGCGATGCCTTCGGCGTTCCTTCCGCCGGCCGTGGCGAGTGTCGGCTGTCCGCCGCCGCCGCCCTGGATGAGCTTGGCCGCTTCCTTGATGTCCTTGGCCGCGTTGCGTCCGGCGGCCACGAGATCGTTGGAGTACATCAGCGCGAGCTGAGGCTTGCCTTCGTGGCAGTAGCCGGCAGCAAGAACGAATCCGCTGACCTCCTTCTGGAGAATCGTGGCGGCTTCCCTGAGCATCGCAGGGTCGATGTCCCCGCTGAATTTGACAACTTTTATACCATTGATGACCTCTGCGTTCTCGGAGATGGTCTTCGCGAACGAGGCGGCCTTCTCTTTGGCATATTCATCGATCTTCTTCTTTGCGTCGGTGTTCTCCGCGATGAGCTTGGTCACGGCGGCGGCCACGTCAGGAGCGTTGTTGAACATCGTGCGGATGCCCTTGAGGGTGTCCG
>CAZXVE010000084.1:0-5406 GCA_964644125.1 uncultured Muribaculaceae bacterium
TGAAGAAGGTGAGGACAAGCATCCTGATGTGCATTCCGTCGTCATCGGCATCCGTTGCCACTATGATGTTGTTGTAGCGCAGGTTGTCGAGGTCGTCCTCCACTCCGAGAGCAGAGATCAGGAGGTTCAGTTCCTCGTTCTCCGCCACCTTCTTGTGACTTTCCTTGTAGCAGTTGATCGGCTTTCCGCGAAGGCTGAACACGGCCTGGTAGTTAGCCTTGCGAACCTTGGTTATGGTTCCGCTCGCGGAGTCTCCCTCCGTTATGAATATACTTGTCAATTCCGCAAGGTCCTGCTTGTCTTTCGGCAGTTTGTCACCATAATGGTAACGGCAGTCGCGCAGTTTCCGGTTGTAGACATTCGCTTTCTTGTTTCTTTCCCTGGTTTTCTTCTGTATGCCTGCGATTTCTTCGCGTTCCGCCTGTGATTCCTTGATTTTGTTCTCGATGATCGGGACGATGTCCTTGTGGATGCGCAGGTAGTTGTCCAGGTTTCTGGCTATGAAATCATTGACATAAGATCTTATGGTAGGCCCACGGTCAATTTCGATGGATCCGTCCGGATTCTGGATCTTCCTGCCGTTTTCGTCAGTCTTCTCCTTCTCCCACATGTAGGTAGAACCGAGCTTTGTCTTGGTCTGCCCTTCAAAGTTCGGCTCCTGGATCTGGATGCTGATTGCTCCGATGATGCCCTGACGGCAGTCCTCTGGGGCATAATTCTTCTTGAAGAAATCCTTGAGAGTCTTGGCGATGGCCTCTCTGAACGCTGCCAGATGCGTTCCTCCGTCCCGGGTGTTCTGTCCGTTGACAAATGAGGCGATGTTCTCTCCGTAAGAGTTTCCGTGCGTCAGCACGACTTCCACATCGTCTCCGGCAAGATGGATCGGTTCGTAGCGCGGCGTTTCGGACAGACTGTCGTTCACCAGGTCAAGAAGACCGTTTTCTGATTTGTAGGTAACTCCGTTGAGCAGCAGAGCCAAGCCTTTCTTCAGGTAGGAGTAGTTTTTGACCATGGTCTCCACGTAGTCCATGTGGAACTCGAACCCTCCGAACATCATGCTGTCCGGCGTGAAGACCACCAGTGTGCCGTTCTTTTCTGTTACGTTCTCTTTCCTGCCGCTGTCCACCAGCACGCCGCGTTCATAACTTGCCCAGGAACTCTCGCCGCCTCTGAACGATTCCACATAGAACTTCTCGGACAGGGCATTGACCGCTTTCGTGCCGACTCCGTTCAATCCGACAGATTTCTTGAAAGCCTTGTCATCAAACTTTCCGCCCGTGTTCAGCTGACTTGTAGCCTTGATGACGGAGTTGAGAGGGATCCCACGGCCGAAGTCTCTGACTGTAACCTGTTTGTCCTCTATCTTGATGATGACTTGCTTGCCGAATCCGGCCGAGAACTCATCGATGCAGTTGTCCACAATCTCCTTGAGGAGAACGTAGATTCCGTCTCCCGGATTGGAGCCGTTGCCCAGCCTTCCGATGTACATTCCCGGTCTGCGGCGGATGTGTTCGACACCTTCAAGGGTTTTTATGTTGTCATCCGTGTAGTCGTAGTTTTGTTCTATGTTCGCCATTTATTATAACCGCATAATCGTACAAAATTACAAAATTTAGCCATGATTTGAAAAAGTATCTTTTAAGTGGTAAATTTGCCGATGGAAAGGAATTTGCATTCCTCGAACGTGCAAAGCTTTTTATGATATGGCCATGAATATTTTCAAGCATATTTCCGCAACGCTCATTCTGCTCGTCTGCTTCTGTGCGGCAACCTCGGCACAGGGTTCGGGCAAGGACAATACTTTCGGAGGAGTTGTCCAACTGGACAGAACTGTCCATGATTTCGGAGACATTCTGGTGTCTGACGGTCCGGTGACAGCTACCTTTACGGTCAAGAATATAGGTGACAAGCCGTTGCTTATCTACAATGTGGTTACTTCATGCGGCTGTACTGATGTCGTCTGGACAAAGAAACCTATAAATCCGGGGGCTACCGGAACCATTACGGCCACTTTCAAGAACGATGAAAAAGGAGGATATCCGTTCGATAAATCATTGACGGCTTATTTTTCCGGCATCAAACAACCTGTCATCTTGAAACTCAGGGGTGTGACACATGACAAGAAACTTTCTCTTGAGGAACTTTACCCGGTCCGGTTCGGTGCCTTGTCTTTCAAGAAGGTTGAAATCAAGGCCGGAAACCTCTCGCAGGAACAGCAGAAAAGCGGAACGTTGACCGTGGCGAATCTGGCCGGCAAACCATTGACTGTGAAGTTCTCGGATGTGAGCGAAGGACTGTCGGTCAGGATTTCTCCGAATCCTGTTCCCGCAAGATCCACAGCCAAAATCGACTACACAATCACAGCTGACAGGAATCATTGGGGCAAAAACTATTATTTCGCAACACCGGTTGTTGACGGCCGTCAGTACAAGGCAGTCCTGTCTCCATCGTCTGAAAAGGAATCTTCAGCCCCCGGAGCCGAAGCGATTGTGGCGGATCCCAATCCGGAACTCGGGGCAGGGAAGAGCCGGATAGGATTTTACGCTTACATCAAAGAAAATTTTTCAGCTTTGACGGATGCGGAACGCAATGCCGGATCCAATCCGATAGCTGATGAAAGTACTTTTTCTTTTGGAAAGGTAAAGGCTGGAACCAGCGTTGAAGGTGTCTTCAGATTCACTAACAAAGGAAAGTCTGTTTTTCGGGTCTATAAGGTGGATTCGGAAAGCTCTCATGTCAAGGCTCAGGCTTTCACCGATGTTCCGGCCGGAGGCAAGGGAGAACTGAAAGTGTCTCTTGACACGAAAGGATTTCCGGCCGGGGAATGTCTGATAGTTCTCACTTTGACCACGAACTCTCCTTTGCGCCCGATTGTCAATCTGTATCTTACCGGTTGGGTGACAGCATAGAAAGCCATGATCGTTTCCGTATTATCCGATGCTTTGAGAGGTTCTGTCCTGATTTCGGGACTTGTGGTCGTCATGATGATGATGATCGAGTCGTTCAATGTGGAGTCAGACGGCCGGATTTTCAGGTCTCTTCAGAAGTCGGGCTTTGCCCAGGTGCTTGTGTCGGCACTCCTCGGGGCGGTTCCGGGTTGTGTGGGCGGTTTCGCCGCCGTGTCGCTTTACACGCACAGAATGCTGAGTTTCGGCGCTTTGGTGGCAATGATGATCGCTACTGTCGGGGATGAATCGTTCATGATGCTTGCCATGTTTCCGGGTAAGGCTGTCCTGTTGTCCCTTATCCTTTTTGTGCTGGCCGTTGTCTCAGGACTGGTGGTGGATCGGTTTTCGTCCAAAGACAAACGTTTGCCGACGCGTTTGGAAGATTCATTTGAATTGCATGACGATGACTGCGAACATCAGAACGGCCACCGCCACAAGGAGGGCAGACATTTCGGCAAGACGAGAATATTCATGTTGGCAGGCACTGTGATATTCATTGCTGCGCTGTTGTCCGGCCTGCTGGAAGAGGAAGGTGAAACTGAAGGACTTTTGGCTTTTGATGAGGAATGGACTTTCTGGCTTTTCGGTGCGCTCAGTCTTGTCGTGCTTGCCGCACTGCTTTTCGCTTCCGACCATTTCGTTGAGGAACATCTCTGGGAACACATTGTACGCAAGCATCTGCCGAGCATATTCGCCTGGACTTTCGGGGCGCTTCTTGTCATCGGAATACTTTTCAACTTCATCGATGTTTCAGCATGGGTCAACGACAACACGGCGTTGATGATTCTGCTTGCGATTGCGGTGGGTCTGATTCCGGAATCCGGACCGCATCTCATTTTCGTGACATTGTTCGCTGGAGGTGTCATTCCGTTCCCCGTCCTGCTGGCCAATTCAATCGTGCAGGATGGACATGCCTCGCTTCCTCTTCTTGCTGACAGCAAATCCTCCTTCTTGAAGGCAAAGGCGCTGAAAGTAGGAATCGGCCTGGTTGTTTTTGTCGTGTGGGGTTTGATTTTGTGAATTTAAGATTTATATTTGCAAAATGTTTCCGGTGCTCCGGAAACCTGTAAATGATAACTGGAAGGTAACAATTTTATTTATTGAATTATGGCTTACAAGATTTCTGAAACTGATTGCGTAGCTTGCGGAACATGTGCAGGCGAGTGCCCTCAGGGCGCTATCCACGAAGGTGACGTTTACACCATCGACCCTGATGCCTGCGTTGACTGCGGTACTTGCGCTGACGCTTGCCCGATGGGCGCCATTCATCCGGCTGAATAGTTTTTAGCTTCATAGTGTGTGGCGGAGAAGACGTTCAGACTTCTCCGCCACCTTTTTTTACATTTCCGCTGCGATCATGCGGATTTGTCCGGCGATAGTCTGTGCGGTCTGATCGGATCCTGCTTCCAGATGAATGTCCATCGTAAGCCAGTTCAGCCGGACCGGAAGTTGGACAAGCCCTGCCGGAACGGTGGATGAAGGCAGGACGGCGACTATGTCGGGCGACCGGAGAGCGAGAGCGGCCACTGTGTAGGAGTCCGCCACAACGGCCACTCGGGCGGCGAGGTCTGCCGGGAGCATCTTTGAATATGCCTTGTGGACTGCCAGCGAGACGCGGCCTGGCAGCAGACGCAGGTCCCTGACATGTGAATATGTCTGGCTGGATCCCACCGCCTTTGCCGGTATGCTTGTCAGGAGAGTCCCGTTTTCTTCGAACGAAAGTTCACTTGTGTTCACCTTGTGGTAAAGGCGGATGCTGGCATCTTCTCCGTTGTCGGCAACCCTGAAAGACAGGGTAGGATTCGCCGCCAGGATTCTTGCCAGAAGGTCCGGCAGGAGAGAACTTGCAGTGAAGTCGTCAGCGGCAATCGTGACAGGGTGCGCTGCCGTCAGTTTTCCTTCCGGACCGAACATCCTCTCTGTGGCTGAACACCAGTACAGAATCTTTTCTGCATATTCCTTGAAAGCGATGCCAGATGCGGTGAGGGTTACGGATGAGCGGTTCCTCTCGAACAGTTGTGTTCCTGTGGCCTTTTCAAGTTCAGCGATGTTCTGGCTGACGGCCGGTTGTGATATTCCCAGACTCTTTGCCGCCAATGTGAAACTGCCATTTTCCGCTACGGCTTTAAACACCTTCAGTTTGAAATCCTCCAACATATATAAGCATATCTTATGATGCTGCCAAATATAGTGACCATATTCTTAAAGTGCAAGAATTGAAGGGTCTTTAATTATGCATAGCCTGTTATATTCAATAAAAATTTATCGATAAACATGAAAAATATTTGGCGATACGCGAAAAATGGTGTAAGTTCGCGAAGAAATTCATAATCATTATGCATTATGCCGATAATTGTCAATGTGGATGTGATGCTGGCGAAAAGGAAGATGTCCTCCTCGGCACTCGCTGAAAAGGTGGGGATCACTCCGGCGAACCTGTCGATCCTGAAGACCGGCA
>CAZXVE010000085.1:0-5328 GCA_964644125.1 uncultured Muribaculaceae bacterium
AGGGTGGACATAACCGTTTCGATGCGGAACGCCGGAATTGAACGCGGCGGTGACGAGCGGACGGCGGAAACCGGCGGCGACAGCCTGGACGGAAAGCCGCAGGAGAATGCTTTCCTGCTGACTGTCAAGGCCGTTTCCCAGGACGGCAGGTCGGTGGCCTTCGAGAGAGAGGCCGGGACCTCGGCGGCGGAAAATCCGGAAAGGATGAGGAATATGTTCACGTCGCAACTCTCAAAATCCACGGGAACATATTCATTCACACTCAGTTCGCTGGATGCGGAGGGATCCGGAGGGGCGCTGCCGTTCCTTCCGGCCTCGACCCTGAACGCCATCCGCCGGGACATCGCCGCTGAACTGGAGAACCTTCCTTGCGGCGGCAGGACTGAAGACAATGCAGGCTGCAAAGCCTGTATTTCCGCAGAAGCCACGGCGAAAGAACCATCTGCGGCTCAAACCCAAGGCGCGGCAAAAGATTCCGCCGATGCACAAGGCAAATTTACGCTGGAGGATATTCCTGATATTCAGAGCTCAAGGACTCCGCTGTGCCTTTCGTACAAGGCAAACATCGCGAACCGTATCGCGAGAGAGACCTATCTTTCGCTGGGAGCGGAAGATGCTGAAGACGCTTTTGAAATCACGCACCGCCCGGACGCTGAACTGATGCGAACCAAGTACTGCATCCGCTATGAACTCGGCCTCTGTCCCGTCCGGCAGAAAGCCTCGCAGAATGCTCCTCTCTTCCTTGTCAACAACGGCAAGCGTTACCGGCTGCTTTTCGACTGCCGCAATTGCGAAATGTCAGTGAAAGGGGTGTAACGGAAAGTACGGCGCGGTTTTACCCGAGAAAACTTAGAACTGATCCGGTCCAGTCTTCACCATCGACGGCTTGGATGACGTTAAGACCGATTTTCCTGGCAGCGGCAACGTTCTTGGGACCGTCATCGATGAAGAGGACGCTGGATGGAGCCACATTTTCAGACTCAAGCATCACACGGAATATCCGCTCATCAGGTTTCATGATTTTCAGTTCATAACTGAGGTATATGCTGTCAAGATACTCGTCAAGCGAATGGCCATGGCCGTCAAAATCCTTGCTCAGAGACCATTCTGTAATGAACGGGTTGGTGTTGGAAAGAAGAGACAGACGATAGCCTTCGGAGCGGAGCTTTCTTAGGAGATCCAGATTTCTTTCAGGAATGTACGAAAAGAATCCCATGTAGGCATGGCGGCACTCGTCCATGCTGACTTCACGCCCGACCTCATGGCTCACTCTTTCCCTGAACTCCTCGCTTCCGATCAGACCGGCCTCAAAGTCTCCGAAGAAGCCTTCCTGACGAACCAGATTGATGTACTTCTCAACATGCGCAAATCCCAAAGCCTTGAATCTGCCGATGACTGTTCCAAGGTCAGCAGGAGCAATCACCCCACCAAAATCAAACACTACATTTGTGATGTCTTTTCTCATGTTCCGGAAATTTTGCTCAAATATATAACTTCTTCCCCAAACTCATGGAGAAGTCATAAAATATTTGGGGATTATCACCGATGTGGAATTCGGAGGAAATTAGTATATTCACAAAATTTTTGAGAAATGTACACATTCAAGCAGGACGGCGACAGATTTGTCGTCAGCATTGACAACCATCAGGAACTGATGGAGGCGATTGCGGCGTTTTGCCGGGAGCAGGGAATCATGGCCGGAGAGGTGAGCGGAATCGGTGCGGTGAACAGCGCGACTCTCCGTTTTCTGAATCCTGCCACGAAAGCTTACGTCGACAAGACATTCGACGAGCAGATGGAGATTTCAAGTCTTGTGGGAAACATCTCGGAGAAAGACGGCAAGGTCTACCTTCACCTTCATGCGAACTTCGGCCGTTCAGACTACTCGGTTGTGGGAGGACATCTGCTGGTGGCCACCATCAACGGGGCATGCGAGGTGTTCGTCAGACGTTACAACTGCAAGGTCGGACGTCATTTCGATGAAGAGACCGGACTGAATCTGTACACTTTGTAATGGAAAGAATCAACATCGTGGACTGCCCGCTGAGGGATGTCAGGAAACACCTCTGCCGCTACGGGAGCATATTCATAATTCACGACCGTAATGTAGGTGGTCTCGTGGAGAATCTTGGCATAGAGGCGAAAGGAATTCTTCCGATTGAAGCAACTGAAGCGAAGAAAACTCTTGCTACCGTACTGGAAACAGAAAACTGGCTTCTGGAGAAAGGTGCCGACAGGCAGGCGTTCGTACTTGCAATCGGAGGCGGCATCACAACGGACCTTGCCGGATTTGCTGCTTCAGTCTACAAGCGCGGAGTCCGATTCGGATTCATTCCGACAACGCTTCTTTCTCAGGTGGATGCTGCAATAGGCGGTAAAAACGGTGTGAACCTGGACTCGTACAAGAACATCATAGGAGTAATCCGGCAGCCGGAAATGACCTTCATCTGTCCGGAACCTCTTGAAACGCTACCTTATCCGCAAATCCTTTCCGGGGCCGCCGAACTGCTCAAAACATTCATCATCAACAATGAGGGCGGTGAATATGAAAGGGCGGTGAATATGCTTGAAGATATTCATTCCCAAGCTTCCGGGAAAGTCGCCATACGGGAATATTCAGAAACGCTGAGAAGTCTGATCGCTGCGGCGGCCCGAATCAAGGCGGGCATTGCCGGAAGGGATCCGAATGAACACGGAGAACGGAGACTGCTCAATCTGGGCCACACTTTCGCCCACGCCATCGAGAAGAATTCCGGAGAAAGAATTGCACATGGAGAGGCAGTCGCCATGGGCATCATCCTGGCCGCACAGTTGTCGGAATCAATGGGGCTGGCCGAGGGCCTTGCCGAACGGTTGAAGGCCGATTTCACTGCGTGTGGGTTGCCGGTCAGATGCCCGTACAGCATTGACTCTCTCGCCGATGCAATGAAGAAGGACAAAAAGAGCGAAGGCGCGTTCATCCATTTCGTGCTGCCGCTGGGCATAGGACACGTAGAAACCAGGGAACTCAGCGTGGAAGACGCAGTCAAGACACTGCAGGCTTCCAACCTGTAACAAATCAGACAATTCTAAAGTCAAACGACATGATCTGCACAACAATCCAGAACCGGAACCTGCAAGAGATAATGAATCTGCTGGACAGCAGTGAACCACGGATCCAGATGGCTGAAATCAGGCTGGACAGATGCCCGCTCGACATTGAGGAGATAGAGTACTTGTTCTCATCCTCGGACACGCCGCTTGTGGCGACCTGCAGGGTCGCGGATGACGGCAGCGGAACCTGGGAGGAAGCGGAAAGGAAACTGACAGCTGCAGTAGAGGCCGGGGCGGCTTTTCTGGATCTGGAAATTGAAGCGCCCAAGGAGACAGGCAAAAGACTCCGCAGGGTCTGCACTGAATATGGAACCACAATGATCCGGTCCGCTCATTTCTTTGCCGGAACACCTTCAGTCGATGTGTTGACCGGCACTGCAGAGAAATGCCGTAGATTCGGAGGAGAAATTGTAAAGATTGCGGCCATGGCCCGCTCGCAGGAAGATGTCGCAAGAGTGCTTGGACTTTACGGCTCGATCGACGGCCTTGTCGCTTTCTCAATGGGCGAAACCGGCAAAGCCAGCAGACTCGAATGCCTTAGACTCGGCAGTCCTTTCACCTACGCGGCCCTGGCCGAAGAAGAAGCTGCGGCACCGGGGCAATGGGGGTATGCAGAGATGCTTGACGCTGTCTATGGAAGCAGAAAGCGTCTTCACTGCAATGCAGCTTTGAATATGCCCGCCTCCAAAAGCTTTGCTCAACGCGCAATAATCGCAGCGGCCCTGGCCGAAGGTGAATCCAGACTCAACGGCTACTCTCCTTGCGGAGACAATGAGGCGGCGATTGAAGTCGCAAAGGCACTCGGAGCCGATGTCCGGGTTGAAAAGGATGCGGAAACCAACGGATGCGCCCTCATCATCAAAGGCATAGGTTCGTCAGCGGATATTCCTGAAAAGATCAATGTCGGGGAATCAGGTCTGCTGACACGTCTGATGATTCCTCTCGTTGCCGCACTTGGCAACGGAAAGCAAATAGAAATCGACGGAATCGGGACGCTTCCGAACAGGCCTCTGAAAGGAGCCTCGGAAATCATGGCCGGTTTCGGCACTGTCCTGAGATCGCTCAACTCCGCCGCCGAGGTCCACGTACCCCTGACAGTACAGGGGCCGCTGCTTCCGGGGAAGGTCAACGTCTCAGGCAAAGGAGGATCCCAGCTGATTTCAGGTCTGCTGATGGCTCTGCCGCTGCTCCGTGAAGACTCAGTCGTGCATGTCCACGACCCCAAGAGCATTCCATACATGTTCATCACTGCGGATGTAATGCGAAGATTCGGAATCAGAATAGGCAGCGAGATGGAAGGTGGAGAGGATTTTATGGAAACGCAGGACTGGAGTCTCTGCACAGGAATAACCTTCAAGATCAAAGGCGGGCAAAGCTATTCCGCAGCCGCTTTTGACATTGAAGGAGACTGGAGCGCCGCTGCCAACTTCCTGGTGGCCGGAGCATTGTTCGGCGACGTGAAGCTGACCGGACTGGACACGACCTCGCTTCAGGCTGACATCTCGATCATGGACATTCTGATGGAAGCAGGAGCCAGTCTCTCGCAGACGGAAGACGAACCTCAGGATGAAAATGCGAACGAATCTCCGGAAGACCGTAAGAGTCACCGCGGCCTCATCTCAGCCCAAAAGGCTCCTCTGAGAGCTTTTGACACCGATCTGAACAATTGCCCGGATCTGTTCCCGATAACAGCAATTCTGGCCGCATTCTGCCATGGGAGCAGCAATATTCAAGGATTCAAAAGACTTGCAAGCAAGGAAAGCGACCGCGGAACAGCAATTCTGGACATGCTCACCCGAATGGGCGTACCGGCATCCGCCAACGGCGACACCCTCACCGTCACCGGAGAATCCGTTGAAAGCCGTCTGCTGAACGGCCATCTGCTGATAGGTGGTGACTACACATCCTCGCACGACCACCGTATGGCCATGGCTCTTACCGTTGCATCATGGTGCGCCGACTCTCCTGTCAGGATTGATGACACTTCCTGCATAGCCAAATCATTTCCGGCTTTTCTGGAGATGTACCGTCAGCTGAACCCCTGAGCCTCGCTTCTATCTCCCGGACATCAACAGATCAGCAAGGACTATTGCGGCGACGGCCTCGACTATGACAGGGGTGCGGAGGGTGAAGCAGACATCGTGACGGCCGGGAACATTGAGGACTGTATGTTCTCCGGTCTTGACATTCAATGTGTTCTGGGATTTCGTTATGCTTGAGGTCGGCTTGAAGGCG
>CAZXVE010000086.1:0-5286 GCA_964644125.1 uncultured Muribaculaceae bacterium
TCACCTCCGTCAGGGACTCTCCATCCTGCTGGACACGGATCGTAGGCTGTCTTTTCCGAATTCCAGCTTCCGTTCGGCAGATGATTACTGTAACCGGTATAGAACGTCATAGGATTCTGTTCCGCCAATGACGGAGTTATGGAAGTACTGCTCGTAGCCCACTCACCGGTCGAAACTGCACGCTCGCTACCGCTTACTGCAGCAGCACCGAGGAACGGATCCTTGCGGCCCCACTGATAGAAAAGGCCGAGGGAACCGACTTTTCCTGCATCCGCAGAGGTCGCGCCGAGATTGCGGTCCATCATAGTTCCGGCATCATTATAGTACACCTGTTCTTTCCAGCCTTCCGATGCGCACCAGATGTGCCAGGACCAAAGGATAATGCCTTTGGAACTCTTGGCCGCGATGAGAGCATTGCCTTCGACGAAAGTGTCGGGAGTCGAGAAACGTATGTACCCGTCACGATAGGAAACGGAAGCGATGAGGTCTCCGACATTCGGCATCGTCGTCGTTCCGAAGGATTCCCAAAGAACCTCCACGCTCTTCACGTTGCCGACCGTACCGTCGGTGTTGCCCTGAACAGCCTTGAACCTATAGTCGCCGGCTTTCTGAATGAGGTAACAGTTGGCGGTACCGGATGCAGAGAGATCGGTGTAGGTCTTTCCGTCATCATCTCCTGAAGAGCCTCCGTCATCCCCGGACCCGTCTCCGCCGCCGCTTCCCGAACCCGTACTGTTCCAGTCATCGATTTCACAGCCGATTTCGACCTTGATTGCATTGGTGGAAGTGTTCAGGGTAGCAGTGTAAGTGTATGCCACTCCAGGGCGGAAATTGAAGCTGTCCTCCAGCATATATGACACGCTCTTGGAATTGATTTCCAGAAGCGGAACGGATGTCTCAAGCATCTGAGGGACAACTATGGCCTCGAAAACCACAGCCTTCACGCCATCGACGGTCTGAGTGCCCAACCTTCTCATCTTGATGCTTTTCGCCCCACTATAGGCATTCTTCACAACTGATCCTTTTTCCAGATCGACCATCGCATCGGTGACCGTACTGTGAATCAGCACATCAGCATCCTCCGGAAGAGAACCGACATAGTCTTCGCCGGCTATGATGCAGACGGTCAACTTGCTCATTATATGCTTCATCTGAAGGCTGACAGCACCGTCAGTCCGGCTGATTCCGCCGGCCTTCGACCAGAGAACATCCGAGGCTTCGTAAGCGCTAATATCATCTCCTGCCGATTCCACACTTTGGTCGGTCGCGACAACCCAAGGCTGCGAATTCACATCTGAAACAACGCCCGTAAAAGGATAGTAAGCATAGATGTCGGCTTTGCTGTCTCCCCAATACACCTTCTTTTCAGGAATCCAATTCTGCCCGTCAAAGGTCAGAGCAAGGTTGTTCGCCCTGTTACCGGAAATCTGAAGAGGTGTTGGTGTGGATGCGTCGGCATAGTCGGTCACATAGACTCCGACTCTATCCTCAGCCTCGAAAGTGTTCGCGGTCGCCCTTGTGCCAAGGTCCGGAGTCAGGACACTGAAACTCATTTCCTCATTTATGCGGACCTGTTCTCCGACAGGCCCTTCCTGGCAGGCCGGTATGACGGCCGCAGCCAGTGCGATCATAGTAGTGACAGATAATTTTTTCATTGCTGCAAACCGTTAAAAATCACTAAGTTCATAATTCGGCTTGATCTCAATCAGCCTTGGAGGCAATTGATTGTACGATCCGCTGCCGACACTTGTCCTGCCGTCCCCCGTCCAGGATTCGGCGCTTCTGACAGCCACAGTGGCAAGAGCCTCGACATCATTGGACTTGAAGTCCTCGAAAGAGTAAGTCTCGCCGGCATATTCCATAATGCGCTTGACGATAGCCTCGCGGGAAATGGCATTATAGTAAGGAATGTTATTGTGCATGCAGCTGGTAGGCTCGCTTCTGTAAACTCCGCGGGTGTGGAAAAATGCGCCTTCGTAGATGTCCACGGTGCTGGAGTATTGAGTGTCGTAGATAAGATGCGACCACGACACATCGTGCATACCTCCGCTGAGGGATATGTTGGCGTAGTAGCCGAGAGCCTGCATTCTGTTGATTTCATCGACATGACCGCAGCATAAGCAGGCACAAGACTGGATGAACGCATTGTGGTAGATGTACTCATCGGCAAGTTTTCCGAATCCGTGTCCACCGGCCTCGTGGTGCACAAGACCTTGGAAATCATAAGGAGACGGATCGGTGCTCATAGGAATCACAGCGACAGCCGAGCCGTCAGTGAACATATAGGTGAGACCAGCGTAATCCGAACTGTTTTCTATCATCATCACGAGGGTCTTGCTGACATCACTCTTGCCGGTGGCAAGGCTGGCCGCGGCGAAGGTTGTGGTAAAGTCAGGTGATATGCCCGCATTTATGGTGTACTGGCTGCCGAAACGCGACTCCCTGATGGTGTTTACCGTTCCCATACCGCTGTCCGGCGACATTCCGAAGACTGCATAGACATTGAAGTAGTCCTTGTAGGTCTTGTACGGCTCGATGTCGAAGAAATACCCATAGGCATCCTTCATTGCTTGCAAATAATTGCCTTCGCTTATGTCCTTGGCATCAAAACAGTCACCCATCAGTACGATATCGATTCCGTTGCCTTTGGAGGCAGTCTGAAGCGTCAGAACATCACGGTCGCCGTACTGGTAGTCGTACTGCTCAACCGTCATCTTCACACGGTAGTCGGTTCCGTCGAGCATGAAGACTACTTCCCCGCTGCGGTTTCCGGCTCCCTTCTCGAGAGCTGTCGTGGAGACGCTAACGTCCACCTTGGAAAGTGCGGTGCCCGCATCGGCATTGCCAGAAGAAGGGCTAACCTCCACCCAGTCAGGCTTGGACTCGACACTCCACTGGCTTCCCTTCGGAACGCGGAGGATGAAATCCTTGGAGGAGGAGGCGTTTAGAGTTCTGAACCGGCTTCTGCTGATAGAGAACTCCTTATGGGCAGAGAAGCGTTTGAATTCGCTCCAGTAGTTGGCGTTCCGGTACAGTGTCACAGACGCGTCCGGAACCTCGACAGTGAAGTTGTCTTTGGCCACACCGCTGAAACTGTTGGAATTTATGGTAGGAGGATTCTTAGCCTCACAGACTATTGACGTTATGCCGGTGCAGTTGTTGAATGCACTCGCCTCGATCACCTCGACATCCTTATGCAGGACAACACCTTCCAGACCGGTACAGTCTGCGAATATAGATGATGGAATTGCCGCTATGTTAGAAGGGATGGTAACTATTCCACTAAGGCGCCAGCAACCGTAGAAAGCTGAACTGCCAAGAGATGTCAGTTCTTTAGGAAGTACCAAAGTTCCATTGAATAAAGTGCCCGAGAAGGCACTACCACCAATGGTCGTAACGCTCTCCGGAATATTCAGTTCACCCTTAAGTTTCGTATTAGAGAAAGCCGTTTGACCAATCGATTCCAGTCCGCTCGGCAAAGTAAGCGTTCCGGATAATCCTGTACTGCTGAAAGCACTCTCTTCTATCTTTTTTATCTGACTTGGAATGGCGAGAGAACCACTGAGACTAGAGCAATACTCAAATGCACTTGAGCCAATCGATTCCAGTTTTTCAGGAAATACAAGATTCCCGCTGATTGCAGATTCGCGAAATGCCCAACTGCCAATTATTCTCAAAGACTCAGGGAACGACATCTCACACATCAAACTTTTGCAATAACTAAAGGCGCTTGAGCCAATCTCTTCAAGAGTCGAAGGGAAACTTACATTGGTAATCTTGGTGCTACTGAATCCCGAAACATATTTCAAGCCCTCTGGAAGTATTACGGTACCTGTAAGAGATGTCGAAGCGAAAGCGTCATACTCGATACGTTCGAGTTTGTCCGGAAGAAAGCACTTGATCAGAGTCGTCTTTCCATTAAAAGCGGAAGAAGGGATAGCATACACTCCATCTATCTTACTCTCCACCTCCTTGAGATTCACTCTCTGGAGCGCGGTCATCTTGTCTCTCATATATGTATAGTCGGTCGCGTTTATGGATCCCGTCAGCTTCAGGTTTTTGATCTTCACAGGGTCCATTTCCAGACGGTCAACAATCGTGGACTCAAGGCGACCTGGGACCGCATTGTGAATGACTACATATTCCCTTGCATCATCCCCGTGCGAGACATTGTCCGCCTCCCAGGCGCTTATGCTGACACCGGAAAGTTCTATCTCATACTCACCGGTAGCTGACTTTTTGCTCAGGTTCAGGTCGAAGGTGGTGATTTTGCCCGTGAGATACTCAGTAGGGACATCGCGCACGAACTGACGCGGAACGCCGTCGACGGTTATCACAAGCACCGGCTTACCCGCCTCCACAGTCTGAGGCACGACAATGGCCCTGTACTCGCCGTTGTCAACCATAGGCACGATGCCGGTAAGAGGGGCCTCTCCGTCAGGAGTCACGACACCTGCGGCAAGGTCGATGGTGGACTTGCGGACAGTGTTAGCGATGAGAACTGCCTTGCTTGCCGCGGCATACTCCTCGTCACTGTCCCAGCCGGAGCCTTTAGCGAAACGCACACGCGCGCAAGACATTATATGACGGAAAGTCAGAATGACCTTGGAATCTGTCGGAGTCACATTGGCTGTCTTGGCCCAAAGGAAATCCGATGACTCATAAGGGGCGAGCTGTCCGTTCTCCGCATCCTTGGACTGGTCTCTTGCGATTTCGTAAGGATAGGCCCCGATGGAAGTCGGGTCGGCATAAGGATAATAGCCGTAGAAGTCCACCTTGGTGTCATTGTCCTTGTAGAACACGTCATAGTCCGACACCCATGCTCCTTCTTCGGAAAAGCGAAACTTCACGTTGTCGGCCTGGTTGCCCTCCAGACCGAGGATTCCAGGAGTCTCTCCGTCATAGTTGACGATGTACACTCCGACTTCGTCATTGGTGCAGAATCCGTCGGTCGTAACCCTGGTCGCCGGCTGCTGGTGGATGTCACCATAGATCTGAACCTTGTAGGCGCTTTCTGCAGGAGTTTCCGGCTGCAAGCCTACCTCATCGACACTGCAGGCCTGAGCCAAAGTCAAGCCCGCGAGTGCCAAAATCAACAGTTGGTGTTTCATTGTTATGTTATGTGGTGTTGTTGTTTATACACTTCCTGCTATGTTATATCCATCCTCCCAGGGTTTGATGTTTTCAACTGACCCTTCGAGAATCGCACTTTCAAGCTCGCATTCAATGCACTCTGACTCCGGGGCGATGTACATCTCCAGTTTTTTTGTTTCCATAAGTTATTTC
>CAZXVE010000087.1:0-5267 GCA_964644125.1 uncultured Muribaculaceae bacterium
GCCGATGTCAATGTTTCTCGCCGGAGCGAGCAGTTCGAGATGCGTGAGCATCTTTGCTTGATTATTTGCTCAGAGCCTTGATCTGCGCCTGTGCCTGCTGACCAAGCTGAGGGTCGTTCTGAACCTTCTTGTAGTTCTCGAGAGCCTTCGCGTTGTTCTTCGCTCCCTGGTAGAGAGCGGCTACGGTGAATGTGATGGCAGGAGCGTTCTTTGCGTTAGGGTTCATCTCAAGGTACTTCTCGAAGTACTGGATGGCATCGGAATTCTTGCTGAGCTTCTGGGAAGCCTGGCCGGCGATCAGATAGGCGTTGGCATTCTCAAGGTACTCGTTGGCCTTGACGGCGTTCTCGACGGCTACAGCGTACTTCTGGGTCTTCAGACCAGCCTGCGCAGCCTTGACGTAGATGTTGGAAACCTGCTTCTTTGCAGTGGCTTCCTCACCGTTCCAGGAAGCGTGCTGGAAAGCCTCAATAGCTTCTTCGGTCTTGCCCTGGGCTGCGAGAGCCTGTCCGAGATAAAGGGCTGCCTTGCCTGAGGTGGTGTCGATTGCATAAGATTTCTTGAAACCGTCCTCCGCTGCGGCGAAGTCCTTCAGCTTGAGGGCGTCGACTCCCTTCTGCATCCAAACCTGAGGAACGAGTTCCTTGGCTTTTTCAGCGACCTCGGCATTCTCGTACTCCGTAGCGATGGCGACTACCTTGTCGAGTTCAGCGACTGACTCATCGTACTTCTTTTCAGTGATCAGATCTTTGGCGATTTCGAGAGAAACACCAGGAATGGCGTTCTTGCAGTTGGTTACAAGTTCATCAGCGTCAGCTCCGATAGTCTTGCCCATTTCCATTGCCTTCTGGAAATAATCCAGCGCCTCTTTCCAATTCTTCATTGAGATGGCCGTGGCTCCATTATTGTAGAGTTCGGTTGCCTGGGCCATGTCCTGGGCGGATGCCATGCTTGCTGCCATGAATGCGGCAGCGATCGCGAGAATAAACTTTTTCATCGTATTAAAATTATGTTAACTATATTCCTGAATGGCTACAGTAGCCACAAATGTAATAAAATTTTGTGTCAATTGCACATTATTGGCTATTTTTGCCTTTAACGGGAGATTTGCACAATGCGTAGCTTTATCAAATCAGTTTTGTGTTTTGCGCTGCTTGGTTTTTCAATAATGATGCCAGCGCAGAATCTGCCCGTTCTTCAGAAGGACGGAGCTGTCACGACAGGGAACCTTTCCAACGGAATCACCTACTATCTGGTGACGAATCCGACGATGAAGGGCGTTGCTGATTTTGTCCTTGTACGCAAAGGTGACAAAGACACGCTGTCTGCGAGGATGGAGTTGTCCTCGTTGCCTCACTTCAACAAGACGATACCTTACAAGTTTCTGTCGCGTAAAGGAATAGGCTGCAGGAAAGAAGGCTACATCTCTTACTTTGACGATGCTGTCATGTTCCGGTTTGATGATGTTCCTGTTTTTGACCAGGCCGCTTCAGACACGACCCTTCTGATGCTTTTCGACCTTATTGCATCCAAACCTTGTCTGCATTCGGTCATCATAGCCGGAGACATCAACCCTTCCGCCATCATCGAAAGGATGAACGTTTTCTCCTTGATGGTGCCGTCCCGCAGTCCTGCCTACAAGAAAAAGGAATATGTCTGGATGCCTTCCGCCGGGGCGGAATATTCATTCAGCCCGTCGGATCGGTCTTCCGTTACGGTTGATTTCCGTTCGCCGAGGACACCGGATGAGCAGATGAACACAATTCAGCCTTTCATCTCAGAACTATTCTCCGGCGCATTGAGGGAGATTGTTTCTTCCAGACTCCGTGAGACCCTGCAGTCCAGAGGGATTCCCGTGTCTGATTTCTGCGTCATCAATGAGGGGAGTGCCTCAAGGGCGGGAGACGAGTGCTTCAGAACGGTGGTCGAATCATCCGAGGCCAACCTGATTCCGTCAATGCTGGCTGTTGCATCTGTTTTTGCCGAAATCCATTCCAAGGGGATCAGTGCCGATGAATATGGTGTCGCCCGCAACTCTGTCCTGAACAATTTTCTCAAACCTCAGACCAATGACGCTCTTGTCAGGCAATGCGTTTCATCCTATCTGTACGGGACGGATCTGGCTACGCCTGCAACGAAAGCACGTTTCTTCCTGTCCAGGAATATGCCGCGTCAGGCTGAAGCTGATCTGTTCAACGGCTATGTCGCCGCTCTTCTTGAAAACTCGGATAACTGCAGCGTTCACTGGACCGGAGCCGAGGACCGGTATGACGAGTGGTTCTGGCCGGTTTTGTTCAAGTCGGCATGGGAGGGCGTCGCCTTGACTGACAACCCGATGTACAACTGGAAGACCAGTCGGCTGGATACTTCCGCTTTTTGGAGTGAAAAAAACAAGGTCAAGCTCAAATCGACTGCCACAGAGCCTGTCTCCGGCGGTGAGATGTGGACATTCTCCAACGGAATGAAGGTGATTTACAAGAAGATGGACACTCAGGGACGGTTCAGCTATTCTTTCATGATCAAAGGAGGCTATTCGACTGTCCGCGGTCTGCATCGGGGAGAAGGGGCTTTCTTCTCGGACATGCTCGATCTTTGTTCCATTGCCGGAATGCCCGGGAGTGATTTCCAGAAAATCCTCAGATCCGAGGGGGTCGAAATGAAATGCGCGGTCTCGACTTCAGACATGAGATTGTTCGGTTCCGCACCGTCCAACAGGCTTGCACTGGTGCTGAAATCATTGCTCTCCGTAGCCAACCGGCGCAAAGCCTCGGACTCGGCGTTCGAATCGTGGCGCAAGGTTGAGTCGGCATTGCTCAAGCCTGCCGTTCTTGACAGTCTGATGTATCCGGACTACGATTATTCTTCTGTCAGAACTCCGTCCGGCCTTGTTGACGGAACCATGCAGGATGCGCAGGCTTTCTTCGAAGACCAGTTCATCAAGTCCAACGACGGGGTCTTCGTGATAGTCGGGGACATGCCGGCAGAGTCCGTGCAAAAAGTTCTGTGTCAGTATCTCGGAGGGTTCCGGATCAGTAAGGCTTCTTCTGTACGTCCTTTTTCTTCCTATAAGATGCGTTCCGGTTCCACGACCTTTTCCAGAAGCGGTTCGCCTGTGGAAATCGACCTTGCGTTGGCTTGTGCCGAACCGTTTACCACTGAAAACTATATGGCGTTCAAGGTGGCCGGACTTGCGCTCAAGCGCCGTTTGACAGGAGTTATGGCCGAATACGGATTCAGCGTCGGGATGACTGACCGTTTCAGTCTCTGGCCGCAGGAAGCTTTGGAACTGATATTCACCTGCACGCCTGTGCCTGAACCGGGACTTCCTTATGGTGTCGAGAGCGGTTCAGTCCAACCGATGAAATCGCTGGTGATTGCCAGAAAGGAGATGGAAAAGGTGCTTTCAAGTCCTGTGGACGCAGCTGAACTGGCCTCCTGCAAGTCCCTGCTTACCAACAATTACTCGAGTTACCTCGCGGATCCGCTGAATTATGTTGATGCAGTCCTGATGCGCTATTCCAGCGGCAAGGACGTGTTGACAGGCTACGCCAGCAAGATAGGCAGTGTCTCTGCCGACAAGGTAAAGGAGATTTTCGGAGCCTTGGCCGAAGGAATGAGAATTGAATATGTCGTCAAACAATAATTTCGGAACCATAATCCAAATCGGAGACATTCTTGTGTCAGAGGATGTCGTCACTGAATATTTCGCCTGCGACTATGCCGTCTGCAAAGGCTGTTGCTGCATCATCGGCGACAGCGGAGCTCCATTGGAAGAGTCGGAACTGGAGCCTCTGGAGGATAATTATCCAGTATATTCCGAACTTATGAGACCGCAGGGACGTGCGCAGATTGACAAGGAAGGATTCTTTTCCATTGATCAGGACGGTGACATCGTGACTCCTGTCGTGGACCGGACGGAAGAGTGCGCCTACACGACTTTCGATGAAGCCGGCAACTGTTTCTGCTCCATCGAAAGATGCTTCTTTCAAGGCACCTGCAAGTTCAGAAAGCCGCAGTCCTGCTGGCTTTACCCGATCAGGGTTACAAAACTGACCGGAGGCGGGCTGGCGCTCAACCTCCATCGTTGGGGGATATGCAAGGATGCGTACGAAAAGGGACGCCGGGAAGGGATCCGCGTCTATGAATTCCTTCGGGAACCGCTTACTGCCGTTTTCGGGGAAGAATTCTATTCGGCGCTTTCGCTGGTTGCCAGAAGGCTCATCGCTGCATCGTAATCCGCTGCATTGACCTTGACTTCGATAGGATCAACGTAGTTCAATGAAACATAGGAGGAGTTCTCTCCGAACACTGCGGCTGGAATGCCGTTTTCGTTGAGCATCCCTGCCGTGATGTGGGCGCTCATTGCATCGCAGAATTTTGCGACAGTCTTGAGTTCTTCTGCCATGATCTTTGATTGTTAAATGATTAAACCTGTGTTTGACGACGTTTTGCAACGCTTGGGCGTAGAGGTTAATCTTCGTCCGTCACGCGGAACTTGTATTCAAGGCCGCCGACAATCCGCACCACATCCTTGGTGAGACCTTCCGCCTCGAATCCCCCGAGTTTTCTGGTCAGGGTGATCCGGTCCTCGAACATCTTGAAAAGGGCGCTGAACTTGGATCTCAGGCGGAAAGTCAGATTCTCTCCGTCTTCATTTTCAAGACGGTAGCCGCGCGCCTCCATGTATTCAACGATTCCTCCGCGAAGGAGGGAATATTCACCGTTCAATAGAACGGATCTTTTGATGAAGCCGAATTTCGGGTAGAAAGCGGACACGAAAGCGAATAGCAATGCAATTTGCCACAGTGATCTGTAGCCGTCCCTGAACATCAGGCTGATGTCGGCCTTTACTACTCCGGCAAACACAAGCGCTGCGATTATGACTGCGAAAAGGACGGAGAAATAGATGAAGTATTTTACCGCCCGGACAAAGTATCTCATTGTAGTGCGATTTTTGCTGCAACTACAAAGATAGTTAAATACTTTTGTTATTTTTGTACTCTGATTACATTAAAATCGAAAGACTATGGCAGAAATAGATCCTATCCAGGAGCGCCGCGAGCGCGAAGAGCAGGAAAGAAAGAATGAAAGCCTCAAGAAGACAATGTGGGTTCTTGTGGCCGTGGCGGTACTTCTTGCCGCTGGACTTGCCTACATCTGGTTTTCGAAGTCCAGCCTTGTCAAGGACCTCAATGCAGAAAAGGAAGATCTTACCCAGCAGATGATAGCCCTGAAAGGCGACTATGACAGCCTTTCGTCCGACTATG
>CAZXVE010000088.1:0-5194 GCA_964644125.1 uncultured Muribaculaceae bacterium
GCAGGGAACTCGGACACTGCCTCGACGCAGGTTTCGTGCCGAAGACTCTTTTCATCTGCGGCGAGATTCTGACCGAAGAGGAGCTAAACGACCTGCTCGGCAAGGCCGAAAGGCTCAATCCGAAGGTGGGCGTCATCCAGATTCCGTACGAACTTTACGGCAAAATCGCATACCGGGAAGGCACAGAAGGCGTGATTGGCGAAATTGAGTTCAAAGAAAGGACTCTGGACAATCTTGAACTCGGCACAGACCCGCTGGTGATTGTACTGGAGAGTGTGGAAAAGCCAGGTAATCTGGGCGCGGTACTGCGCAGCGCGGATGCAGCAGGGGCCGATGCAGTCATCATCTGCGACCCACTGACAGACCTTTACAACCCGAATCTCATCAGGGCCAGCATGGGAGCCGTGTTCTCCAGGCAAGTTGCAGTGGCATCTTCCGAAGAAGCCATAGCATGGCTTAAGAGAAAGAATATCCAGATACTGACGGCACAACTGCAGGATTCGGTTCTCTACTATGACACGGACATGAAAAAGGCCACCGCAATTGTTATGGGAACTGAGTCAACCGGCCTCACAGACATTTGGCGGAAGGCTGCCGATGTTCACATCCGCATCCCGATGCTCGGCGCGCTTGATTCCCTGAACGTTTCAGTTTCCGCCGCAATACTTCTGTTCGAAGCGGTCCGGCAGAGAAACTGAAAACCAACTACTCCGCGGATTCGCGCATGGCTTTGAAATCAGGCTGTACGCCGGTCATCACGGAATAGCCGGTCAGCGCCTGATAAAGGAGCCATTTGCGACCGGAGATGTAAGTACAGTCAGCAGCAGCCATTTTCATCCGAGCCTCCTCATCGAATGAAGGAGATTTGTAGTTCGCCTCCAGGATGACCTTGTGCTGGCCGGATTCCTCTCCGGCGAAATCATCGGCCGTAAAGTCTGCAATTTCAGGCAAAGCCATCGGCAAAGTGTAAATCACAAGATCACATTCCTTGACAGCCTCCTTGAAATCAGAGATCGGATCGGAAAGGAAGCCGTATTCAGGCATGGATTCAGCTATCGCCTGGGCTTTTTCAGGAGTTCTGTTCATCAGAATCGTGGCAAAACCAAGTTCGGCGGCAGCCACGGCCGCCGCCCTTCCTGCTCCCCCGCAGCCTACAACAAGAGCCTGCGGCTGACGGGAGAATGTGCGGGAAAGCGTCATCAGGAAAAACTGATGCATCTTAATGAAGAACCTGTCCCCGAAATTCCCGATGAATTCTTCCACAATACCAGGGAAATACGCTTCAACGACAGCCGTCACGATTCCTGTGAAATCCGAATTGTAAGCCTCGATACCTTTGGATCCTTTCACAAGAAGATTTGTGGCACCGATACGGCCGGCCGGTCCGGAAACCGTTCCCTGCCCCTTGCCGGCCAGTTCAAGGACTTTTGAATATGCAAGCTCCTTGAAAGGCGATGTGACATTGACAGCGGCATATTCATTCATGAATTTTTCGAACGAGGTCTCAAAGTCCCCTCCCTCGATGAGATCGTATGAATATTCCCCGTCCTTCATTCCACCGTACGCCGCACCAAAGAGCATCGGGCTGCACGACCCCTTGATCGGATCGCCTATAAGACCATATTTCGCCATATTCCTAAAAAGATGTTTGATTCGTGACTTCAAATATACGAATATTCGGCAATCCTTAAATAATCGTCCGACCCGTTTCAGCCGCATGCGGAACCCGAAAAATTGGCATATTTCCTTTAAAAAAAAGTCTGGCAGGCAGCGAACGGATAAAAAACGCAGACTTTTATGTAAGTTTGTGGAAAGACACAAACACTAATCCAAGTAAACAATTCATTATGCGATTAAAATTCAGATGGATAGCTGCCATGCTTCTGATTCTGGGCGGATCGGTTCATGCCCAGGACAGCATCGGCACAGTTGAGAAAAATTTCAAGAACACCCCGGAAAGCCAGAAACTTGCCGTCTATTGGTACTGGATAGCGGGGAACATGTCCAAGGAAGGCGTCGTCAAGGATCTCCAGTCAATGAAGGCCGCAGGGATCAACAGGGCGTTTGTCGGCATGATCGGTGAAGGACAGGGCATTTCTCAAGGGCCTGTCAGGATGTTCACGGATGAATGGTGGGACATTCTTCACACAATGTTCAAGACGGCCGGAGAACTTGGCATCGAGATCGGCATGTTCAACTGTCCGGGATGGAGCCAGAGCGGCGGGCCCTGGGTGGAGCCATCCCAAGCCATGAGGTATCTTGGCTACTCCAAAGACACTCTCTCCGGTCCGATGAAATTCAGCGGAAAACTCCGCGAGGTAGGCAGGAACGCCCAACCTGTCAAGGTTCTCGCATACCCTCTCACCAATGCATCCGCAAACTTCGTGACTGAAACAACCGGGGACGGATCGTTCCTGCTGAAGTCTGACAAGGAGACCACGGTGCGTTCAATCATCATCAAGCCTGTCGAAAAGGAATGCGTCAGCAACGCTGCTCTTTATGCACGGGAAGGAGGCGAACTTTCCCTTGTCGAAGAGTTTCTCATCAACAGGAGCAATTCCGCGACAAATGTCGGCTTTGAGCCATTCGCCCCTGTTGTGATTTCCATCCCCGAGACAACCGCGAGCGAGTTCGTCCTCAAGGTGAAGCCGGGCGTGGTGAAAAGCGTCACACTGTCCGACCAGCCGTCCGTGGAGAGGTATCCGGAGAAATCACTCTCCAAGATGTGGCAGACACCGCATCCGATGTGGGATGCTTACATGTGGAGAGACCAGCCTGACTACAAAGGTGTTCCAACAAGCGAGATCAGAGACATCACCGCAAGCATGTCAGAAGACGGAACGCTCACCTGGGATGTTCCGGCAGGCGATTGGGTGATCATGAGAACCGCCATGCTTCCTACCGGCACATTATGCGCCCCTGCTCCAAATGAAGGTACCGGACTTGAAACAGACAAGATGAGCAGGAAACACATACGCACTCATTTTGACAACTATCTCGGACAGATTCTGAAACGAATCCCGGCAAAGGACCGAAAGACATTCAAGGTCTGCGTCGAAGACAGCTACGAGACCGGCGGGCAGAACTGGACTGACGACATCATAGAGGATTTCAAAGCGGCCTACGGCTATGACCCTGTTCCTTACATTCCAGTAATGAGCGGAGTTGTTGTCGGCAGCGAGGACATGTCAGACCGTTTTCTCTGGGATCTCAGACGGCTTATCGCCGACGAGGTGTCCTACAACTATGTCGGAGGGCTGCGCGAGGTCAGCAACGAGCACGGTCTGACCACATGGCTCGAGAACTACGGCCACTGGGGATTCCCTGGAGAATTCCTTCAGTACGGGTCACAGTCAGACGAGATTGCAGGTGAGTTCTGGAGTTTCGGAGATCTCGGTGACATCGAGAACCGTGTAGCCTCATCCTGCGGACACATCTACGGAAAGCAGAAAGTCTGGGCAGAGAGTTTTACCTGCGGCGGGCCTGATTTCACCCAGTATCCGGGGCAGATGAAACAACGCGGAGACCGTTTCTTCACAGAAGGAATCAACGCCACCCTGTTTCATCTCTTCATACAGCAGCCGGACGACAGGGTGCCTGGATTCAACGCATTGTTCGGCAACGAATTCAATCGAAAGAACACATGGTTCTCTCAACTTGACGTGTTCGCCGACTACATCAAACGCTGCAACTACATGCTCCAGCAAGGACGATATGTCGCAGATGTCGCCTACTTCCTTGGCGAAGACTGTCCGAAAATGACGGGAACAAAAGATCCTGAACTTCCGGAAGGCTACTCCTTTGATTACCTCAACGGTGATGTACTCATGAAAGCCGGAGTCAGAAACGGCAGATTGGTTCTTGAGAGCGGGATGGAGTACTCGGTACTCGTCCTTCCAAAAATCAAGACGATGCGTCCGGAGCTCCTGGAAAAACTCGAGCAACTTGTCCATGAAGGGCTTGTAATCCTCGGTCCAGCTCCGGAGAAATCCCCGAGTCTTCAGGGCTACCCTGAATGTGACGTAAAAGTCAAAAAGATTGCCGCCAGAATGTGGAAGGAGAACACCGATCCGTTCTCGCGTTCAGTGAGCTGCGGCAAAGGGAAAATCTACAAGGATTCCTCGCTGGAACAGGTACTCGCAGATCTGGGAATCGCTCCTGATTTCACTACCGAGGATCCTTCCCTTCCGCTCCAGTTCATCCACCTAAGGCTTGCGGATGGAGAGTACTATTTCGTTTCCAACCAGGGAGACAAGACCATCTCATTCGACGGATTGTTCCGCGTGAAAGGCAAGACCCCTGAACTTTGGAATCCTCTCACCAAAGAAGTCCGTGACATGACACAGTACAAGACTCTTTCCAACACCACAAAGATTCCGATGAAGCTTGAGGCCTACGAGAGTTCATTCATCGTGTTCAGAAAGGACACGGACAAAGCCGTCTCCGACGGATGCAACTATCCGGAGAAATCTGTCATCGCAGCCATCAACTCTCCTTGGACAGTGGCTTTTCAGGAGAAGAGAGGAGGCCCGGAAGGGACTGTTACCTTTGACAAACTCTACGACTGGACAACAAGCGAGAATCCGGAAATCAAATATTTCTCCGGAAATGCCACATACACCAACAGCTTCAAACTCAAGAAGCTGCCTCAAGGCGAAATCTACATTGACCTCGGGAAGGTCATGGTGATGGCCAAGGTGAAAGTCAATGGTGAATATGCCGGCGGCGTCTGGACAGCGCCATACAGACTCAACATCACGAACCTGCTAAGAAAAGGCGTCAACACCATCGAGGTTGAAGTGGTCAACTGCTGGAGGAACAGGCTCATCGGAGAGAAGGAGGTAATCCCTGCCAAAGACAGGTTCACCTTCCAGACGGCGACCTACCTCAACAAGGATTCCGAACTTCAGCCTTCCGGTCTTCTCGGTCCTGTAGAGATTCAGGCCTACGAGTACTAGAAATCGCTCTACAACCTCGACATCGCCTACAACGCACTGAACATGACGCGGAGGATCGCCTCCGGTGGCACGAGTCAGTCACTCAGGACGGGAAGTGTGACGGGAGCGAATAAGCATGAATATGATTCCGTCACACGGGATGGAAAGGGTGACGGGTGCAGATAAGCCTGAATATGCTCCTGTCACTTGATGCGTGACGTGTGGGAAGGCTCGGCACATACAATCAGCACCATTGG
>CAZXVE010000089.1:0-5090 GCA_964644125.1 uncultured Muribaculaceae bacterium
GAGTTTCCCGTCCGAAACATTGAGCATAGGTTTGCCGGAAAACGGATGCGGCAAAAGCGTGCTTGTGGTCAACAACTTCACCAGGGTTTCCGCTCCAGCCTGGTTCGATGCTCCAGGATACGCCGGATTCAATGCCGAACTTGATGCCGGAGTGCCCTACATGAAAGAAATCAATTTCATTGGGCAACAATACCAATTCCGACGTGAACTTCCATGGATGGACGACGACAATCCTGGATTCGGTGCAAGTTGGACAGACGAGGCCGGAAAAGTCTTCGCAGGGAACACATTCGACTATTGCAGCGTCCATGGCAAGGCATTCATCGAAGCAGGTTACGCTTTCCATTCAGCAAGTTCGTCAGCTTTCTCAGCCGGAAGGAATCTTGCCGGAAACGACGTTGTACTGGATCTGATTTGCGGAAAGCAGGTAACTACAGTTGTCGGTACAGGCAAAGTGCATGACAGATACCAGGTATTTCCAACTGAATTGCAGAAAGCGATCAATGAATACACTGGAGAAGGAGGGAATGTTCTGGTTTCAGGATCGAACATCGGAACAGATATCTGGGACGGAATATACCCTGTGCGCAAAGACAGCGTCTACACGGCAACAACAAAAGAATTCGCGGCAAATACTCTCGGCTACAACTGGATGACCGGTTATGCCAGCCGCAATGCCACGGTAAAAGCCGTCAAAAACAGCCCGGTCAATCTCACAGGACCGGAAATCCAGTTCCACAAGGAGCGCAACTCCAAGGTCTACAATGTGGAAAACCCGGATGGAATCGTACCGTCCTGCGAAAAATCCAAATCATTCATGCGTTACACGGACACCAACATTTCTGCAGGAATATGCTTTGAAGGCAACGGCTACAGAACAGTCTGCATCGGATTCCCCATCGAGGTTATCAAGGAAGAGGAAAGCATGGTGTCTTTGATGGAGAACATTATGAAATTTCTTGACAAATAACACAATATGACACCAAGAGAATATGAAATTATAGAACTTGTCCACAAGGAAGTCAAGCCTGCACTTGGCTGCACCGAACCGATAGCCGTAGCACTGGCTTCGGCAAAGGCCAGTGAAATTCTGAAAGATGAAATCCCTGCAGCCTCCGATTACGAACTGGATGTCGAAGTAAGCGGCAACATTCTCAAGAACGGGATGGGAGTCGGAATCCCGGGTACGGGGATGGTCGGACTTTACATAGCCACGGCACTTGGTGCGATCTGCGGGAAAAGCGAATACGGACTGGAAGTACTCAAAGGTCTGACCGGCAAGGATGTGGAAAAAGCCAAGGAAATGGTAGACTCCGGCAAGGTGAAAATCAGTGTAGCCGACAACCAGATGATACTGTACGTCAAAGTCACAATTAAATCCGGCAGTCACAAGGCATGGGCGATAATTGAGGATGATCACGACCGGATTGTAGAAACAGGGCTTGACAACACACGCATGGATTACAGGAACGGAAGCGATGGGAAACCGGCTCATGCAAAGACCACACTTGACTACAATCTGACGGTAAAGGAAATAGTTTCATTTGCACAGAATGCCGCATTCGAAGACATCAGTTTCATTCTGGCTGACAGAGACCTGAATCTTGCATTGGCACGGGAAGGCTTGAGCGGAGACTACGGGCTGAATGTCGGAAAAGCAATATTGGAGAACCAGCACGAGGTTTTTGGAGAAGACTTCATCAGTTATGCAATGGGTATGACAGCTGCAGCCTCGGATGCCAGAATGGCGGGATGCAAACTTCCTGCAATGAGCAATTCCGGAAGCGGGAACCAAGGCATCACCGTGAGCATGCCGGTGATTGCGTACTCACTGAAATATGACGTAGACGATGAAAAACTGGCCAGAGCCCTCATTCTCAGCAATTTGATTGCCATACACATCAAGGGTTATCTTGGGAAACTGTCTGCATTATGCGGTTGTGTGATTGCTTCAACCGGATCAGCCTGCGGAATTGTGTTCCTCAGAGGAGGAAACTACGGACAGATTTGTGCAGCAATCAAGAACATGATCGGCAACATCACCGGCATGGTCTGTGACGGGGCGAAGGTCGGATGTGCCATGAAAGTCGCTTCAGGAGTCGCATGCGCTGTACAGTCCTGCGTTCTGGCACTTAGAGGCACCTGCATCAAGGAAACAGACGGCATAATCGACAGAGACATCGAGAATACAATAAAGAATCTCGGTAAAATAGGGTCTCTAGGAATGAAATCAACAGACCACCTTATCCAGCAGATCATGCTGCGCAAACAATAGTTCAAGAATAAATCAAGCAGCGGGGCCGCACATAACTTAATCCGGTTGCACAGAAATCTTGCACCAACATTCAGAAAAAAAGCGCATGGCAGAAGAATTTCCGCCATGCGCTTATTCTCAAGAAACAATCAATTACTTGTCAATCAACACTTTCTTGATTCTGTTAAAGATATCTGTGTTCTCATAAACGCCGCTGAATTTCCATGATGAGGCTCCATAGGCGTAAAGAACAACAGGGCACGCAGTGTGACCGTTTGTAGCATACTTGACATTTATGCCGCTCTCAGATTTAGTGTAATCCCTGTCTCCTGGAACCAGAGCTACACCTCCGGTCTCATGGTCAGCAGTAACGAGGACAAGCGTGCCCTTATGAGTATCGGCATAGTCAAATGCAGCATTGACAAGCTTGTCAAACTCTTCCATCCACCAAAGCAACTCTTCCGGATTGTTGGCATGGGATGCATAGTCAATCAGAGAACCTTCCACCATCGTGAAAAAACCTTTCTTGTTCTTTTCCAGAATCTCCCAAGTGTGCTGGGAAAGTTGGGTAAGCAGATCTGAATCAGTCTCTGTGGCTTCAACCCTGCCGCCTTCGTCAAGAAGACCGAGCACAGGAGTCGTAGAGGTAGAGTAGAACTCTTCCGGAGTGGAGACATAGTTGAATCCTTCGCTGACAGCCTTGTCGATAAGGTTCACATCGGTGTATTTACTTTCAGTGAAGTACTTGCGGCCTCCACCAAGAATCACGTCAGGTTTAAAGGCAATAAGATCCTCAATGATGTCCTTCTTGTCACCACGGTTTTTCACGTGAGCATAGAATCCGCCCGGGGTTGCATCAATGACATAAGATGTAGCGATGATACCGGTGGAAAGACCTTTCTCTTTGGCAAGGGCAGCAATGCTGGCCGGTTCCGAGCCGTCAGGAAGCATTCCCAGCATCCCATTGTTCGTCTTGTTGCCGGTGGCGATGGCTGTGGAGGCTGCGGCAGAGTCTGTCGCCTTGTTGTTTGCAGAATATGTCTTGACTATTGCCGCATACTGAGCCCTGTCGAAACAGGTTTGGCCGAAGTTACGGTCAACCATAAGTGAAGCGGAAGCACCAAGTCCCATCCCATCGCCTATGATCAGAATGACATTCTTGACATTCTCATTTTTAGGTGCCTTATCTCTGGCATCAGTCGGAGCGGCCATCACTGCCGCAAGCAGAATAAGAGCGATTGTTTTTTTTATTTTTGTTATTGTTTTAATGAATCATGCAAGAAGAAGAAAAACGCAAGGGCGTTTGCCAATCACAAAATGGCCTTTCCGCCACTCGCCTACAGTCTTGGACATAATAGTCTCATCAGGAAGCGTGATGTCAGCCGCAATGCATAGGCGGGTCTTCGGCTGAAGAGCCGCCAACAAGTCTGACAGCATCGAGTCATTGCGATATGGAGTTTCAATGAATATCTCCGTTTGGTTCAGTTGTGCGGATCTTTTTTCTATTTCACGGATAGTTTTGCGGCGTTCGTCAGTCTTGGCAGGAAGGTAGCCGCAGAAAGCGAAACTCTGGCCGTTGAGTCCGGACCCCATCAATGCCAGCATCAACGAAGACGGGCCCACCATCGGCACAACCTTTATTCCGTGAATATGACAGAGCGCGACAAGCTGTGCACCAGGATCGGCGACGGCCGGTAGTCCGGCCTCGGAGATCAAACCGACATCAGTAGGAGAGCCATCCGGATCTGAAAACATTGACAACAACGCCTCGACTTCATCCGGACTGGTGTGTTCGTTCAATTCCCTGAGTTCCAATTCGCCGACATGGCCTTTCAACCCGGAGGCCGAAAGATAGCGCCGGACAGTGCGGGCCTCCTCAACCACATATTTGTGAATAAGCCTCAAGCGCCCCAGAACCGGTGCCGGAATGACCTCTGAAGGATCATACTCCCCAAGCGGGGATGGAATCAAGTACAGTTTCCCATTTGACATACATCACAAAGTTACAAATTCATTTTGAATATCAAGCCAGTGTAATCAAAAGACTTCAGCCATAATCTCGCAGATTTTGCTTAACTTCGCATTGGAATATCAAAACAGGCAATTATATGAGCTACGACGGAATTATAGAACTTGAGGGAATGGAGTTCCACGCCTACCACGGCTGCCTTGAGAAGGAAAAACAGGAAGGCAACACATTCATCGTTGACTTTCATGCGGAACTTGATGTCAAAAAGGCCGTCAAGACGGACAATCTTGAGAACACCGTTGACTATGGACGGATCTATGACATCGTGGCTGAAGAGATGGCAAAACCCTCGAACCTGTTGGAAAACGTCGCCGGCAGAATCCTGAAGAGGATCCACGACGAGTTTTTTGAGATTCTGTTCTGCAAGATAAGGGTGTCGAAGAAGAATCCGCCGGTGAACGGAGTCTGCTCCTGGTCAAGGGTCACCGTGATGAACGGAACACCTATTCTAAGATTCTAAATCCAGAAGTATGAAGATCGCATTCCTGACCCTTGGCTGCAAACTCAACTACGCCGAGACATCCACCTACGAGAGAGGCTTCATCCAGAACGGGCTGGAGGTCGTTCCGTGGGAGGATCAGGCCGATGTCTATCTGATAAACACCTGCTCGGTCACTGAAAGAGCCGAGAAGAAGTGCAGGAATGTCATCCGCAAGATGCACAGGATCTCTCCTGAAGCAAGGATCATCGTGACCGGCTGCTATGCCGAACTGCGCATGGCCGAGCTCCAGTCCATAGAAGGTGTGGCCCTTGTCTTCGGAGCCAAGGAGAAATCCCGCGTGGTCGCCGACACGATGGCTCTGCTGA
>CAZXVE010000090.1:0-5072 GCA_964644125.1 uncultured Muribaculaceae bacterium
CGGCGGCGTTGCCGTCAGTCCCAGCCTCCGCGGCTAAGCCCAGCGCCTCGGGTGCCTCTGCGAAATGCCCTTTGTCAATGATCCCGGCAAGGTCGGAGCGGTTCAGTGCCTCGGCCACGGCGCTCTCGATCTCCCAGCCCCAGGTCCCTCTGATGCAATGTTTTACAGGAAGGATTTTCCCTTCGAGAGTGTCAAGGTAGGTCGCGTCGTCGTGGGTGTCCCTTGTGGCGATGACCGTTCCCTTCCACTGTCCGATCTTCCTGATGACGGCCGGAACAATCTTCGCGGCATCCTCGCTGCCGAGACTTCCGCTGATGAAATCATTCTGCATGTCGATGACGCAGAGAATTCGCTTAAGTTCTTTTTCCATATTCAGAAACTGCTTTTTGATCATTTGCCCTTTCCTGCCGTTTTCTTCCTTCTGGTGACCCATTCCGGGTAGGCTACTTGATTGATACACTTTGAAATTGTGTTGGACCGGTTGCTGACATAGTTGGAAGGCTTCCCGGCGTTCATTTTTTTCGGATTCGGCAGCACTACTGCAAGCCGGCATGCCTGAATACGGGTGAGAGATGAAGCTTTCTTTCCGAAATGATACTGTGATGCGGCTTCAGCACCGAATACGCCCTTCCCGAACTCCACTACATTCAGGTATACCTCCATAATCCTTTCCTTGCCCCATATGCATTCGATAAGGACTGTGAAATAGGCCTCGAAGGCCTTTCTGACCATTGTCTTGCTTGGCGGCAGGAACACATTCTTGGCCGTCTGCTGTGAGATCGTGCTTCCGCCGCGCACGACTTTGCCCTTCTTCTCATTTTCAGCGTACGCTTCCTTGATCGCATCCCAACTGAAACCGTGGTGCTTGAAGAAAAGATTGTCTTCCGTTGTCACCACAGCCTTGACCAGCTCGGGCGAGATTTCGTCCAGACTGACCCAGTCGTACCTTATCTTGAATCCCTTTTCATGCCGGAATTCGAGCTTCTGTTGTATCATCAGCGGAGTGACGGCCACAGGAACCCATTTCAACAGTACCACCCATAGCATGCTCACCACCACAAAGGCAGTGGCTATTTTAAGCATCAGCCGCCGCAGACTGCCCGTCAAACTTCTTTTCTTTTCAGCCATAGCAGGAAATATTCATGGCTTGCACTATTCAGTTGCCGTTATGTCAGAATGGAAAAGTTTTCACTGATGTCAATGCAGGGACGTTTGCGTCGAAAATCATTGTCAAGCCAGAGAAAGGTACTTTGTCAATCCGTGTCTGGATAATGTACCTGGCCAGCATTCCTATAAAGTATCCTATCAACAATCCTACGGCCGCTCCGACTATCACGTCTCCAAGATAATGTTTGCCTACGAAAATCCTGCTGACCGCTACCAATGAAGCCCAGATCAATGCGAATTTGTAAAATCCATTGTAGGAGTGCGTCCTGTCATTCCTGAATCCGATGATGAGACACATTGCAAGTGCGAATGCATTAGCCGCGTGAGCTGAAAAGAAACCAAAGAATCCGCCCCGTCCTTCAAGTACATTGAGTCCGCCGAGAAGCATCCTTGCGCTGTAGCTTGGTCTCAATCTGTCAACTGAATTCTTGACTATTGTGGAGAATTGGTCGCATAGCCCGAATGCAAGTCCGACAGAGCACAATACCACGACAGCCTTTTTCCACCCCAGTCTCCTGAACAGGAAAAAAGCGCTTAAAATGTAGGCAGGAATCCATATTGTCTTGTCCGACATCAGCATCCAGAACTGTTCTGTTGCCGGAGTGCTGAAACTGTTAATAAACAGCGTGGCATCCTGGTCGAGCCTGTGCAGTATGCTTATGAATGAAGAGCAGACCATAACAAGTCCTTTAATTCCTTGATTCCTTCTCCGGTGATTGATGAGATGAAAACGTGTGGAATGCCTTTCGGGAGCGAAGGCTCGATCTCTTTCTCTATATCCTTGTCAATCTTGTCGCACTTGGTTATGGCAAGAACCCGGTCCTTGTCCATAAGTTCGGGGTTATACTCATTGAGTTCGTTGAGCAGAGTCCCGTAACTTGCCTCGATGTCATTTTCTTCTGCAGAAACCATGAACAGCAGCACCGAGTTCCTTTCTATATGGCGGAGAAAACGTATTCCGATTCCTTTCCCCTCATGAGCACCCTCGATGATTCCCGGAATGTCAGCCATGACGAATGACTGGCCGTCGTAGTATTTCACGATTCCAAGATTCGGTTCCAGTGTGGTGAAGGCGTAGTCGGCGATTTTCGGTTTAGCCGACGTGATGGATGCGAGCAGAGTCGATTTCCCGGCATTTGGGAATCCGACGAGCCCTACATCGGCCAGCACTTTGAGCTCAAGAATGAACCATCCTTCCTGTCCATCCTCTCCTGGCTGGGAGAAACGGGGAGTCTGAAGAGTTGCGGTCTTGAAATTGTTGTTGCCGAGGCCACCACGGCCACCTTTGCAAAGAATCCGTGTCTCGCCAGGTTCCATCATTTCAAAAAGAACTTCGCCTGTTTCGGCATCCTTTGCCACTGTTCCGACTGGGACATCCAGGACGATATCCTCGCCATTCTTTCCGGTTCTAAGTCCACCTTCCCCATGTCCTCCGTCCTCAGCCTTGATGTGTTTGCGGTACTTGAGGTGAATCAGTGTCCAGAATTGAGGGTTTGCTTTGAGGATGATATGGCCGCCACGACCTCCATCACCACCGTCCGGGCCTCCCTTGGGTACGTACTTGGCTCTGTAAAGATGGGTTGAGCCTGCACCTCCATGTCCGGAAGCGCACCAAATCTTCACGTAGTCTATAAAGTTGCTGTCTGGCATAGTGAATACAAAGATAACTATTCTTTTCTTAACTGCATATAACTTCCGTAATGCGATACATCAAGTTTTCCAAGCCTTGAACTTCAGCCTTTATGGGCGTCAGCCAATCACGATGCGCCGCCATTTGCCGAGAGCCTCGCCCAGCAGTGCAGTTACGGCCCAGGACATGAAAAGGATTATGACGGCAGCCACAGGAATGCGAAGCGCGACAGGCACACCCAGCGTGGAAGCGATCCAATAAGCAGGCCCTACGAAGAAATAGTGCATCATATAGATGCCGAACCCGCAGAGTGTAAAGTTCTTCAGCATTGAGCATATTTTCTGTCCGCTGACCTTTACGGACCGGAAAATGACAAAAAGGGACAATGACATTGCAATCACATTCGGAGTGCAGTAGGTCCAGAAAAGTTCTGTCTGTGCAGGAGTGGGATTGTCGAGCGTCTGAATATGCCTGAATCCGGAAAGTGTCACAGCATAGCCCAACACAAAGAAGCCTGCAAGTGTAAGGATCCTGCCGAAACTGAAATTCGGTTTTATGTAAACATAGATATAGTGCCCAAGAAGCAGATAGCCATTGAAACCGGCGAAATAATAGAAAAGCCCGAAATGATTCCAGTCACAGGTGCCGAAACTGTAGCGGCTCACATATTCGCTGAAATAAGGCAATGCGGAAGACATCAACCATAGTAGAAGGAAGAATTCCTTCTGCCTTCTGCCGGCCGTCCTGACCCAGGCGGAGAAAACCGGAATGTAGAGGTACAGCCCGATGAGCATATAGATGTACCACATATGGCTGGCAATATAGCTGAAATTGTACGGGATTGCCGATATTCTCCGCATGGCCAGTCCCACGGACTGGTCCGTGCTTTCTGCAAACGGAAAGAAAAACAACACTTTCTCGGATCCGAAGCCCAACAGGGCCAGCAGGCATGGAAATAGGTAGTAGATTGCTGAACAGATGATGAACGGCCAAAGCACTCTCGGAATTCTGCGGGCATAGAATTGCTTCATTTCCACAGGCTTGGACTCGCTGCTGCGAGGCAGGAGCAAGGCTCCGGTAAGCATGACGAACAATGGTACGCATGGCCTTACCATAGAGCCCCAGATTGCGCCCCAGAAGGCAAACTCAGGATTCGGTTCGCCGGCTCCGTAGGTGGCGGCGGCATTGAATGGGTCGGCGGCATGGCAGCACATCAGCAGCAGGAACGCCATAATGCGCATAAAATCGAGATTAGGGTCACGTTCTTTGGCTTCTGTCATAAAGCAAATTGATTTTGAATTCAGATGAATGGCAAAGATAGAAAAATATCCTTACAGTCCAGAGATGATGACAGGTTCTTCCACAGGATGAACAGAAAGTTGTTAATTTGCGGATAAATGTTATTTTTGTGAAATCAATCAACCGAAGACATCATGAACACCATTAAAAAAACATCTTTCATGCTGGCATTGGCCTTTGTGTCGATGCTTGCACCTCTTTCCTGCAGGCAGGCAGGAAATGAAAACACCTCTGCCAGTCCGGAAGGCATTACGTCACCTGTCATCGAGACCATCATGGCCCGCAGGAGCGTAAGAGCCTACAAACCTGTCCCTGTCTCCCGCGACACGATGAATGTCATCCTTGAGTGCGGCATAAACGCCCCCAACGGGATGAACCGTCAAAGTTGGGAAATCCGCGTGGTTGACAACGCTGAGGCGATTGCCGAGGTGACCTCCGCCTTCCTGGCGGTCAATCCCAAATTCGGCGAGGATCCTGGGTTTGTGAATATGTTCCGCAACGCTCCGGTCGTGGCTTTCATCGCCTGCAATCCGGCTTACGGAATGTCCCAGATCGACTGCGGCCTGCTTGGCGGGAACATGGTCATTGCAGCCAAGTCACTTGGAATCGGGTCCTGTTGTCTCGGCGGTCCTGTTCAGTTCCTCAAGTCTTCTGAAGGCAAGTTCTTCCTGGACAAACTGGCATTCTCGGACGGCTATGAGCTTCTCTATGCCATTGCCTTCGGCTATCCTGCAGAGAATCCTGAAGCTAAGCCAAGAGACAAGTCCAAAATCGTCTTTGTGGACTGATTTTGGGGGATAAAATTGAAAGTTAGCACCTACTCTCGCATACCTCTCGTTCCTTCCGTTTGAAAATCAGATGGAAAGACCCTTATGAAGGGGCAGCAAAGGAGAACCCGGGAAATCCCTGTGTTTTAGTACGGATTCCAAGTCTGACTCACTTCCGTCTCCTTGAACTTGAAGATTTGGTTCAAAAA
>CAZXVE010000091.1:0-5024 GCA_964644125.1 uncultured Muribaculaceae bacterium
TCTTCATCTGCGGTCTTCTGATCGGTGCCGCGATGATGCTTGCGAACTTCGTGGCGATCAGGCTGATACACAACATCAACAAGAAACTGTACCAGAGAATCGTGGCCGCCGTTATGATAGCCGCATCCGTCTGGCTCTTCTTCTCGGTTTAAGGGCATTGCAGAATCGGTGAAATAGATGAAAGAACCGGAAGGATCCGGAGTATAATCCTGTAGAAGAAATCAAAAAGGTGCTGAATCAATGAAGATAATTTCAACAAGCGACTGGCATCTTGGGAATATGTTCCACGGCAACGACCGTTTGCCGGAACACAAGCATTTTCTCGGATGGCTTATCAGGCAACTGAAAGAACGGCAGCCTGATGCGCTGCTTGTCGCGGGCGACATATTCGACAATGGCAATCCTTCCGCTGCATCGCAGTCGGCATATTATGAATTCCTTGCCGATGCCACCGAGGCTTGCCCTGACATGCAGGTCATCATCATTGCGGGGAATCACGACTCCGCGAACCGGCTTGAGGCTCCGAGGGCCCTGCTGGCCCGCCATAAGGTCGAGATCCGCGGCACTGTCCGCCGCCGCTGGGAAAAGACGGAAGACGGCGGAGTCTGGGTCTTCGACTACGACGACCTGATGATTCCGGTGACTGGAAGGGACGGAGAAGAGGCGGTCGTTCTGGCCGTTCCTTACCTTCGCGGCGACATTCTCCAGAGTTCCGACTATTCTGTCGGCGTCAATGATTTCCTGCATCGTTTAACTGACAGGGCGCGCGAGGTGTTTCCAGGCAAGCGGCTTGTGATGATGGCGCATATGTACGCCAGCGGTGCGGAAATCGCCAAGTCGGAGGCTAGCGAGAAAATCGTCATCGGAGGCCAGGAGGAGGTCAATATGGAAGGATGGACAGGACATCCCGACTATCTGACCTGCGGGCATATTCATAAGCGGCAGCACATCTGGAACACGGACTGGGCCCGTTACACCGGAAGCATCCTTCCGATGTCGTTCGCCGAGTGCGGCTACACTCACGGCGTCGATCTTGTGACGTTCGCCGAAGGAAAGAGAAAACCTGAGGTCACTTTGCTTGAATATGTTCCGCAGCACAGGCTCCGTGTCCTTCCGGACGACGTCGAAGGTGCCTCTCCGAAAGACTTGAAGAAACTGATAGCCAGGGAACTCTCCGACAGGACCGGCGACAGCCTCGATGACGGTTTCGTCTATCTTGCGCTGAAGGTCAGGATGGATAAAGTCAACATCGATGACATCAAGGAACTTGAAGCTCAAGTTGACAAGAAAAACGCCGTGCTGTGCAAGATCGAGAAGTGCGTACCGGAAATCGGAATCACGACGATCGCAGGACGGAGAGAGGTGCAGAGCATAGACGACATTGCCAGCAGGGATCCTCTTGAAGCCCTCAAGGAAGCGTTCGTCGTTAAGAACGGTACTGAAATGAGCGAGCGTCAGGAACAGATGCTCAAGGAACTGCTCGAGTCGATAAAACCCGGAATCTGAGAATCCCATGAAATTCATCAAACTTGAAATCCTCAATCTCGCGTCCCTTGACCGCAAGGACGGCGAAGTCATCGACTTCGTCGAAGGCCCGATCGGTGACTGCAACATATTCAGCATTGTCGGTCCTACCGGAAGCGGCAAGTCCACGATCCTTGATGCAATCTGCCTGGCTCTCTACGCCAGCGCACCGCGCTACCCTTTGAAGCCGGGTCAGCAGGGCAGGATCAAGATACTCGGTGACAAGGTTGAGAATGCAGAAAAAAAACGAATAGCACCGAAGGATCCCAGGAACATCCTCACAAGAGGCACGAAGGCCGGCTACAGCAAATTGACGTTCCTGGCGAACAATGGCAACGTTTATCGCGCCGAATGGCATGTTAAATTCAATAGAGTAAACTATGACAGGGCAGTGACTTCGCTGTTCAGAATCACGGAAACCGACGGCATCCGCAAGGAGGAACCGGTCGAGTGGAGCAGCATCCCGGAAATCATAGGGCTTGACTATGACCAGTTCCTGCGCACGGTGCTGATTGCCCAGGGCTCATTCGCCAATTTCCTCACTGCCAGCGAGGACGAGCGTTACGCGCTCCTCGAGAAACTTATCGGCTGCAAGGACCTTTATGAGAATATATCCGCGAAGATTAAAGAGCGAAAGGATGCAGCCGTTCAAGAATGCAACCGGGTTGTCTCGGAACTCAAGGCTCAGGAGGAAGGCCTGATTCCGGAAGAGGAACTTCCGGCGTTCCGGGAGAAGGCAGCGCGGCTTGAGGAGGAAGAGAAGAAGGCCCGGGAGGAACTCGCCAAAGTCAACGAGGCTCTGGCGTGGTTTGCCGCCGAGACGAAGCTTGTCGAGGACATCGGCGTTCTAGATGCCTCGTACCAGGATGCAGCACGGAATCTTGAGAATATCCGGAATCAGGTGGACGATCTTAACCTGCACGATGCCACTCTGCCGGCCGTTGATTTGTCAAGGAATATCCAGGCGGGCAGAAATGCTCTTGGCGAACTTGACGAATCTCTGGAAAAACTTTGCAAAGACATAGCGGAGAAGAACAAGAAGATAGATGATGAGGGAGTAAGGCTCGAAGAATTCAGGAAAGTTGCCCGCAATGCTTCCGAAGAATTCGAAGCGCAGAAACCGCATATCCGGAAGGCGCTTGAGATCAAGGCCGTTCTTGATGCCACGGAAAAAGCCCGTTCCGAAAAGGAAACCGCCAGGAACGCCGCAGAGTCTGCATTCTCAAAAGCGCGGCAGGATGTGCTGGATAATGCCGCCGCCATCGCAAAGGCGGAGAAAGCCGTAAGCGATTCCGGCCGGAAACTGAAGGAAATCATCACCGGCTGCGAAGCGGAAAGGGAAGAACTGAAGAAGGCTGCTGAGATGGCCATGACATTGTATGATGTTGAAAACAAGAAACTTGAAGGGAAAGACATCGGCAGTCTCCAGGCCGCGAAGGAAGCCGCAGAAAGCGTCTGCGATGACCTTAAGGAAGCTATCCGCGTACAGGGCGAACTTCAGGAGAAGACCGCTGACAGAAGATCTCGACAGGATAATCGGACTGCGCTTTCTGTCCGCAACCGGGAGATAGATGATGAGCTGAAGAAGTTCGACATCGAGGCAAGGTCGAAGGAACTGGAGACCCTCAGCAAGTCATACATTCTGATGACCAGCGAGAACTGGGAGGCTCACCGCAGCTGTCTTGCGGATGGCGAACCTTGTCCGCTCTGTGGCTCCCTCCATCATCCTTACAGTCTGAAGGAATATTTCCGGCCTGTCGCGGATGAACTCAAGCAGCAAATCGATGTCAAACAGGCGGCTCTGGCATCTCTCATGGCCGAAAAGCAGGAACTTGAGAAGGAAAGAAACTTCAATTCCGGCAGCTTGGAGGGCCTTGAGTCAAGCCTCGCGACTCTGGGAAACGAAATTGAAGGACTCAAGGACCGCCTGGATGCTGTCCTCCGCCGTCACGGCGACTGGCCTAAGAATATTGACGGGCTCAATTCTCTGGTGGCGGATGTGGACAATGCCGCAACAACTGCGGCTGCGGAGTTGAAAGCATGTCATGAATTGCTGAAATCCGTTGCAGGACTTCGCAGGAAAAAGGAGTCGGCCGAAAAGAAGCTGGCCAATCACAATGAACGCTCGCTCGAACTCAGGAAGAAAGCCGAAGGAGAACTGAACGAGTCAAACAATGCTCTCGCTGCAGAAAAGGGCAAGACGGAGAATCTTGTCGGCCAGCTGACCGAAAAGAGCGACGCTCTTCGTGATGCCGGTGAGACTCTTGAGAAAGCCGTTGCCGATGTCGCCGCCAGGAAGGAAGAACTGAAGGCGGAAATAGGGGAGCGCGATCCGGAAGCCTACGAGCAGGAACTTGCCGGGGCCAAGGACTCGGCTGACCGGGCCGTGACCGGACAGATTGACCTGGTCGGCAAGTTGCGCGGGGAGGTCAACGGACTTAAAGGCAGGGAAGAGACCACGAGGCAGTCCAGACAGGCTGAGGCCGAAAGGCTTTCGAAGAACATCACCGGCCTGCAGGACTGGCTTGCCTGCTACAATGAGCATCACCGGACGTCTCTCTCCGCAGAGGACATTTCGAGACTTTCTTCCTTGACCAGCGACTGGGAAGGAATCCGTTCGCTCCGGAGCCGCCTGTCCGATGCCCTCACATCCGCAAGGACCAGTCTGGAGAACAAGAAGAAGGAACTGGAAACCCATCAGAAGAACAAACCGGACAAGGACAGAGAGTCTCTGGCTCTTCTCAAGGAGGAACTTGACGGCCGGTCAAACACTGAACTTGTCGAAGTGAAGGCCAGGCTGTTGCGTCACGAGACCGCTGCGTCCCGGATGGGGGATATGCTTGTCAGGAGAAACGAAGCGGAGGCCCTGAAAAAGGAGTGGGAAGAGATCTACGATGCCATTGGTGGCGACGGCAAAACGCTCCGCAAGATCGCTCAGTGCTACACCCTTCGTTTTCTCGTCGAGCATGCGAATGACGAAATCCGCAGATTCAACACCCGTTACGAACTTCAGCAGGTCGAACATTCCCTTGGAATCAGGGTGATTGACCACGACCGTGCCGACGACGTCAGGGATACGACTTCGCTCTCCGGCGGAGAAACGTTCATTGTCAGCCTCGGGCTGGCATTGGGACTTTCGTCCCTGTCGTCAAAGAATATTTCGTTCGAGAATCTTTTCATCGACGAGGGCTTCGGTACCTTGGATCCTGACACCCTTTCCACAGTCATAGACTCCCTGGCGATGCTTCAGTCCTCACAGGGCAAGAAGGTCGGTGTCATAAGCCACACTGACATGATGTCCGAACGCATCACGACTCAGATTCGCATAATAAAGCACGGCCACACCGGCAGCAGCCACATCGAGATCCGCCGGTAAACATTTACATTTTTTCCGATGGAAAAATTCGTATATTCGTAGAAAAATATTAAAAAAATGAGGGGAGTATATGTTTTTCTTGCTGACGGCTTCGAGGATGTCGAGGCTCTCGCAACCGTCGATG
>CAZXVE010000092.1:0-5024 GCA_964644125.1 uncultured Muribaculaceae bacterium
TCCGGAAAGTCTCGCACTTCCGCCAGGTCGGCCGCAAGTTCGGCCGCTGGCTCGACGTCGTCGACCTTCAGCTGCTGTTGGACGATGACCAGTCTACCGGGCAATAACACGGTCAGTGACCCGGCAGAATCCCGACCAATGTTTCAGGCAGCACTTCGGCTATAGTTCCGGCAACACTCAGGCAAGAATCACATAGCCCAACTCACGGCAGGAGTCTCACCCTAAAATTTCCACCGCCAGACCGTTTAATGTTTCCAAACACTAAAAATGACCCAAATTTAGTGTTTCCAGACACTAAAATCCACCCGGATTCAGTGTCTGGAAACATTATTTTCGTATATCCTCCTCCTAACCTCCTGAAGGCCTGAGATGTCGGGCTACCTGGCATATTCGGCAGTTCTCCCGGAAACAGAATTACACGGAATGCCATCCCCGACGACCTGGAGCTGCAAATCTGTTGCTACTGTTTCGGTGGCACCCCGCCAGCACGATGCCATAGGGCATATTCGGCCGTTCCCCCCGAAAACAGAACTGCACGGAAAACCGTTCAGATGACTTGCAGGCGCAAATCTGTCAGCTGTAGGCCCGACAGGAGGTAGAGCTCGTGGCAGATAAACTGCTGAGAGTGTGGCCGATGAGCAAAGGTCTGGTCGTGATTCCACGACCAGACCTTTGCTGTTTTACTTGATTACCAATCGGTTATCTGCCACGATCTACCTCTGACCGGGAGCGTTTCGATCGATGGTGCTTCCGTTACCCGAGCCAACATATGCAACGGGAGCATTCCGGGGCGGAATCGATACAGTCACACACATCAGAGAGTGTAACGGATGCGAATAAGCCGGAATATGATTCCGTCACTTGATGCGCGGCGTGTGACGGACGCGCATAAGGCTGAATATGCTACCGTCACTCTATGCTCCGTGTGTAACGGGAGCATTTCGAGCAAGAATCGATGCAGTTACACGTGACAAAGAGGGTGACCGGGATTTTCGTCTTTTCAAAAAAGTTAGTAACTTGGTCAGAGTTAACTGCAGGATGGACGGGTGCATCGTCTGAAAAGTCAGCGGCAAGATGACGATGGGCAAGGTGGCAATGATCAAGGTGGAGTAACGGCTAAATAATTGAGAACTTTATGAGTGCATTGACAATTCTTTATATGGTGCTGCCGTTTCCGGCGGTGCTTCTGATTCACGGCCTGGAAGGAATTCTGACCGGCAGCAGATGGTTAAGAAAAAACGGAGGGGCCGTCAGAACACGGCTGCCATGGGCTGCCGGCTGCATTGACAGGGCACAGGCTCTCGGAACTTCCGGACTCACGGTCACTATAGTTGAAGAATTCCTGATCATCGCGGCTGTCACCGTGGCGGTGTTCTATAAGGTGCATTGGGCCAAATGGATCTGGTTCGCCCTGTTCTTCGCCTTCACCGTGCACCTGCTCCTTCACATCGCCCAGGCGATAGTGGCCAAGCGTTATGTTCCCGGTCTGGTCACAGCCATCCTCGCGCTCCCCTACGGCGCATATTTCTGCTATATGTTCCTGTCCCGCTATCCGCTGGTGTCCACCCTCCTCTGCGGCCTCTTCGGCGTCATCTTCGCCGCCGCCAACCGCGCCCTCGTCACCTCCATAACCATCCGTCTCAGAAAATAAGGGATTTAAGTTTCGCCTATGCGAAACACCTTATCTCCAGCCACATATATGGCGGGACAAGTTTGATTTTTCCTGGCGGAACCTACGGTCATGTAGCTTGACGGGACACCGGCAGAGGAAATGTTGTCCCCAGAAAAACGAACACATCGGGAGAAATGACGATAAATCAGATTTTATTCGGGGAGAAGTGTGTTTATTCGGAAAATATTCTTATATTAAGGGCGTTACATCCATTTACCACTAATAACACATACGCGTATGAAAGCCATTACAAAAGTTTTCCTGTGTTTGGCGGCATGGGGGGGTGCTCTCCGGCTGTGCACAAAAGTCTGACATCAGCGATCTGCAGCAGCAGATCAATTCCCTCAAGTCCGACCAGATCCAAACGATCTCCGGTCAGATTTCTGCAATCAGTAATTCCATCACAAGCCTGCAATCAACGGATAACGAGCTGAAGGACTACATCACCAAGCTCACAACGCAGGCATCTGACCTGGAAACGACAAGCAAGAACCTCGCTGATTCCATCGCCAAAGTGAAGGCCGAGCTTCAAGGTGAGATCAGCGCGGCGAACTCGGAAACCCTCAAAAAGTTGCAAGAGCTCAAAAACGATGTCGATGAAGAACTGAAGATTTTAAGGGCAGCCATCAAGGCGCTTCAGGATAAGGATACAGATCTTCAGGGCCAGATGGACTCTCTAAAGATTTACATTGACACTAAGCTCAAGAATGCCAAGGTTTGGGCTGATGCCACATTCGCCACGCTGACCGAGTATAACATTACTGCGAAGACCGTCGCAACTCTCCAGATGCAGGTCGAGAGTCTGGATGCCAAGATTGCGGCTACAGCGGACAGCACCTCAAAGAAACTCACCGAAGCTTACACCGCCGCCATCTCGGAGGCTATCACCAATGCCAGGACTTCGATGGAGAATTGGGTGAACGAGAAGATGGCCGGAGTTTATGACGCTGCCGTGATCAAGTCCAAACTCGATTCGCTTGGGGCCGGCCTTAAAGACAAGATGGACAGGCAGGATGCTAAGCTTGAAACACTGATAGATGATAATGCTCAGGAAATCGCCGACCTGCAGCATGATCTCGCAGAGCAGATGGCCGAAATGGAAACGGCCTACAAGGCTGCGATAACCGAAGCCATAAAGTACAACGACGGCACCGTCACCAAGACCATTCAGGAAGCCCTCGACGATGTGAATGCGAAACTAAAGGCTCTCGACACCAGACTTACAGCCCTTGAGAAATCAGTGGATGATTTGACCCTACGCGTGGACAGTATTGAGAACGGTCTCGCAAAGCTCTGCTCCATAACATACATCCCGAAATACGCAGACGGAATAGAACGCGTAACTTACGAACAACTTGAATCGTTTTACGACGAAGCAAAAGCAAACAACCTGATCTTACGCTTTGATGTCTATCCTGCCGTCTGCGCTGACAGCATCGCGACTGCATATGAAAAAAATCATGAAATTCTTTCCGCCCGGGCAGTCTATACTCTGACGAAAGCCTCTGCAGGCGATTTTATCGGTCTTGGCATAAGTAATGTTAAATCTGAAGGAGATGGTGTCCTCACTTTAACTGTTAATCCGAATGGTCTTGACTACAATTTCATTGTAGGCAACCTCGAGGCATCAGTCGTTATAAAGGTCACCACAGGCTATAGCAACATCCAGTCTGACTACATCCGACTCAAGCCTGACGGGGATAATCTGGCATTTATTCAAGCCTTATACCGCCAAATCGATAAAGATAAGGATGGCAAATTTGACCTCGAGCTTAGACAAGTCAAAGAACTGGACCTCTCCGGTTGTGGACTCACTTCTCTAACTATGGATGATATAGGCCAATTATATAGACTTGAAACCCTGAACATCTGCGATAATCCAGACCTGAAATCTCTAAATTTTAGTAATCAAGGGTTTCTCACGAAGGTCATCTGTACTTCACCTGATGCCCTGATAAACTGTACTACTCTCTATTGTCGCGAGTGTACGTTATTCTACACCCCTGACGGCAAGCAGATCAAGCCTGAAGACTACGAAGTCGAAATCGACGGAAAAGTCTGGAAGAGATACAATGTCGGTGCCATATTCGGAGACATCCACGGCAAGCAAATGACATTCGGCGAAGCTAACAGCATAAAAAGTCCTGTCTGTCCGACCGGTTATCACGTGCCGAGCAAGGCTGAACTCGAATCACTTGCTGCCAATTTTTCTGAATTATCAACTTATCAAGGAGTGAAAGGGCGCTGGTTTTCAGGCAGTAAGGAATATTCAAATGAGACTTCGGCTATTTTCCTTACATATAACTTAGATGAAGACCCTAGCCTTGGGTTAGACACAGGTGTCTATTGGTCTTCTTCTTCTGATGAACTGTCAACAATTTATGCCTATTCACTGAGTTTTAATAAAACAACTGTTAACATTCATCCTTATTTCCATAAGTCAACTAAGTTAGGCGTTCGTTGTGTAAAAGATTAGCATAACTGCAAAGCACACAAAAAGGCTGGCATTTCAGAGGTCACAGTACTTCATAAGCTGAATCTCTGCGCAGATTTTCCCTCGTCTCTTTGGTCTGAAATGCAGCAGTCAAGTGACAATCAACCGGCAAGTAGCACGTTTCAATCGGTCGTACCCCGTTTTGGGGTGCGACCGATTGGCAAATACAAGCCTGCATCCAAGTACGGCACAAGCATCGTTGATTAATAAAAGGAATTCAGCGATTCAATAAACAAATTCAGCTGCGGCGGAAGATCTTGCCGAATGGGAGAAGGGAAAGGAGAGCCATCTTGAAGTGCTGGAGACCGAACGGAATGCCGATGATGGTGATGCAGCAGATGAGGCCGAAAGCGAGATGGGTCACGGCAATCTCCCACCAACCGAGAAGAATCCAAAGGACATTCATAAAGATGCTTAGACATCCGGTAGCATTGTCCCCTTCTACGACTTCAGTGCCGAACGGCCACAAGGCGAAAGTACCGAATTTCCACAACTGAAGGCCGAACGGGATACCGATGATGGTAATGCAGAAGAGAAGGCCTATCAGGAAATATCCGAGCGAAACCAGGAGTCCGCCCAACACGAGCCAGAGAATGTTACCGATGAATTTCATATGATTGCAAATTCCAAGTGATTGATGAACCAAAGTTATCCATTTAGCGCGAACTATGCAAACAGTCAGGCCATGATTCAGATTTTCGGATCATTCTGAAGTTTTCACATTCCACTATTCCTTCAGAAAAAATCATAATGGCCGCCAAACAGAGAAATATTTTTGTATTTTTGTAAGTTCAATACTTGACAGACAATGGAAGAAGCGAAGAATCCAACGGCCGAAGAGCCTAAAAGACTCAATTT
>CAZXVE010000093.1:0-4914 GCA_964644125.1 uncultured Muribaculaceae bacterium
CAACGGCTATGGCTCCTGCTCCCGGCACTGTGGCAGGAGCGCAGATGGTGTCCTCGAGATTCAGCATCAGATTGTAAATTACAAAAGCAAATTTATCAACATTCCTCAAGATATTCAAATGCGCAGACGACGAATATTCCCCTGAGACCGCCATTTGCGGATAATAAAAAGAAAAACTATCTTTATGAGCTAATTTCAAAAAGTTGAAATCAACTCCCAAGAATAGCAGAAAGAAAAAAACGGCTGTCAAAGAAAAGAAACTGTCGAACGTCGTACGTCCTTCCGACCTTACTTCAAAGGAATGGCAGACTGCGCTGCGCCGTCAGGCGGCACAGAAGGAGAATCTCATTGTCAGACAACCGGCCGACGAGGGTCAGTACGGGATTTACGAGGTCAGGAACCCGCTCAGCCACAACACCTACAAGGTTGTATTCCGTGGGAACGGAAGCAAGTGGAACTTCTGTTCCTGTCCGGATTTCAAAACCAACCAGCTTGGGACCTGCAAGCATGTCGAGGCGGTGAAGATCTGGAGGCAGGAACACAGAAAGAGCACGGTAGGAGAACTGCCGCCATATTCATCGCTCTATATGACATATTCGGAGAAGCTGGTTATCCGCATCAGGATAGGGTCAGTCAAGAGGGCTTCGATGCGGCTTCTTGCCGCCGAGTATTTTTCATCTGACGGCACCGTACTTTCAGACAAATTGACGGAACTTGAGAGTTTCATTGTCAGGGCGAAAGAACTCGACCCGACTTTCCGCTGCTACCCGGATGTACTCGATTTCATCTCTGAAGTGAAAGATTCCGACTACCGCAAAGGCTATTTGGCCACTCTGAAGGAGGAAGATTTTGACAATTTGCTGAAAACAAAGCTCTACCCCTATCAGAAAGAAGGGATCCGCTTCGCATTTGAGAAAGGCCGGTCCATAATAGCCGACGAGATGGGCCTTGGGAAGACGGTCCAGGCCATCGGCGCAGCCGAACTGCTCCGTAAGGCGGGTCTTGTGTCATCCGTGCTCATTATCTGCCCGACATCGCTGAAGTACCAATGGCTAAAGGAGATAGAGCGGTTCACTGAATCCTCGGCGGTAGTAATAGAGGGGGATCCCACAAAGCGTGCCCAAATGTACAAGAGAGATGCGTTCTACAAAATTGTCTCCTACCACGCGATGAACCGCGACGTGCGGATCAAGGGGGAGATGTTCGCGGAATGCATCATAATGGATGAGGTGCAGCGCCTGAAAAACTGGAACACCCAGATTGCAAGGTCGGCCAGGCATATTCATTCAGACTATTCCATCGTACTTTCCGGCACCCCGCTGGAGAACAAACTTGAGGATCTGTACTCGGTGATGCAGCTTGTGGACCAATACTGCCTCGGGCCGTTCTACAAGTTCATCGAGGAGACGACAGTGCGTGACGAGACCGGCAAGGTGCTGTCTTACCGCAATCTGAACAAGGTGTCGGAGAAGATACGTTCACGGCTTATCCGTCGCCGCAAGGCTGATGTCTCGATACAGATGCCACGGCGTACGGACAAGTTGCTGTTTGTGCCCATGACTCCCCAACAGAAGGAAATGCACGATGAGTGGAAGACATCTGTAGCCCAAATAGTTTTCAAGTGGAAACGAATGCACTTTCTCAGTGAGACGGACCGCCGCAGACTGCTGCTCCTGCTCAACCAGATGCGGATGGTCTGCGACAGTACTTTCATCCTTGACCAGAAGACACGGTACGACACCAAAGTGGAGGAGACGATGAACATCCTGAACGACCTGTTCGAGTCCGGAGACGAGAAAGTGGTGATTTTCAGCCAATGGGAGAGGATGACAAGACTTATTGCCGCCGAACTTGAGAACGCTGGAGTAAGATACTCCTCCCTGAACGGGACGGTTCCGTCGGAAAAGAGAAAGAAATTGTGCGATGATTTTCAGGAGGACCCTGACTGCCGCGTGTTCATCTCTACCGATGCCGGGAGCACGGGACTCAACCTTCAGGCGGCCTCTCTGGTGATCAATCTTGACCTGCCCTGGAATCCTGCCGTACTGGAGCAGCGCATAGCCAGAATTTACCGAATAGGCCAGAAACGCAGCATCCAGGTAATCAACATGGTCTCAAAAGACTCCTTTGAGGAGCGGATGCTGGCTACGCTCGACTTCAAATCTTCACTCTTTGAAGGAATATTCGACGGTGGTGAGGACACTGTAGTGCTGGATGATAGCCGTCTCAACAAGATTCTGGAAGGAGTTTCTGAATATGTTGACACACCTTCCCGGGCCGAAACTTGCGACAGCCCATCTGAACCGATGGAGACGGAGACTGACCTGGAGCGTGACACAGAAGATGTACAAGACACAGGTTTCGACCTTGCCGATCCTGTCGCAGAACCGGAGGAAACCGCCGAGTGCTCTCCCGAATCCATTATAAATCAAGGAGTGACATTCCTGTCAGGATTGTCCGGTATCTTGCGTTCAGAGGAGGGAGTCAGAAAACTTGCCGACACTATAGTCCGGACCGATCCTGAATCAGGCAAGTCGGAAGTCCACATCCCGGTTCCAGACAAAGAGACCGTCATCGGAATTCTCTCACTCTTCGGGAAGCTTGTCAAATAAGGTCATTTGAGCAATGTTCAGCATCCCTGTATGATTCCTTTTTGTTCAGCGCGGCCCTTATCCGGCTCAGAGACTGGGGAGTAATCCAGAGGTAGGACGCGATCTTCTTCAGCGGCACGTTCTGGACAAGTTCGGGATTGCGCGTCACAAGCGCCAGATACCTGTCGCTGGCATTGCCTTTGGCGGCTAGCCAGACAACCTCGTCCTCGAACCGGTAGGAATGCGTCTCGAAAATCTTGCGGACAACGTTGGCGATCTTCAAAGAGCCGCGGCACAAAGCCTCCAGACGCGTCTTGCTTATCCAGAAAGCATTGCTCTCTGTCTCGGAGGATATTGTAAGTTTGGAAGGCTTGTCTGCATTGTAGCAGTACACATCCGCGACAGCCTCGCCACCGAAGCCGAACCAGACAACCACATCAGGATCGCTACCTCCAATTACTCCGCTCCAGATTCCTGACTCGAGAATGTACAGCGAATCATTGAAAGACCCGCTTCTGACTATAATCTCGCCCTTGCGGAATGAAGTTTTTCCCATCTGCGAGAGCAAAACCCGCGCGTCATCTTTTTCAAAACCGTAATTACGGCAGAATATGTCGATAAAATCGCCCATAGTTTACAAAATTCGGAATATTTGCGTTCATAACCAAAATTACCATTTGATAATTTCAGCAAGAGTTAAACTGTATAATCAAATTGCGGATTGTTTCAAATGTGAATATTAAACCTATCTTCGCGCCACGAAATCAAAAGGCAATAAATTAAACGGAATACGGACAGTGCAGCAATGATCCTTGCTGCCGATGCAATAAAGAAGAACGGTGAAAACTATGGCTAACGACTTGACACAGGGTAGCATTCTCGATAACATAAGGCGGTTCTCACTGCCTTATATGTTGTCGTACTTTCTCCAGATACTCTATGGACTGGCGGACCTTTTCGTAATCGGGCTTTATTGCGACGTTGACAGCACCACGGCTGTCTCCAACGGAGCCCAGGTAATGCACATGTTCACAGTCGTCATCATCGGTCTGGCAATGGGTTCAACGGTGCTGATAGGAAAATCTGTCGGAGCGGGGGACAGCAGACAGGTCTCCCGGCTGATAAGTGACACGGTTATCCTGTTCGGCGGTGTGGCCATAGTGATGACCGCTGCTCTGCTTGCGCTCAACAAGAACATTGTCCAGCTGATAAACACCCCTCTGGAAGCCGTGCAAGGAACAGTGGACTACCTTGCAATCTGTTTCGCAGGCATCCCGTTCATTGTAGCCTACAACATCATCGCTTCCATATTCAGAGGTCTTGGAGACTCGAAGAGTCCGATGTGGTTCGTCGTGATCGCATGCATCGTCAACATCGTGCTGGACTTCATATTCATAGGACATATGGAACTCGGCCCGAAAGGAGCAGCTCTCGGAACCGTCCTTTCGCAAGTGGTGAGCGTCATCGTCGCGCTGGTGGCCATACGTGCAAAGCACCTTCTCCCGAAGGTCAGCTTGAAGGCGGACATTGATTCCATGGGCAAGATTCTTGGTATCGGAGTTCCTGTGGCCCTGCAGGACGGTTTCATACAAGTCTCTTTCATAATAATTACAATCATCGCAAACAGCAGGGGACTGGTGGACGCCGCGGCTGTCGGCATTGTTGAGAAATTCATAGGTCTCCTGTTCATCGTGCCGTCAACGATGCTGGCGACGGTCTCTGCAGTATCCTCGCAGAATCTCGGGGCCGGAAGACCGGACAGGGCAAGAAAGACTATGCGTTCAGCCATCTTCATCGCGACAAGTTTCGGCCTTGCTGCTTCGGTACTGCTCCAGTTCATTCCTGAAAGTGCCGTCAGGATATTCACTAATGACCCTGGCGTCATCTCTCAAGGTGCGGACTACCTCAGGAGCTATGTATGGGACTGCGCTCTCGCGGGAGTGCACTTCTGTTACAGCGGGCTTTTCATGGCATGCGGCTGGTCTCTGATTTCATTCCTGCACAACTTCTTCTCGATTCTCGTCAGGATTCCTTTCGCCTATTTAGCATCAATAAATTCGCCGGACAACCTCTACGCTATGGGCTTGGCCTCTCCTGTGGGTTCACTGGCCTCCGTACTGATCTGCATCGCCTTCTACCGCTGGATGCGGCGGCGGGGGATAATCTGACGCTGCCAGCGACAAAAAAAGCGCTCTGCCAATCACCGGTAAAAAGACAGTCAAAAGAAACAACAGAAACACAAACTACGTTAAAACAAACTGAAGTACAACTATGAAACGTGACGCAATCGATTTCGGCTCGGACAGCATTCCGAAGCTCTTCA
>CAZXVE010000094.1:0-4821 GCA_964644125.1 uncultured Muribaculaceae bacterium
TCCCGGGAATGTTCACCTGCCAGATGTACAGCGGCGGAGGCCTCTGGAACAACACAACCGTCACACCCGCAATCGGTACGGCAAGGCCTTATGAATATCTCGGTGCGCCTTTCATTCTTCATGACAAACGCGAGGTGCTGCCAACTCCACCGGGAGTTCTGATGCGCCCATGCACGTTCACCCCGTCCACAGGCCGCTACGAAGGACAGGTCTGCAAAGGTTACCAGATCATGCTCCAGCCCGGAGCCGAGTACCATTCCCTGCTCCACACCCTCCAGCTGATGCGTTATTTTCTGGAAAGATACCCGGAATTCAGGCTGTTGGACGGTTTCGAAACCAAAATCGCTGACCCTGTGATGATGGACTATCTCAGAGGCGGATTCGACTTCCTCGGGGTCAGGGAACATGTAAAGACCGAAGAGCAGAAATGGATCCGCAAGGCCAAACGCTACAGTCTCTATGACGATCAGCCTTACCGCATCAAGTAGCTGTCCCCAAAAATGGCTAACAGTTTGAAAAATCAATTGGAAGACTCTGTGATAAAAATGAAGTTTTTGCTAATTTTGTAGTTAATTATGAAGTTGCTGTAGAAAAGAGAAAAGCAACAGGCAAAAATTCAACCTTGAAACAAGGCAAACTGGCAAGTATCTAATCGAAAAACAAATGAATATCAAGAAATCGATCACACTTCTGATTCCTGTTATCGGAGTTCTGTGCATTCAATCATGCTCGACTCCAAAGCAAATCTCGTATTTTCAGGACATGACCACCGTAGATGGTCAGCGCCTTGTTGACGCACGGGAAATCATAGTCCGCCCGAAGGACAAGATTTCCATCATCGTGAACTGCAAATCTCCTGAGCTGACAGCCCTTTTCAATCTTCCGTACGTGACCCAGCGTCTGGGAGAGAACTCCAGAAGTTCCATTGCCCCATCAGCGTACAGCCAAGGCTACGTCTCCGGATACACCGTCGATGAGCATGGCTACATCGACTTTCCGGTACTCGGCGAACTGCCGGTTGCAGGAAAGACACGTGATGAGATTGCAGCGGAAGTGAAACGGGAGCTGCGCGATCAGGGACAGGCCACCGATGCCGTGGTGACGGTTGACTTCATGAACCTGTACTACCAGGTGCTCGGAGAGGTCAACAATCCTGGACGCTACGCAATAGACAAGGATGCAGTGACTATTCTCGATGCTCTCGGGACAGCCGGAGACCTGACTATCTATGGACGCAGGGACAAGGTGAAAGTGCTGCGCAACGAAGGAGGCAAGGTGCGGACATACGAACTGAACCTGTGTTCAGCGGAGGATGTCGTGTCCTCTCCGGCCTACTACATCCAGCAGAACGATGTAATCTATGTGGATCCGAACGACGTGCGGATGCGCCAGTCCACGGTGAACGGCAACAACGTAAGGTCCACATCATTCTGGATTTCCCTGACTTCGCTTGCAGCATCGGTGACCAACACCATTGTAGTGCTTGCCACAAGGACATCAAGCAATTAGTCCATACTTGAATAAACAAAAAGACACAGACATTTGAATCAATTGACGACAGAGATGGAAAGTTACAGCAACAATAACGGAGGCAATTCCCAAACGCAGGAACAGGAGGCAGTGCAGATTCGCGAACTTCTTCACCGGTGCATTACACGGTGGTACTGGTTCGCGCTGAGTCTGTTCCTCTGCCTGGCTCTCGGATTACTCTATATTCTCCGTACGGCACCGACCTACAACACTTCCGCAGAAATCCAGATAAAGTCAGACAAGAAGGGATCATCAATGCCGGGGAGCATCGGAGATTTCAGCGACATGGGACTCTTTGCCGTGAAGTCCAACGTCAACAATGAACTTCGCGCGTTCGAATCTCCTGACCTTATGGGCGAAGTAGTCAATCGTCTGCGTCTTCACATGTCCTACACAGAAGACGGGACTTTCCACCCGAAGGCGCTGTACGGCACGAACCTGCCGTTCTCGGCTGAATTCCTCGATGTCGAAGAAAACGTGGCTGCGGGATTCACGCTGGAGCGAGGCAGTGACACGACTTTAACACTTAAGAACTTCCTTCTCAAAGGCAAGAAAATCAGCGGTTCCCCGGTCAAAGGAACATATGGCGACACACTCCAGACCCCGGTTGGACGCGTAGTACTTCAAAAGGCCAGGAACTTCCTGGGAAAGGAATCAACCAGGCCCGTCCAAGTAAGCAAATCAGGACTTAGATCTGTGACTCAGATCTACCTGCACAAACTTGGGGTCAGCCTGTCGGACAAGAATGCCGACGTGATTGCTCTGTCCATCAACGACGTCTCCACTCAAAGGGCCCAGGATGTGCTCAACACCCTGATTGCAGTTTACAACGAGAACTGGGTCAAGGACAAGAACCAGATAGCGAACTCAACATCAGTATTCATAAATGACCGTCTGCGCGTCATCGAAAGCGAATTGGCCGGAGTTGACTCAGACATCTCCACCTACAAGTCGGAGAACATGATCCCGGACGTCGGAGCAGCTGCAACCATGTACATGCAGCAGAGCACGGTGCTGAACCAGCAACTGCAGGAAATAGAGAACCAACTCTACATGGCTCGCTACATCAAGGAATACATCGGAAAGGAAGCCAACCGCAACCAGCCGCTTCCTGCCAATATGGGACTCAGCAGCCAGACAATTGAAAGCGCCATCAACGAGTACAACGACAAGATACTCCAGAGGAACAATCTGGTCGCCAACTCCGGAGAAGCGAATGTGCTGGTTAAGGATCTCGACCAGGCGCTGGCCTCCATGCGCGGAGCGATTACGAACTCGATTGACAACGAGATTCTAGCCCTCAACACCAAGTACGACAATCTTCAGGGAACGGAACGTCAGAACACTGCCAGGATAGCGGCAAACCCGAACCAGGCCAAGAGGCTCCTTTCAGTTGAGCGCCAGCAGACAGTCAAGCAGGCCCTGTACCTCTTCCTCCTTCAGAAACGAGAGGAAAATGAATTGTCACAGGCATTTACGGCCTACAATACCCGAATCATCAAAAGCCCTATTTCAGGAATCGTCCCTGTTTCACCGCAAAGCACCAAGGTTCTTTTGCTCGCATTCCTGCTTGGACTCATGATTCCGGCCGGTCTGATCTACGTGCTGATGGCTTCAGACACCAAGGTTCGCAGCCGCAGGGACCTGAAGGCTCTGTCACTGCCATTCGTCGGAGAGATTCCGATGTCCTCAGGCAAAAAGAGCGGCTTGAATTCCAAGGCTCAGGGTGTGCCTTCAATCGTCGTCAAATCAGGCAACCGCAACGTAATCAACGAGGCATTCCGCGTTCTGCGTACCAACCTTGAATTCATGACGCAAGACCCGTCCAAGAATGTGATTGCAGTCACATCATTCAACCCGGGTTCAGGAAAATCTTTTATTTCTTCCAACCTGGCCGTCTGCCTGGCCATCAAGGGCAAACGCGTACTGGCCATCGACGGTGACCTTCGCCACGGTTCCCTCTCGCAGATGGCCGGATCACCGAAAACCGGTCTCAGCAACTATCTGGCAGGACTGGTCACGGATGTGCACGATGTAATCCTGAAAGTGAAGGAAGCCGACGGACTGGACGTGCTGCCTGCCGGAGCCATCCCGCCGAACCCTGCCGAACTGATTGCAGACAAGCGGTTCGGAGAAATGATCGCAGCACTCAAGAACGAGTACGATGTGATTCTCATTGACTGCCCGCCGGTGGAGATAGTCACAGATGCATTGATCATCAACAATCTCGTGGACAGGACAATCTTTGTTGTCAGAGCCGGGCTGTTGGACAAGTCAATGCTTGTAGACCTCGACAGACTCTATCAGGAAGGTAAATACAACAACCTGTGCTGTGTTCTCAACGGAACTGTCGCGTCCGACGGCTATTACGGTCACTATGGCCACTATGGCTATTACAGCTACTACGGAAGCAAGAGCGGATCCTACTACGGATCAGACGAGGACGATTAATTTTTTACCTGTAACCAAACCAAGCCGTTTCCGGCTAAAAACTAACTTAGCGAAATGCAATCTTTGAAAGAATTTATCAACTGGTACTTCTCAAAGCGCACTTTCCCCTACTGGTGCGTTCTTCTGCTCGATTGCCTGATTGTCCTCGGAACAAGCATATTCCTCTACTGGTGCTTCAACCGGGGCGCAGCTCTCCAGATAAACTTCTGGCCGCTGATGAGACTGATGGGGCTGTGGATTGCAGTGCACCTGGTGTTCTTCGTGGTTTTCCACACATATTCAGGAATTCTGAGGTACTCGTCTTTCAATGACTTGCTCGGCGTGGCGCAGGCGATGGCCTGTTCGCTGGTGGCGGTGATGATTCTCCGCTTCTTCACGAACAGCTACTCCCCCCGCGTGTTCGCCCAGGTTCAGCCACGGCATATTCTTCTGGTCGAGACAATCTCGACAGGATTGATGTGGGCGATGCGTGTGGCTATCAGGTGGATTTACGACTCATATTTCCGCACTGACGGAGCGAAGAGGGTGCTTATCTACGGCATCAGGGAAGGAGGCATCAGCCTGGCGAAAGCAATCAGGAGCGAGAAGCCCATGAGGTTCAGTCTGTGCGGATTCATCAGCCATGACCACTCGATTTGCGCAAACGGTACCACTCTTATGAACCAACCTGTGTTCAAAGCAGACCCCCGACTTCCTGAAGCAATACGAAAGCTGGGTGTCAAAGCGGTGCTTGTCGCCCCAGGCAGGATAGACAGTTTCAGGAATGACACCGACCTGATAGACTACATCCTCGAAAGCGGAGCCGGAATCCTCGTCGCCAACAATCCGGTGGATTCAAAC
>CAZXVE010000095.1:0-4724 GCA_964644125.1 uncultured Muribaculaceae bacterium
AGGAATATCCTGAATATGATGTCCGCGTGACCATCCTTGGCCATCTGCAGAGGGGTGGCCGTCCTTCGGCCTATGACAGGATCCTGGCCAGCCGTATGGGCTACGCCAGCATTGAGGCTCTCCAGGAAGGCCAGCGCAACATCATGATAGGCATCTCCAACAACGAGATCGTCTATGTCCCTATCGGCAAGGCCATCAAGCTTGACAAGCCTATCGACAGGGAACTGATCAACGTCCTTGCAGTCCTGTCCATCTGATTTTTCATTGAACGAGGTAACAAAAAAGGTTGGCTGAAAAACTTTCAGCCAACCTTTTTTGATTGAAAGGATTGTTTTACGCTACTGTTGCGGTTGGATTTCTGCTGCGGGGGCCTTTTTCTTCTTCGACAGGAAGATGATCAGAGCGATGGCAATGACGATCAGGGATATTCCCAGTACAGGCCTGTAGGCGAGCCATGCGAGGGCAATCACGATGAACGACCATGCGAAGCCCACCAGAGAGCAGACAAGGCCTACTCCTGCGCCGAGAATGTTGGCGATGAACGGAACCACCTTGGCGAGAGTCTCGAGGAACCCGAATATTCCTTTCAGTCCGCTGATGACAAGGAGGATGCCCACGAGTCGGAAAATCCAGAGCCACATCTTGTTGGTTGAGTGCTGGCCTTCGAACATCTGGTCGGCTGACAGAACTCCCGTCTGCAGGGCGTTGAAGGTCTTGCCGTTCTTTGCCGTGTAAGGTACGAAGGTGTCTCCGCTCACCTGGGCGATGAGGGAAATTTCGGCAGGAAGAACCTTGGTGAAGGCTATGCGCACATCTCCGACCTGAGGAGTACCGGATTTCTGGCCGAAGCTGACCACGTTGTTGGAAACATTTACGGCAAGGGTGGTGTCCGCTTCGAGCTGTTCCTTGAACAGTTCTTTGGAGATTCTCCCGGCATCTTCGTCCGAGAAGACATAAGGCTGCTCACCGGAGATTGAGGAGATCTGGCTTTTTGACAATCTGTAGGCCCCGAATGTCACGTTCTCGGCAGTCTGCTCCAGATCGTCAATCTCAATCCTGATGCTGTTTGTTCCCTGGTACTCTGGATCGTGGAATTCTTCGGAGTTGACGGGTGAGCTTACCCATTTCTTTTCATAGGTATATGTAGTCGTTGTTTCCTGGCTTCCGCCGACCTTGTCCTTGGTCGTGCTGCTGGATCTCTCCACCCATTGATAGTATTCTGCCTTCCTGATGAATTTCACTCCGGTCATTCCGACATTGAAATCAGGGTCGATAAGGGAGTCGATCGTTGCGGTCATTCCGGTGGCATGCACCAGTTTTCCGTCAAACTGCGGGTCAATCGTGCCGATGTCGGTCATCTCGACGGTCACGCCGGCGGCTTCCTTGAGCATTTTGGTCGTCTTGACCGCCCGGCCTTCGTTCCACCAGAGGAGGACTGTGCCGATGATGAGAAGAAGAAAGCCGGAGCCGATACCTCCGAAGGATTTCTTCACGCGCTGACCGTAAGTGGTCTTTGTTGTCTCTGTGTAAGCCATAAATGTTTTAGTTTGTGCTGATGTGAATATATGTTGTAAGTGGGTACGGCAAAGTTAGACTGTCCATCCCGAAAATAGTATGGTCAAAGAGGCAAATCGTGTCTCTTTGACCATATTTCCCGTAAAAACCGCTATTGTCTGTCGCCGTCGCGCCATTGTTTGGGCGTGGTTCCGGTCGCTTTCTTGAAAAGAGTGATGAAATAAGACACGTCGCTGATGCCGCAAAGCGAAGCCACATCGGCGATCGGTGTGTCTTTCTGAGATCCCAGAATCTCCTTGGCAATTTCAATTCTGACCTCTGTCACGAGGGCGCTGCTGCTGCCTCCGGTCTGGGCCTTGATCTGGCGGTTGAGGTTCGACCTTGTGGTGCAGAGAGTGGACGCCGCTTCTTGAAGGTCCACGTCCCGTCCCTCCTGAATCTGCTTCCGGATCTCAGCCTTCAAAGGTCCCACCACATCCCGTTCAGGAATCCGGGACAGGCGTGATGCCGAGATCCTTCTTTCCGAATCAAGCTTGCTCTTCGTGTCGTCGAGGGTGGTCTTGATGGACTTGTTCCTCCGCACGAGGAGCCAGACCGCACAGGCAAGCAAGGCGACGGCAGCGATCCCGCAGATCAGAATCCTCTGCCTGGAGTTCAGATAGCGGTCCCGCTCACTGGAAATCTGTTCGTTGCGGTAACGCGCATTGTACTCATTGAGTCCTTGGTTCATCTCGCTGTCATAGAGGGAGTCCCTGATCTGGGTGTACAGCATCAGATGTTTCACGGCTTCATCGGAGTTGTTGGGAGTAAGCGCCTTGCTGAGCCCATAGTGCGAATGGCTCTTGTTGTAGGCGTCCCCTTTCTCGGTGAAGACCTTGAGGGCTGCCCGGAAATATTCAACCGCCCTGTCGAGATCTTCCTTCTGGAGGCAGATGTCACCCATCTGGTTGCAGCAGATTGCCCAGGATTGCAGATTTCCGGCCTTTTCCAGCGTCGGGAGAGCCTCAAGAAGGGATTTCTCCGCGTCGTCATACCTGCCGAGGGAGAACTGCGCCGCGGCCATCTGTGCCAACCTGACCGCGGCCTTGTCCTCCCGCCCCATCGCCCTGTTGATGTCGCGGGCGCGGCAGGAATATTCAAGGCTCTTCTCATCCTCTCCTATGCCGTGGTAGATTTCCGCGGCCATTCCGCAGCGGATGGCGAGTCTCATCGAATCCTTCTGCTTTTCGCAGATGCGGATGGCTTCGAGAATGTACTTCTCCCCCTCTGCCGGCTGCTTCGATGCAAGGCAGATTCCCGCCAGAGAGTTCAGAGAGGCGGACACCCTGAATTCATCCTTGAGTTCCCGGCCCAGCGCAAGGGATGCCTCGGCATATTCCAACGCCTTGTGGTAGTCGGACTTGCGGAAATATGCTATTGAAAGGACGTTGTCGCAGTCGCACTCAAGCTCTTTGGGCATTGTTTTCCTGCCGGCGTCCAGTGCCTTGCCGGCGTAGAGGATGGACTTGTCGTAGTCCTGGGCGTCGAAGTACCACTCTCCCGCCCAGTACCAGGTCAAGGCCTTGACGCTGTCCGCCTTGCTGCCGGGAAGCAGTCTGACGGCCTCATCGGTGAAATCCTCTTTGGCCAGATAGTCAAAGAAGGCTTCCGCGGTATGTCTTGCCCGCTCACCTTTCTGGCGGTCGAACGTCGTGATGAGCGAGTCAACCACATTCTGGGAATATGCGGACAGGGCGAAAAGAAGGAATATGTTGGTCAGTATGATTCTTATCGGATTCATTTTCAAATCGGCGGTTTTGCTTCCGGCATTTTATGTATTCAGCAAAAGTGAGAAAATTCTCTGAATATTCCTACATATTGTTTATTAGGAGCGGCCGAAGGTCGAGTGAGTCGAGATTTTTGAATATTTCGAAAAAAATGCCTATCTTTGCGACCCCTATGTTGTGTAGGGATCGCAATTATTTATGTTAAACCAGTAAAGATCAAGACAGTGGACACACTTAGCTACAAAACGGTTTCCCTGAACAAGGCGACTGTAAAGAAAGAGTGGGTCGTTATCGATGCCACGGATCTGGCACTCGGACGTCTTGCCTCAAGGGTTGCTCTTGTCCTTCGCGGCAAGAACAAGCCTGGATTCACCCCTCATGTTGACTGCGGTGACAACGTCATCGTCATCAACGCCGAGAAAGTGATTCTCAAGGGCAGCAAGATGGCTGACCGTGTTTACGTGCGCTACACCGGTTACCCGGGTGGCCAGCGTTTCACGACTCCGAAGGAGATCCTCGCGAAGAGACCTGCTGAACTCGTCAGGAGAGCAGTCAAAGGCATGCTCCCTAAGACCCGTCTTGGTGACAAGATCATCAACAACCTGCACGTTTACGCAGGTCCTGAGCATCCTCACCAGGCGCAGAACCCTAGAGAAATTAAGTTGAACGAAATCTAACAGAGCAAATGGAACAGAAAAACGCCCTTGGAAGACGTAAATCAGCCGTCGCTCGTGTTTATCTCGCAGCTGGACAAGGCAATGTCACAATCAACGGCCGCAGCCTCGAAGAGTACTTCAAGACTGACGCTCTCCGTTACATCGTGAACCAGCCTTTCTCAGTTACGAAGACAGAAGGTCAGTTTGACGTGAAGGTTAACGTTGTCGGTGGTGGCACAAAAGGCCAGGCCGAAGCGATCAGACTCGGAATATCCCGCGCTCTCAGCGATCTGGATAGAGAGGCTTACCGCTCAGCTCTGAAGTCTGAAGGCTTCCTGACACGTGACTCCCGCGAAGTCGAGAGAAAGAAACCTGGTCAGCCTGGCGCACGTGCACGCTTCCAGTTCAGCAAGCGTTAGTCTTGCCTGGCCTGCAGCTGCATAAGCTGATTTATGAAAAAAGCACAGTCCGGTGCTTCAAATCCCGCGGACTTTTCGACGGATGCGAATCCGATGATCACTACCGGGGATTGCCGTGACTGCGGAAAATCTCAGAGACTGGTCAAGGACCACTGCTCAGGGATTGAAGAAAAGAGCCTTCAGGCTGTCGGCAAAAGGTCTGGAGGAAAGTTTAAAACAAAAAACAGAATTTAAAATGCCACGCACAAATTTCCAAGAACTTCTTGATGCAGGTGTACATTTCGGACATCTGGCCAGGAAATGGAACCCTAAAATGGCTCCATACATCTTTGACCAGAAGAACGGAATCCACATCATCGACCTGCACA
>CAZXVE010000096.1:0-4657 GCA_964644125.1 uncultured Muribaculaceae bacterium
ACATAAATGAAAAACATATGAGAAAGAAAAGATTACTCACCTTTGCGGTTATGCTCCTTGCAGGCCTTCAGTTGTGCTTCGCCCAGAAGTTCGAACCGACCCAGACCTGGCCTTATCTCTACAGGGACTTCCAGAACGGACTCATCATCACGAACGCTGAAGATGAGCAGGTGAGTGCCGCAGTGAACATCACTCTCGGCGGCAAGATTCACTACATCAATGATAAAGACCAGAAAGTGATGGAGGCCGACATTCTCCGCGTCTCTTCTGTCAGAATCGCTGACGATGTGTATGTCAATGTCGGCGGGAAGATGATGAGACTGATTGCCGTGGGCAACGACGGAATTGTGGTCTGCGAAACTTCCCTGAACGCCGATGAACTCAACAAGTCCGACATCGGCTACGGAATCTCATCGGCTACGGCTTCCACGATGAACGTCAATTCGCTGGCAAGTTCCGGTTCCACTTTGGTCGACATGCCGTTGAACTCCATAATGGCTGAAAGGGACTCAGGTGAGAAACTCCCGGTCAGGCAGACCAACTATTTCCGTGTCGGAATCAATGTTATACCTGCCACGAAGTCCGGAGTGATGAACTGCGGGCTTGTTGACGGAGATGCTGCAAAGGCTTTCTTCAAGTCGAACAAAATCAAGTGGAACGACCCTAAATCCCTGCGGAATGTGGTCAATTTCCTTTCGGAGCAGATAAACAAGTAAACTACGTACATGAAAAGAATTGTCATAACTGTGCTGGCGCTTGCAGCCCTTGTCTCATGCGCGAAGGATGACCCGGACGAGTTACGACCGGAAGGTGAGGCTGAAGAAACAGCGGAGAGTATCGACCATTCCTTGGTACAGGGGGAGAGCATCGTCAGGTTCAGCGACGACATGCTTGCCCTTGTCGAAAATGACCTTGACCAAGGCAAGGTCGCAACTCGTTCGATGGGACTCAACCAGGCTCTTGACGAACTCGGAATTTCCTCAATCAGAAGACTTTTCCCGGATGCCGGTGAATATGAACCCCGCACCCGCCGCGAAGGCCTGCACAAGTGGTATGTCGTAACCTACAAGGAAGATGTGCCTCAGACCAGGGCATCGGCCGAGCTTGGCGGCATAAACGGCATTGAATATGTCGAACCGCATCGAGTGGCGGTCAAAACCGGTTTCAATGACCCAAATTTCAGCAAGCAATGGGGCTATGTGAACGCCTCGGGCTGCGACATCAATGTGTCCGCAGTCTGGAACAGTTACACCACAGGTGACCCCAAGGTCATTGTCGCTGTGATTGACGAGGGCGTGGACATCACCCATGAGGATCTTGCCGCCAACTGCGGCACTCAGCATTACAGTTCCATCTACGGAGGAAGCAAGGTCGTTGCCGGTGACCACGGTACCCACGTTGCCGGCACAATTGCCGCTGTCAACAACAACGGTATCGGTGTCTGCGGAGTCGCCGGCGGCAATGTTGCGGCAGGGCAGGGAGGAGTCACGATCATGTCGTGTGAAATCTTTCGTGACGTTGTCGAGGGAGGCGAGTCCAAGACTCTGAGTGGCAGCAGTTCCGACGCCATCAAATGGGCTGCTGACCACGGAGCGGTAATCTGCCAGAACAGCTGGGGCTACAGCTATGATTCTGACGGAGACGGCAAGCTCAACGATGAAGAGCGGCAAAAGGCGCTCGCGGCCAAGATCGGAAGTGCTGACAAGGCTGCCATCGACTATTTCATCAAGTATGCGGGCTGCGACAATGACGGCAACCAGCTTCCGGATTCTCCTATGAAGGGCGGTCTGGTGGTTTTCGCGGCAGGTAACGACAACCTTGCCAACGGCGCTCCGGCCAACTACGAGCAGGTCATCGCCGTCGGTGCTCTTGACAGTGACGGAAACAAGGCTTCCTATTCCAACTACGGTGATTTCGTGGACGTCGCCGCTCCGGGTACGTCCATCTACAGCACGAAAAAGAACGGGCAGTACGGTTCCCTGTCCGGTACTTCCATGGCCTGCCCTCACGTCTCGGGAGTGGCTGCTTTGCTGGTTTCCTACTTCGGTGGGCAGGATTTCACCTGTGACGAACTTAAGGAAAGGATTCTGAACAGTAAGAAGACTTCCGGTATCCCTGCCAATCTTGGCGGGCTTGTGGATGTCATGGGCGCTCTGACCTATGGCGGAGATTACATCCCTGCAGCTGTGAATGATCTCTCCGTTACATCTTTGAGCAATGATTTCACTGCTGAATGGACTGTGACAGGAGATGCTGACGGACACCCGGCCTACGGATACTCCGTGATTTTCGGCAAGGACAAAGCGGCCGTCGCCGCAGCTGACCCGTCCAAGGGTACTCAAGGAGATATCACGGTCAAGAATGTTGTCCCGGACATGCCTGTCGGCAGCACTGCGTGCCTGAATGTCACCGGACTGGAGTTCACAACGACTTACTATATCAGGGTCATCGGCTACTCCTATGGCAGAACCTACGGCGAATCCTCTGACATCAAATCATTCGTTACAGGGGTGAACAACCCTCCGGTAATCGAGATTGACATTGACGGGGCTCTGGCTCTGAGGTCACATCAGGTCAAAGTCATAAACATAAAGGTGTCCGATCCTGACGGACATTCCATCAATTCGGTTTACACTCCGGGATCCGCGGCGGATGTGTTCTCGGGCATTACCGACGGGACGGGAGCCGTCACGATCACCGCCACCGGTGCGGATCCGGGGAAATATGCGGCCGAGTTCGTGGCCACTGACTCCTACGGTGCGTCAAGTTCAGTCAAGATTGAATATACCTTACTGGAAAACAACCCTCCGGTGAAGAAAAAGGATATGGAAGACCAGTTCTTCACTGCGGCAGGCGGTATGTTTATTTTTAATGCCGGTGATTATTTCGAGGATCCCGACGGAGAAACTCTCAAGTTCAGAATTGAGGTGTCCAACCCTAAGGTGGCCTATGTCACCCAGAATGTCGACCAGATCATAGGCACTGTTCTCCAGTACGGATCGGCTTCCGTGACCGTCACTGCCTATGATGCCAGGAATGCTGAAGTTTCCACCTCTTTCAACATCCTCGCCCGCGAGGCTTCTGTGGAGTACTCAGCCTATCCTAATCCGGTAAAGGATGTCCTTAATCTTGCCACTGGCAAGGATCTGGAGGATGTTGCGGTCAAAATTGTCTCGCAGACGGGCTCCATTGTCTTCGAAGACACTGTAAAGGCCAGTGCCTTCGTCCCTGCTCAGATAGACTTGTCGGAATGCGCTCCGGGCCGCTACACGGCCACGTTCACGTTCGGCTCAAAAGAACATAAACAAACGATAGTCAAGATATGATGACAAGATATTTCAAAGCCCTCGCCGTCGCTTTCGGCTGCATCGTGGCGGCCGGGAGCGTCTCCGCCCAGGAGTCTGCCGCCCTGCCGTTTGTCAGGCTGGACCGCGACCCGGTCTCCGCAGGAATGGGTTTCGCAGGAGCCGCGTCGACAGCGGAGACTGCATATTCAGCGTTCAGGAATTCCTCCGTCATCCCGTTCTCGGACAAAAAGATGGAAGTCGGAATCTCCGGTCAGTCGTGGGCTCCGGACGGGGTGAAATCCACGAACATCAATTTCGGCACAGCATTCAATACCGGAAGTCTGGTGGGATTCTCTCTTGGAGCGGCCTATCAGTCCGGTGAGAAATATTCTGTCTACAACGTTTCCGGGGATTCTAAGGGAACTTACACGCCGTCCGACCTTGTCATAGGAGCCGGGACCGGCATCAAGATTCTCAAATGCCTCTCTTTCGGAGCTGATTTCCGGTATGCACGTCAGTCGCTTTCTGCCGACTATTCCTGCTCTGCTTTCGGAGCTGATGCTTTCCTGACCTACCATTCCTCCAATTTTGATGCTACCGCGGGTCTCTCATCCTTCGGGTCGTCCGTAAAGTCCGATTCCGGGGAGTCGTTCAGCCTTCCGACTTCGGCCACCGTGGGAGTGTACTACAAGACGAACGAGAGCCCTGCAGGCAGGCTGGATGTTGCGGTTGACGCCGATTGTTTCCTGAACGGTGGCTTAACGGCCGCTGTCGGGCTGCAATATTCATTCAAAAATTTCGCGTTCCTCCGCGCCGGCTACCACTATGGCTCTGAAAATGCGGTGCTTCCGTCCTTCGCCACGCTGGGACTCGGACTCCGCTACCGGGATGTCAGCCTTGACTTTGCCTATCTGATGGCGAACGAGGTGATCGGAGGAAGCATGACTTTCGGTCTCGGGTTCCGTTTCTAAACGGAATCCGGGTCTGAAGGAACGGGAAGAACTGATTGCCCGCAATTATGCCCAAGCCTTGTGTGGCCGGTCCTTCATCTCCGTCAGTTTCCCTCTTCAGATTCTTCAATTCTCAATAACGTAAGCAGATATTCAAGCATATCCGCTTACGTTATCATATCCTTGTCGTACTTTATAGCTTGGCCACTTCATCCAACGAGAGACCGGTGCAAGCCGCGATCATTCCCACATCGACACCCTTAGCCTTGAAGGCCAAGGCTATTTCGCGCTGCTTCTTACACTCACCTTCCTCTCTGCCTTCCTGCCGTGCGTAGTTGATGGAGTTGATTCTGTCACGTTCCGTCATCATATCCTTGTCGTACTTTATAGCTTGGCCACTTCATCCAACGAGAGACCGGT
>CAZXVE010000097.1:0-4511 GCA_964644125.1 uncultured Muribaculaceae bacterium
CAGTGCCATACCTACGGATTGAACAATTTTCTTCCGGTCCACGGCACGGGCATTCTTCTTCCTGACAAGTACTCGTTCCGATCCAGCCTGTCCTCCACTCTCATCTATAACTGGAAGATCACCGAGAAAGGTGTCTCGATTCTTGAAATGCAGGAACGTCTTGCCGAGTACAAGAGCATGCGCGACTACTGCTTCGAAGACTATTACCCTCTTGTGGGTGATGGGGATCTTACCGGTCATGACGTATGGCTGGCCTACCAGCTGCACCGGCCTTCCGACCAGTCTGGAATTGTCGTGGCATTCCGTCGCGAAGAGTCCGGGGAGCCTGTCTGCACCGTGCATCTTGAAGGACTTGATCCTGACAAGACATATTCACTGTCCGATGCCGATACCGGTCTTACTATCCTCAAGAGCGGCAAGGAACTGTCGGAAGGACTTCCGCTTCATCTTGACACACCAAAGAGTTCTTTGTTGATAAAATATAAAGTACAATGAAAAAAATTCTGATATCACTTGCGCTTGCAGCGTTTGGCAGCCTTGTGCTGTCCGCACAATCCTCAATGAATATGTCGCCGTCCGCTCCGGTCTGCGAAAAATGGGTGGAGAAGAGCTTTGCTTCCGGAACGGTTCCGCCGTTCTCGTTCACCTATGACGGCAAGCCTTCCGGGACCTTCCTCAAGAAATGGAAATTCTCCAAAACCAAGCCTGAATGCACAGAAGAGGGAGAAACTGTCCGTTCGTTCTTCTGGACAGAACGCCCCGGCGGCCTGAGGGTGGAATGCCGTGTCAAGACTTTCGATGATTTCAATGCAGTGGAGTGGACCCTCTACTTCAAGAATATGTCTGACAAGGATTGCGGCCGCATCGCCGATGTCAAGGCCGCCGACATCAGTCTCAAGTCCAAGGCTGGCGCCTCCGCCTCAAGCGGATGGGACCTCTTCTACGCCAAGGGTAGCACGGCTTCGCGCGATGACTTCATGGCAATGACCAAGGAATATTCTGTCGGCGATTCGCTCACTATGATTCCTGCTCTCGGGCGTTCTTCTTCAGGGGCTTTCCCGTACTTCAACGTCAAGACCCCTTCCGGCGGAGTTGTCTTTGCCATAGGATGGTCCGGCACCTGGAAAGCAGACATCATCCGTCCTTCGTCCGACAGATTCAGCGTCTCTACCGGTCTTAAGAATCTTGACACCTATCTGCACCCGGGAGAAGAGATCCGTACTCCGCTGACAGCCATGGTACCGTGGACGGGAGAGGACAGGATGGACGGCCAGAATATCCTGCGCCGTTTCATTCTCGCCCACCATCATCCGAAGGCTGACGGCAAGCCTGTAAACCCTCCGATCTGTTCAAGTTTCAACTACGGTGATCCGTACCCTTGTAATGAATATACCTGCATGACGACCGACTATGCAATTGCGCTTGTCCATCGTTACGAACGTTTCGGCCTTCTTCCTGAAGTGTTCTGGCTTGATGCCGGCTGGTACGAAAAGGCCGCCGACTGGCGTAACGGCTACAACTGGTGCAATGCCGTCGGCAACTGGAAGGTGGACAGGGACAGATTCCCGAACGGTCTCGGAGAGATCGCCGATGCGGTTCATGAAGAGGGCTGCAAATTTATGGTCTGGTTCGAGCCGGAGAGAGTCATCAAGGATTCCTACTGGGCCTATGAGCACCCTGAGTACATGCTGCTCGCTGGCGGAGGCACTCCGGTCCCTCATGAAATCGACCGCTCGACCCAGGATTCGTTCCTTGTCAATCTTGGTGACGACGAGGCCAACGAATGGCTCTGCGAGAATGTTATCAATCTTCTGAAAGAAAACAGGATAGATTACTACAGACAGGACTATAACGTGGATCCGGAGTGGTTCTGGTACAGCAATGACGAGCCGGGACGCAGCGGTATCTGCGAGATCAGGTACATTTCCGGACTGTACAAGTTCTGGGACCGCCTGCGCGCCGAGTTCCCTGGCCTGGTGATCGACAACTGTGCAAGCGGCGGCCGTCGTCTTGACCTCGAGGCTACTTCAAGGAGCATTCCTCTGTGGAGGACCGACTACAACTACGGCGAACCTATCGGTTACCAGTGCCATACTTATGGTCTGAGCCAGTGGCTTCCGGTCAGCGGAACAGGATTGGCCAAGTCCGATGCCTTCACGGCTCGTTCAAGTTTTAGTTCTGCAGTGATTTTCAACTGGAAGGTCACCTCGAAGGACTTCAACATTCTTGAGATGCAGAAGCGCAAGGTTGAGTTCATGGGAATCAAGGACTATTTCCTTGAGGATTTCTACCCGCTCACCGGTTACGGCGACACGACTGGGGACAACATCTGGATCGCCTATCAGCTTAACAAACCTTCTGACGGTTCCGGTCGTCTGGTTGCATTCAGAAGGGCGCAGTGTGCAGAGGAAAGCATTACGGTCCGTCTGCGCGGACTTGAGCCTGAGAAGGTTTATGTGTTTGAAAATCAGGATTCCGGTGACATTTTTGAAGCTACCGGCAAGCAACTCTCCGAGGGCATGCAGCTTACGCTTAAGGATGCTTGTTCATCACTGTATTTCAAATATTCGGTGAAATAGCTAAGATCCCGCAAGAACTTATACTGAACAATCAATATGCGATTTCGTCTTTCGATGGCAGCGTTGCTGCTGTGCGCGATGGGATCTCTTTCCAGTGCCGGTGACCGCTCATGCGGTCACTCCGGCGTTCTGGACGGATCCGATTCGGTTAAGGTGATGAAGTTCTTCCAGCTGAACATCTGGGAGGGATTGGCCAATGTGGACAACGGATTGAATGTCTTTTGCGGTCAATTGTTTGCATTGATGCCTGACGTAGCTTCATTCTGCGAGTTCCCGTCCAGAGGGAACGAGGAGGTTGAGGAAAGATCGGCCGAGTATATTCTCGGACAAGCCATTGATTACATTTACGAGAGGACCGGAATCCGCTATTACAAGACGAGCATGTCCGGAAGCGGTACCAGAGGGATAATCACAAGGTTCCCTATTGTGGAAGGAGCTTCCGAGGTGGCCTCTACGAAGGATCCCGGTCATCAGCTTTGGTTTTATCGTACCGTTATCGATTTCCATGGCCAGGAGGTGGCAGTCTATTCCTCACATTCCGTCTATCAGTACTATGCTTGCTATCTTTCCAGGGGGTACGGTGATGGCTCGGAACCCTACGGATGGGACAAACTGTCTGACGGGCCGGTTTCTGATCTGGAGACAGTGGTAGGAAGAGATGTCGCCGGAGACCGGCTTCAGCTTGCGATAGACTTGAACAACGACGCAAAAGAGCAGGCTGCCAAAGGACGTCTTTGCATCTATGCCGGAGATCTCAATCAGCCGTCGCATCTGGACTGGACCGAGGAGACCGGGAACCTTTGGGGACACAACGGTCTGGCCGTCCCTTGGAGCATTTCGTCATTCTTGCTCTCTCATGGTTTCATCGATGCTTACAGGGCAGTCTATCCGGATCCTGTGGTGAATCCTGGATTCACCTGGCCTGTTTACAACAAAGATGCGAAAAAGAGCACGGCCTGGGCTCCGGAGGCTGATGAACGGGACAGGATAGATTTCGTTTATTTTCTCAACGACGGGAGAATCCATGCGCTGAATGCACAGCTTGTAGGTCCAGGACTCACTATGGACCACGGGAAACCATCCCGGGACAAGACCTCAGAAGGCGAACTCATCCAGCCTTGGAAAGGAGTATGGTGCAGTGATCACCGTGGCCTTCTGGTCACTTTCGGCATAAAGGTCCGCCGCTGATCCTGCGATCAAATCAGCCCTGCAGGGTCCGGAATCCTTAACTGATTTCTATCATCGGGCTCTCCAGGGCCTTTCTGAGCTGCTCATCGTAGCGGAGACGGACTTTGATCCCTGCTTCCTGGAAGTGGTAGCGGACAACGACCTCCTCTTCTATGAAAGGTACAATTTCATCCTTCTTGAGTTTCAGGAAGGTCTCCTTGTCCATTTCCAGAGCTTTCTGGAGAGCATCAAGCTCCGAGGTCATATTGCCGGCCAATCCGTCCTTTTCGAGTTCCTTCTTCATCCTGTCGAAGTAGGTCTTTGCACTTGAACGATAGTCGAAGTCTTTTGTCTTTGCAAACGCTACGAATTCGTCCCAATCCTTGTCGGCCAGATGGAAGTCCTCATCGGCACTTTCGTGCGAGCGGGCGTAGTCGATTGCGTAGTCCTGAATGATTCCGGAGTACACGAGCGAATAGGTCAGGCGACTGTAGTCATGCCCCTCTATTGTGACGTCAGGAGTGATGCCGCCTCCGTCGCGCACAGTCCTGCCGTGTGCGGTCTTGAATTCGTGCGTCAGGGAGTCCGGAATATACCCGACGCTGCCATCCTCGTTGCGGTGCGAGTAGTCGATGGCCTGCACGCATCGTCCGGAAGGGGTGTAGTATTTGGCTGTCGTGACTTTCAACTGCCCGTTGTAGGGAAGAGGACGGATGCTCTGGACGAGACCCTTGCCGAAAGTTCTGCTGCCCATGACGGTGGCTC
>CAZXVE010000098.1:0-4447 GCA_964644125.1 uncultured Muribaculaceae bacterium
CTTTGCGGGAGAACGCCTCGTGTTCGATGGTGATGCGGTCATTGCCGCCCTCGAAACCGACTGTGTGGATTCCAGCGAGTTCGCCGACACGGACGGAAGCCACCTCAGGCTTCACGCCCATCCCGTCCTCGACCACCGCCGCGAGGGATTTCGCTGTCCCCGAAGGAGCGTCGAGCTTGTGAATATGATGTTTCTCGACGATGTACGGTGAATAGCCTCCGGCCTTGCCGAGGAACTTGGCCAGCACCTCGACGGCAGCCGACAGGACGTTCACGCCCACCGAGAAGTTCGACGAATAGATCAGCGGAGTGCCCTGGGCCTCGAAAAAGGCCGTAACCTCGTCCTTAATGTCGTTCCAACCGGTCGTGCCGACCACCGCGGCCTTGAACGAAGAAGCGATAAACCTGTAATTGGCACGGAAGGCGTCCGGCGTGGTGAAGTCGATGCAGACACACTCCGCCGCCAGAGCCTTGTCAACCGAAGTTATGTCCTCGCTTGTCCCGGCGCACTCTATACCTCTGGCCTTGAGAACGTCCTCCACATTATGTCCCATACGGCCGTAGCCGCTGATAATCACTTTAAGCATTTTTCCCGAAAATATAATTGTGCAGACTCTCAAGTGTTACCTGAAGCCTGTCACGGTCGATTACGAAACTCTCGCTCATCATGTTGGCGCTCACATTGGCGAGATGCACCTTGCCTGAGACGCTGATGACCTTGTCACCAAGCCCCTCGAAGCCCACTATGTTGCGGCCGATGACGGAGACGAAAGACTTGTCGCGGTACATCGTGACCTCCGCCCATTTCTCGATTTCGGACAAGGCCCCGCGGAGTCCCTCGGTCTCTTCAGGAATCACGAGGTCAACCTCGGATTCGGTTGATTTGGCGAGAACAACCGGCACACGCTCCCTGTAAAGAGGTGCGAAAACCTTTCCGAGCATGCTCGTGACACCTTCCAACTTGGACGACGCAATCCTCACGAAGAGGATATCCTCCCTGAAAGCCACCGACTTAGGCCCGTCAGGAGCCTCGTCTCCCCTGACCACGAGCGTTCCGTCACAGGAAGGATTACGGGAATTGAGCACCCTGATAGGAATGTTCTTCTTCCTTGCCGGCTCGATGGTCAGCGGATGGAGAACCCTTGCTCCCATCACGGCCATCTCTGCGGCCTCTTCATAGGAAACCACATCTATCTTCCTGGTGTCAGGCACAACCCTTGGGTCAGCCGTCCGCACACCGTCCACATCAGTCCAGATTTCGACTCTGGCCGCTCCGAGAGCCATACCGAAGATGGCGGCGGAATAGTCCGAACCCTCGAAACCGAGAACCGACGTAGCTCCCGACTCCGTTGAAGCCACGAATCCCTGGGTAATGACAATGTCCACACCTTTGGATTCCATTCCGACAATCCTCTTGACATTGGACTCGGTTGCATCAAGGTCAGGACGCGCATTAAGATAGTTGTCATCAGTGACGATCATCCTTCTCGCATCGACCCATTGGCAGGAAATACCGTTGGCGTTGAAAGCGTAACCTATGATCGTGGACGAGAGCAGCTCACCGGTGGAGATGATTCTTGCCTCGCTGCGCGGTGAGAGTTCTCCGATCTGGCAAACCCCTCCGACAAAGGTCTCAAGACCTCGGATCAGGTTCTCAACATCTTCGACAGCACTCTCGAGAAGGTTGGGTTTGTCGGCCAAAAGGCATTTGGCAAGCGCGAAATGCCTCTCACGCAGTTGGGCGAGAAGCCCTTTCACGTTATCTTCGTGCTGCGCCTCGGCCTCCTCGGCCATAGAACACAAAAGCCTTGTCACCTTCGCAAGAGCGGAAACAACCACGAGAGGCCTCTCCTGAAGCCTGCCGGACACTATTGAGATGACTCTCCCGATAGCCTCCTCGTTCTGGACGGACGTGCCGCCGAATTTCATTACTATCATATTCCTATAAGTTCGTTCAATTGATTTCTTTGAATATTCTTACATACTGCTGAACCGCATTTTCAATGTCTTCCAGGAGGACATATTCATTGTCAGTATGTGCCGTAAGAATGGAACCGGGACCGCAGATGGCTTTCCCCAGGAACTTCGTCAGTCTCGGAGCATCGCTGCCGAAAGAAACCGGCTTCGACGGTATGCCATCGACACCGTGGAAATATTCCAGAGGAGAATCGCCGCCGAAAGCTTCGATTGCGGTGCCGTCCGGACATATTCCCGAAAGAGTTTCTCCGACCGTTGCATCCGTGGCGAAAGTCGTGCGGAAATAAAGCCGGAACCTGACTTCCGGGCTCAAGATGTTCTGCGGGTTGTCACTTGCGAGCTTGCCGACATTCCAGGTGGTCGGGCCGAGCACCGGATCCTGCGGAAAGTCCACAGCCCGCAGCGCTCCGATGAAATCCACGAATCTGTCCACCGCACTTTCCCCATGCTGAGGATAACCCGAATGGCAGGCTTTGCCACGGATTGTTATCCCGAATGCCTTTGTTCCCTTGCTGGCCGTGACGAGGCAGTTGTCAGTCGGTTCACCGACGAGGACGAAAGCTCCTCCGGGACAGTCTTTTGAATATGCCTTCGCACCGAACGATCCGGTTTCCTCTCCCGAAAGCAGCAGCAGACCGAAGTCCGTGAATCCTTCATTCCGCAGTCTGCGGCAGGCCTCATACATCGCGAAGATCTGCCCCTTGGCATCGCAGCTGCCGCGTCCTTTGATCATGGTCCCATCCTGTCGGGCCAGTCTTCCGTCAGGGAGAATATCCCCTTTACTTACATGCACGACAGCAGGAGGAATATATGGAGGGACGGTGTCGATGTGGGTACAGAAGACAAATGAGGGACTTCCAGTCCCGGACCAGTCCAGAAGCATATTGAGAGTACCGTCCCCGACCTCAAAACATCTGGTAAGGCAACCGCCGAACGGCAGACGCTCCTGCAGGAACTCCGCCAAACTACGTTCACTTCCGGATGTGGACGGAATATTCAATATTTCCAGAAAAAGCCCGATGTTCATACACTACTTGATTATACGGCTTCCGGTTTGATGCCGAATGCCCATATCCGCCTAAAGGTAGTAAAAAAAAGCTTATTGTCAAACTTTGGAGGCCTGGAGATTTTTTCCCCTCCCAGACCAGGAATTGAGAGCGACGGCAAGAAGCAAAGCCACGATGCAGACAGCCACGAACATGATTTCAACCTTGACCGCACCTGTCATTGTCGTGCCATGTCCGGAATCGGATGCAGCCAGAATGTTGCCTGCCAGCATCTTGAAAGACATAAGCCCAAGATTCTGGACCCAATAGATCAATGAATATGCCGTACCCAGCACTTTTTCAGGGACGATCTTTGGCACGGAAGGCCACATGGCAGCCGGAACAAGGGAATAACCGAAGCCCAGGAATACCATGCTGAGGTAACCGAAGAACGGTTCGCCGGACGGAGCAAAGGCCAGCATCAGGTGTGCGGCAAGGGCAAGGACTGCTCCTGTCACCATGAATCTGGTCCCATGTCCGATTCTGTCGACAAGGATTCCGAAGACAGGTGCAAAGATAACCGTTGCAAAAGGCAGCATAGACACCATCCAGCTTGCAGCCTCGACCGGCACATCAAAGCGTGGGATCAAGATGGCTGATGCAAATTTCTTGAACGAAATTATGCTGCTGTAAAAAAAGACACAGAGCAGGGCGACTGCAATGTAATGTTTGTTCTTCAGCAGCTTTGCAACATCAGAAAACCGGAATTTGTCTTCTTCGGAGGTCACTGAACGGTCAGTACGTCCGGTTTGCCGGTCAAAGCGTGCATCCAACGCAACGAATACGGCCCAGAGAATCATTCCCACTACCATCAGACACAAACCGAGAAATGCCGGCGAAGCGGTTTCCATCAATGAATATGTCTGGCCGGCAGCTTTCCGGACAACAAGTCTGGGAGAAATGACCAAAGCAAAGGCCGTTCCCAAACGTGCTATCGCGAGCTGGAGTCCCATGGCGAAAGCCATGTTCCCGTCTTTGAACCATTTGGCGATTGATCTTGTCACCGCAACTCCTGCAATCTCGCTACCCAGCCCGAACAGCATACATCCAGCATAAGCCACAGCCAACGAAGTCCCCGGAGCAAGTCCTGAAGTTATCGCATAGGTCACGAGACCGGCACCGCCTGCCATCATCCCGACGAAAATCGAGCCGGTGATCCGCACCCCCCACCTGTCCAGAAGCATTCCGCAGACCACGAGACCGCCGAAGACACAAAGTACGGAATAACCGCTTGTGTAGAACCCGTAATCAGCCGAATTCCAGCCAAGCTGGAGCATCGACGGATTCTCGAAGAGGTGGGAGAGCGTGGAGAACATGTCATCGAAGTAGTACGATGCGAACATCGGCACCACCAGGCACGCCAGCGCTATCCAGCAGGAATATTTCCGTAAATATTCAGACACGGCAGTTCAGTTTGTCTTAAAA
>CAZXVE010000099.1:0-4404 GCA_964644125.1 uncultured Muribaculaceae bacterium
ACATTCGTCACCACAGCGAAGACCGATGAAGAGGCTCATGCTCTTCTCGCCGCCTTCGGTCTGCCTTTCAAGAAACATAATAATTAAGGAATATGGCAAAAGAATCAATGAAAGCCCGCGAGGTAAAGCGTGCGAAACTGGTTGCCAAGTATGCTGCCAAAAGGCAGGCTCTTAAAGAAGCAGGTGATTGGGCCGCTCTTGACAAGCTCCCTAAGAATGCTTCCCCTGTACGTCTGCACAACCGTTGTTCTCTCACCGGCCGTCCAAAGGGCTACATGAGGGCTTTCGGTCTCAGCAGAATCCAGTTCCGTGAGATGGCCAGCAATGGTCTCATCCCTGGCGTCAAGAAAGCTAGCTGGTAACAGCAACATATTATTTTATTAACAATCGGATATCGGGCGTCCATGGGACGTCGATCTAAAAACAATTAAAAAAATGACTGATCCAATTGCAGATTATCTTACAAGGATCCGCAACGCCTATCTGGCTGGAAAGAAGATCGTCGAGATTCCTTCTTCCAAGATGAAGGCTGCGATCACCGAGATTCTTTGTGAGAAGGGCTACATCCTCAGCTACAAGATTGTCGAGGGTACCCCTTACAACACCATCAAGATTGCTCTGAAGTATCATCCTCAGACCAAAATGGCCGCTGTCAAGAAAATCAAGCGCGTGTCCACTCCTGGTATGAGAGTTTACGCTGATGTTGAGAACATGCCTAGAGTGCTGAACGGACTCGGCATCGCAATCCTCTCCACATCCAAGGGCGTCGTTACCGACAAAGAGGCCAAGGCCATGAATGTCGGTGGCGAGGTTATTTGCTATGTTTATTAACGAATAAAGAAAAGAATAATGTCAAGAATCGGTAAATTGCCTGTAAGCCTTCCGGACAAGGTGAGCGTAGAAGTTCTCCCTGGCAACGTTGTGAAGGTTAAAGGACCTCTTGGTGAGTTGAGCCAGAAAGTTGATCCGGACATCAAGGTCACCGTTGAGGATAATGAAATCAAATTCGAGCGTCCTACCGACCAGCCGAGACACCGCTCGATGCATGGTCTGTACCGCGCTCTCGTCCACAATATGGTTGTCGGCGTGTCTACCGGCTATCAGACAAAGCAGGAATTCGTCGGTGTGGGTTACCGTGTAGCGGCTCAGGGACAGATCCTGACCTTCTCGCTCGGTTACTCCCACGATATTCAGCTGATGCTCGCTCCTGAGATCCAGGCTGAAGTTCCTAATGTCAAGAAGGGCGAAAATCCTGTACTCATCCTCAAGAGCACCGACAAACAGCTCATCGGACAGGTCGCAGCCAAGATTCGTTCACTCCGCAAGCCTGAACCTTATAAGGGTAAGGGTGTCAGATTCGCCGGCGAGCAGCTTCGCCGCAAGGCCGGTAAGACTGCTGGAGCTAAATAATAGGAGGACATAGATATGGCATTGAATAGAATTGAAAGAAGAAGAAGAGTCCATTACCGCATCCGCAAGCATGTCAATGGTACTGCCGAGAGGCCTAGAATGGTCGTCTTCAGAAGCAACAAGCAGATCTACGTCCAGGTTGTGGACGATCAGAAAGGTGTGACCCTTGTCGCAGCCGCTTCCAATGACAAGGTTCTTGCAGCAGAATGCAAGGGCAAGAATGGAATTGATACGGCGGCTATCGTTGGAAAGGCGATTGCTGAGCGTGCCAAGGAGAAAGGTATCACCACTGTTTCTTTTGACCGTGGAGGTTACCTCTATCACGGTAGAGTTAAAAGTTTGGCTGATGCTGCCCGTGAAGGTGGCCTTATTTTCTAATTGAAAGACTATGGCAAATACAAATGTTAAAAGAGTAAAGACATCTGACCTTGAATTGAAGGACAGGTTGGTCGCCATCCAGAGAGTGACTAAGGTCACTAAGGGTGGTCGTCACTTCCGCTTTGCCGCGATTGTGGTTGTGGGTGACGAGAACGGCGTTGTTGGTTATGGTCTTGGAAAAGCCAATGAGGTAACTGCCGCCATCGCTAAAGGTGTGGAGGATGCCAAAAAGAATCTGGTGAAGATTCCTATCATCAACACCACCATTCCACATGAGCAGGAATCCAAGTTCGGAGGCTCTGTAGTGTTCATGAAGCCTGCGGCTCCCGGTACCGGTGTAAAGGCCGGTGGTGCCATGCGTGCCGTGTTTGAGTCTGCCGGTGTCCAGAATGTGCTCGCAAAGTCAAAAGGGTCTTCAAACCCTCATAACCTTGTGAAGGCCACTGTCGCCGCCCTTACCCAGATGAGGGACGCGTACACTGTAGCCGGTCTCCGTGGCATTCCTATGAGCAAAGTATTTAACGGTTAGGAGGAGACACAGTTATGGCAAAACTTAAGATAACACAGGTAAGAAGCAAGAACGGAGCCACCAAGAGGCAGATCGCTAATCTGACCACTCTTGGAATCCGCAGAATGCACCAGACCGTGGAGGTCGAGAAGACTCCGGTGACAGAAGGCCAGCTCGCCAAAATCCGTCACCTTGTTGAAGTTGAAGAAATCTAATCAGGAGGACGAAGAGATGAAACTGGAAAATTTGAAACCTGCAAAAGGTGCAACTCATAACAGCAAGCGTCTTGGCCGCGGTCAGGGTTCCGGCAAGGGTGGTACTTCCACCCGTGGTACCAAGGGAGCTCAGGCTCGTGCCGGCTACGAACATAAGATCGGTTTCGAGGGTGGTCAGATGCCTATCCAGAGACGTGTTCCTAAGTTCGGATTCAAGAATCCTACAAGAATTGAGTACAAGGCAGTCAATGTAGCTGCCATTCAGGCTCTTTCCGAAAGACTCGGAAAGCTGGAAATCGGTCTTGAGGACATCAAGGCCGCCGGTCTCGCTGACAGCAAGGAACTCGTAAAGGTTCTTGGCAACGGTGAGATTACCGCAGCAGTCAATGTGACCGCTGATGCATTTTCAGCTTCCGCTGTCTCCAAGATTGAGGCTGCCGGTGGTAAGACAATCGTAATCGGCAAGTAACGATGAAGAAGTTTATAGAAACAATCAAGAACATCTTCAAGATCGAGGAGCTCCGTACGAGACTCGGCTACACGTTCCTGCTCATCCTGGTCTACAGGTTGGGCTGCTTCATCGTGTTGCCTGGTATCGATACCACCTTGCTCGCTTCCCTTCAAGACAGCACACAGCAAGGTCTCGTCGGTCTTTTGAACATGTTCTCCGGAGGAGCTTTCGGTAATGCTTCCATCTTTGCGTTGGGAGTCATGCCGTACATCTCCGCCTCGATCGTGATTCAGCTTCTTGGCATGTTCGTTCCTTATTTCAAGAAACTCCAGTTGGATGGGGAAAGCGGACGCAGGAAGATGAATCAGCTAACCAGATACCTTACTATTCTCATCCTCTGCATTCAGGGCCCTGCCTACATCGCTTCCATCCATAGCCAGATACCTGGCGCTGCTTTCCTTGCGGAAACTCAGTTGGGCTGGAGCCGATTCATGTACAACCTCGTCGCCACCATCATCCTGATGTCCGGTTCGATGTTCGTGATGTGGCTTGGCGAACGAATTACTGACAGAGGTATCGGCAATGGTATTTCACTGATCATCATGATTGGTATCGTGGCTCGTCTGCCATTCGCTCTTGCCAGCGAAATCGGTACGAAACTCAGCACGACAGCCGGTGGCGGTCCTATCGCCTTGATTGTCGAACTTATCATCTGGTTCCTTGTCATCGTTGCGACCATCGCTCTTGTGCAGGGTGTCAGAAGAGTTCCTGTCCAGTATGCCAAGAAGATTGTGGGTAACAGACAGTATGGCGGAGTACGTCAGTACATCCCTCTCAAGATCAACGCTGCGGGTGTTATGCCTATCATTTTCGCCCAGGCTTTGATGTTGTTCCCGCTTCTGTTCTCACGCTTTGACGCTACCAGGGGACTTGCAGCCACTCTCGGCAACTATACCGGGTTCTGGTATAACCTGATCTTTGGATTCCTCGTGATGATATTCACTTACTTCTACACCGCCGTTACGGTCAACCCGACCATGATGGCTGACGATATGAAGAAGAACGGTGGATTCATCCCAGGCGTGAAGCCGGGCAAGGCCACAGTCAACTACCTTGACTCCATCATGTCAAAGGTTACGCTCCCTGGCTCCATATTCCTCGCCATTATTGCCATTCTTCCTGCTTTCGCAAGGATAATGGGTGTTCAGGATCAGTTCGCGAGCTTTTACGGTGGTACCTCACTGTTGATTCTCGTGGGCGTTGTCCTTGACACGCTTCAGCAGATCGAGAGTTATCTTCTGATGCGTCATTATGACGGTCTGATGAAGACCGGACGTATCAGCGGACGTTCCGGAATGTAAATTTGATAATCACAGGATTGATGGTTAAGCCTAAGACAGAAGAGGAAATCGAGCTTTTGCGCGAGAATGCCATAATCGTCT
>CAZXVE010000100.1:0-4391 GCA_964644125.1 uncultured Muribaculaceae bacterium
GGGTGGCCGGAGCGCTGAATATTATGTTGCCGGTGTCGTCTCTCCTGACGTCCACACCGTGTTCCTTACCCCAGTTTAGAAGATATTCCTGAACCTTCGCCTCATGCTTCGACGGGCGAGGGATTCTTGTCAGGCCGTAGAAGTTCTCCCAAACGGCCTTCGGCTGCAGATCTTTGATTGTCATAGCGCTAATTATAAATATGTGAAATTATCATTTTGAAAGAGGGAAATAGCCTTCTGTACCAAGCTGGTAAACAGCCATTCTGTCCTGAAGGAAAGAGGTCACACCATCCGAGAGGCGGACTGTACAGATGGCAGGAATCCGGTAGATGGCCACGCTGGACTTCGCCTGCACTCCCTTGCCGGAAGCCTCACCGATCGGCTGAGGAATGATTTCCAGAAGATACGGTTTGCCGGAAACGTTGTCCGCAGAGACGATACCATCAGTGTCAGAAATTCTGAATGCAACGTAAGTCTGTGATTTTCTGTCCTTTTCAGGAACCACATCACATTTGAGCTTTTGCGTCTGGAAATCACTGTAGCCTATGAACATCGACATGTACTCCTTCTCAAGGGCAGTGATTTCATCGAGCGCTGCTCCCATAGCTTCTCCACTGTAGGTGGCATCCGTGTCCCCCGTCACAATCTGAACCCTCTTCTGGCGAAGGTTGAATATCATGTCGGCAGCTTCTTTGGCTCTCTGCTCCAATGATTTCTGCACGACCATGTTCTGCTGGACAGCGATGCGGTTGTACGATGCATCTTCCTTGACCCCTCGGTAAAGGGTTGTAGCCTCGGATGTCAGGTTCGAACTTACTCCCTTATCGTTGAAATCAGCGCCAGACTGGGAGGTGAACCTCCATTCAGAACTTTCACCGAAGTTGCCGTCGGCGACAGCGATCAATCCTTGCGATGTCAAGGAAAGAAATGACTGGCTGGCCTTTTCAGGGGTGACATAATAGCGGAAATTCTGGTCCGCCTCAATGTAGGGAGTCATCTTTACGGTGCTTAGCCTGCAGGTCGTCTGATCGGCCTGTCTTGCATCGACACCAAGGTATTTCTGAGCGTACTTGGCATAAGGTCCTGCGTAGAAATATTCACGTACAGCCTCAACCTCAATCGTTATCGTGGTCTGAGGAAGCGCATAGGAAACTGTCCCTACGGGATCTTGGGCATAAGACTGTACTGACGAAGCAGCCAGCACGAGCAAAGTCAAAGTTCGAAGTGTTTTCATCATATCTTTAGAATTTATTTCCATCTTTTGTGCGACCAGAGGTAGTTTGAAGGATGTTTCTCCAAATCCTGCTGAAGAATATTGTAGTATTCCTGCATTATTTCGTGAGGAGTCATTGTCGATGCATCGGCGCAAATCAGCCTGTAAGTCCATTTGTAATGTCCGCGAGACTCACGGTCAAGACTCATGGCCAGAACGGCATAGCCGAACTTATGGGCAATAGAGGCTCCTCCGAGCATTGTTTTCGTCTTCTGATGCATGAACTCAACCTCATCGTTGGACGTCGAGCCCTTATAAGGGCTTTGGTCGGTCGGGAAAAGGTATATCGATTTTTTATCCTTCCGCGAAAGAGCCAGCCTGAGGACCTCTCCGGAACTGACATAGCCTTTGTACCCGCTCCTCAGGACAGGGGCGCAGCGGTTGAACCTCATCACTTCATTCCATACCTTGCTTTTCAAAGGCTTGTAAACGACGAAAACATCGTTGATTTCGTAGCATGTCCCTTTGAAATCCGGTCTGTAATCATAGAAAGGTATGCCGCCGGAAAGTTCCCAGTTCCCGAAATGACTGTTCAGGATTACTGCTCCACGGCCGTTGGTGTACACTTCGTCGAGAAGCTCCGGATTTGTCATCTCGACCAGATGTCTGCGATGCAGCCGCTGCGGGTTGCGGCAGCCGCCGAACCAGATAGCCTCAGCCGCTATCTCACCGAAATGCTTGTAGAAACCGTCTGTTATCGCTTTGATTTCCTTGTATTTCTTTTCCGGGAAGGATCGTGCGATGTTGGTCGTCACCACATCGCGGCGGTAGTGCATTACATCACGGAGAATCCAGGCAAAAAAACCGGTCCACGCGTAATGGAAGCCCAGCGGAAGTGCCGAGAGCATCCGCAGGAATCCCCGCATCAGTTTAGTCAATAGCTTCATCCCTGAACAATCTTTCGCATATAGGGCAAAGATAGTGAAAGACATGTTCAATATGAAATTTTATTGAAGCTACTTGACGAACAGGCAATAACCATAGCCGTCCGGTTAGACCGACAGTTCGAGCCAGCGCGTTTCCTTGGAGTCAAGAAGGCTTGAAACCTCAGCAAAGCGGGAAGTGACTTTCTGAAGTTCAGCAGGATCTGTGAGTCCGCCGTTCATCCTGGACTCAAGATCGGACTTCTCCGATGCAAGAGACTCAATGTCTTTCTCAAGCTGTTCAAGCTCACGCTGTTCCTTATAGCTCAACTTGCGCGGAGCGTCAGGTTTGGAGGCTCGGGCAGAAGGTTGGTCAGAACCCGCAGGAGATGCCGGTGCAGCCTTTTGGACGCGGTCCTCCTCACGAGCCTTGACGCGGTTCTCCGCTTCCAGATTCTTGATGAAGTCGCGATACTGGCTGTAGCTGCCGATGAAATCCTTGACCTCCCCCTTTCCGCAGAACACGAACAGGTGATCAACAAGGCGGTCCAGGAAATGCCTGTCGTGGGATACAAGAATCAAAGTACCCTTGAACTCCTTCAGGTATTCTTCCAGAATATTTATGGTCACGATGTCAAGATCGTTGGTAGGTTCATCCATTATCAGCAGGTTGGGCTGCTTCATAAGGATTGTCAGCAGATAAAGACGACGTTTTTCACCTCCTGAAAGTTTTGAAATCCGGTTGTTCAGCATGTCATGCGGAAAGAGGAAACGGCTCAGCAGATGAGTGTCGTTGACCGTTTCAAGAACAGTCTGATTCTCATCGAAATGCATACCGCTCTGACGGTAATGTCCAATTCTGAGCGATTCTCCTCTCTCTATCACACCCGTCATCGTTCCGGAATCCGACGGATCCATGTTTCCGATAAGCAGATTGATGAACGTAGTCTTGCCGACTCCGTTCTTTCCCACGATTCCAACCTTTTCGTAACGCTGGAAATTGTAGGTGAAATGATTCAGATAGCAGTCTCCTCCATAGTAGAAGCAAAGATCCTTGCAGTTTATGATCTTGGTTCCCAATCTTGCAGCCTGCCCCATCTCGGCAAGACTCACATTGCTGGTCCTGTAAACCTGTTCAGCTCTGTCTTTCAATTCATAGAAGGCATTCTTGCGGTACTTTGCCTTTCCGGTTCTGGCACACGGGCTTGCGTGCATCCATTCCAGTTCACGACGGAGAAGATTCTTGACCTTGTCAGTTTCAGAATTGTAGTTGTCTATCCGTTCCTGTCTCTTTTCCAGATAGTTCTGATAGTTGCCCCTGTACGTGTAGATGGCGCCATGGTCCATTTCCATCACGATGTTCGCGACCGAATCCAGAAAGTAACGGTCATGCGTCACCATCAGAAGGGTACAGCGGGCATGAGACAGATAGTTTTCCAGAAATTCGATGCCATCAATGTCAAGATGGTTCGTAGGTTCGTCCATCACGAAGAAGTCCGCCTCGCTGGCCAGCATGACTATGATGGCCGCACGTTTGACTTCTCCACCGGAAAGCACCTTCATCCTGCGGTCATATTCCGGCATCCCGAAAGATGTCAGGAGACGGCGAACGCGTTGTTCATATTCCGCAAGATGTTCAGAGTCAAGATTTTTCGTCCATGCCTCACTATCGTGCATAATCTGATCCCACACAGTAGCTTCAGGATCATATTCATACTCCTGCTCAAGGAAGGCGATGCGGATGTCCTTCAGGAATATGATCTTGCCGCCCGAATCAGAGCTGTCCTTGCCGGCAAGGATGCGAAGAAGGCTGGTCTTGCCGGTACCGTTCGGTGCTATGAGCGCTATCTTGTCGCCTTCGTTGATGTTGAAGCCGATGTGCTCGAACAAGACTTTCGGGCCGTAGGATTTGGAGATGTTCTCTATCTGAAGGTAACTTGGCATCTTGAAGTCAGAATTTGCAATTGGATTAAACTATTCCGTCTTGAGCATCATTCCCCATTCGACCTCGGAAACAGCGGAATCTCCTTTTATGGTTCTCAAGATTTCCAATCCGAATGCAATGGTGTGACCGGAAGAACGGCCAGTGACGACCCTGCCGGAATGCACTGCCGGACGGGCGACGAAATGAGCGCCATTCTCTTCAAGGGCCTTTTCGAAGCCGTCGAAGCAAGTCATGTCGTGGCCTTTGAGAGCATCACCCAACTGGCTGAGCACCAGTCCCGGAGCCGCGCAGATGGCAGCGACGCTTCCAC
>CAZXVE010000101.1:0-4333 GCA_964644125.1 uncultured Muribaculaceae bacterium
ACCTCTACATCGAGAACTCTCCTGTCTTCCACGTCGACAAGGTGAACACCCCTGTCCTGATCATGCACAACGATGCCGACGGAGCCGTTCCGTGGTACCAGGGCATAGAGTTCTTCTCGGATCTCCGCCGTCTGGACAAGCCGGCCTGGCTGCTCCAGTACAACCGCGAGGCTCACAATCTTGTTCAGCGCCGCAACTGCAAGGATCTCTCCGTCAGGCTTCAGCAGTTCTTCGACCACTACCTGAAGGGCGAGCCTCTTCCGGTCTGGATGAAGTCCGGTGTCCGTTACGAGGACAAGGAGGAGTATTTCGGCTTTGAGAACGCAGAATGATCAGAGCGGATGTTTTGAAATCATATTCGGAAATTGAAACCAGTTATGACTAAGCTTGCGATTTTTGACCTTGATGGTACGTTGTTGGACACGGCTGCAGATCTTGGTGATGCCTGCAATTTTGCATTGAAAAGTTGCGGCTTTCCTCCACATCCTCTTGAAGACTACTATCAGTTGGTCGGCCGAGGTATCTATAACCTTTTCCGTGCTGCGATGCCAGCCGAAAATGCCACTGAAGAAAATGTCCAAAGGATGGCAACCTTCTTCCTCCCGTATTATGATGCCCATAAATGCGACCTTACGCATCCTTATACCGGCATTTCGGAGATGCTTGGCTCATTGTCGGCTGCCGGAGTGCGTTTGGCGGTCGCTTCAAACAAATATCAGGACGGTGCCGAAAAATTAGTTAAGCATTTTTTCGGTGAATATGATTTCGTGAGGATTCTCGGACAGCGCGAAGGCCAGCCGATCAAGCCGGATCCTGCAATCGTTGATCAGATTCTGGAAAGTGCTTCAATGGTAAGCAGATCCGAGACTGTCTATGCAGGAGATTCCAACGTGGACATGCAGACCGGGATCAATGCCTGTGTCCGGACCATCGGGGTCACCTGGGGGTTCAGAAGCAGGGAGGAACTTGCGTCATGCAATCCTTCCGCGATTGTTGACACGCCTGAGGAACTTTTGCGGGAAATTCTTTCGGCACGTTCCTAGGGAGCAACTGTTTGAAAAATATTTATTACAAGTCGTTACAAGGCTTCCAGCTTGCAGTCGCCGGGAGCCTTGATGTTTTTGTCAATGATGATCTCACCGACGGAACCGTAGCGTATGAATCCTGTGCGAGGATTTTTTATTGATGGAATGTATCCTTTTACTGTTGCCTGGACAGAGGAATATTCAAATGCAAGATCTGCATCAGATCCCAGTGTGCAGTCCTCCAGCACAAGACCGTCACAGTAGCAAAGCGGCTGTGTTTCGGTAATGTGGCAACGCACAAGACGAAGGTTCTTCGAATACCATGCAAGATATTCACCATTGATGATGGAGTCAATGACGGTGACATTCTCCGCTTCCCAGAAAGAATCTTTGGAATTCAGTATGCTGTTGCGGATCTCAACGTTTTTTGCGTACTGGAAACTGTAGTTTCCATTCAGTTTGACATTGGTCAGCCTGACATTCTCACAATGCATGAACACATAGTCAGCTCTGTCGATCATGCAGTCCTTAATCTCGATGTTCCTGCAGTCCCAGAAAGTCTCCGTTCCACCAGGAATCTGAACGTTTTCAAGCTTGATACCGTTCATCCTGCGGAAGGTTTTAGGCGCATCTATGATGCTGTCATAAATTTCGCAGTTCTTTGAGTACCAAAGACCGGATCTGGCCCCTACTGTCAGCAGGCTGTCTCTGATGACAAAACCGTCGCATTCCCAGAACGGATATTTGCCCTCGAACTGACAATGTACCGCGGTTATGTCGCCTGTTTCCTTAAGTGCTGATTCACCGGCGTGTATCTTGACGTTTTCAAGGTAAAGCCCATGTTTGCAATAAAGAGGTCTCTCACCGCCGAATTCTTGATTGATAATCTTTTCCATGGTATTGTCTATTTGCTGTTTTCTATTGGTTTCATGTGATTTTCAACTTCATCCATTTTTCTCCGCTGAGTCTCCAGCAGAAGAGCAGTCCGCGCACATTCAGTTCTATGCACATGGCTATCCAGTAGCCCACGAGTCCGAATTTCGGCGTCAGAACAAGGGCCAGACCGATTCTGACCACCCACATGCTGCCGAAGTTCATCACGCTTGGCACCAAGGTGTCGCCTCCGCCTACGCAGGATCCATAGCCTGCTATTGAGAAAGCGTAGAATGTTTCGGCAAAAGCTTCTATTCTGAGAACCTTGGCACCGAGTGCTATGACATCCGGGTCGGAACTCAGCATTCTCATCAAATCGGTTGCGAAGATGAACATCAGCGCCCCGAGCAGGGTCATTATCCCTGCCGCCATAAGCATCGTAATGCGTGAGAACCGTTTTGCGACATCCTTCCGTCCGGCTCCGAGACTTTGGCCCACTAGTGTCGTGGCCGCTTCCTCTATACCATACCCTGGCATGTAGCAGAAACTCTCGGCAATGATTGCAAGTGAGTTGGCTGCGATGGAGATTGGTCCCAGTGGAGCGACGATGATAGTACTCATTATGTGCGAGCCTCTCATTATGATGTTCTGCAACCACATTGGGGCAGTAATGCTCCAGGCATTGCTGACAGTCTTAGCTTTTGGAATGAAATCTCCCTTTCCGTCTTTGATGCTCAGTTCTTTTGACCGTCTCAACACGTACCAGACAACGTACAGCGATGTGATGGTCTCGGCCGCGCCTGTGCCAAGCGCTGCCCCGGCAACGCCCATTCCGCAACCGTAGATGAATATGGCGTTGAACACGACATCCAGCACGCACATTCCGATGAACATCATGCTTGGCACTTTCATGTTTCCGCTCGCCTGCAGCATTGCGCTTGCCGCCCATCCGACTGCACTGATCGGGATGAAAGCAGAGTAAATGAGAAGATATGCAGTGGCATCCGGGATAATTTCCGGTGAGCCTCCGAGCCAGCTTGGGAGCGGGTGGCTTAGTATGACACCGATGCTGGCCAGTACCAGAGCTATGGCGAAGACGCTTGTAAGTCCCTGACACATCACCGATCTTGCCTCTTTGAAATTGTTTGCTCCGCACAAGTGGGCGACTTGGACAGAGAAACCGGAACAAGTTCCTGAAGTGAAGCCTCCGAGTATCCAGGTTGTTGTCGTGACAAGACCGATTGAAGCCGATTGGTTTGCTCCCAGATGTCCTACCATTCCGGCATCTATGTATTGCATAAGCACGGAAGAAACCTGAGCGGCTATGGCCGGAAGGCTCAGGAGAAATGTCAGCTTGATCTGCTGCCCGAGAGTCATCGGGAGTCCGTTTCGAATCATCCCGAGCAATATGTCCTTACGTCCTGAAGCCATAATGTTGTGGCAAAGATATTCACTAAATGCCATATGACAAAATATTCATACCTTTGCATCCATGAAGATTGCGATTGTAGGTGCTGGTGCGGCAGGTTGTTTCTGTGCCATTGAATTGAAACGGAGATTGCCTTCCGTTTCCGTTGATGTGTATGAAGCAGGCCCCAAGGCCCTGGCAAAAGTGGCGATAACCGGCGGTGGACGGTGCAACCTGACGAATTCCTTCGAAGGGATCACTTCGCTCTCGCAGGCCTATCCGCGCGGCGACAGGTTGATGAAAAGACTTTTCAAGTCTTTCGACCACCACGACACCTGCCGGTGGTTCGAGAATGAAGGCGTTCATCTTGTGCTGCAGGAGGACCGCTGCGTCTTCCCGGCTTCGCAGGACGCAATGGAGATAGTGGGTACCCTTCTTCTGCGGATGCGGCAGGAAGGCGTGGTGCTGCACTGCAGGCACAAGGTTTCGGGAATATCGGTCTGCCAAGAAGGAGGATTCGTCATCAGCTTCTCTCCGTCCGCCTGTCCTGGAGAAAAGTCACGTCCGGACGCTGCCGCGGACTTCGTTGTGGTGACGACGGGTGGCAGTCCGAAGATGTCCGGTTTCGGAATGCTGGACGGGCTTGGTCTGGAGATCGTGCCGCCGGTGCCGTCCCTCTTTACCTTCAATCTGCCCGGCGACCCTGTCAGGGAACTTATGGGGACCGTCGTGGAGAACGCTTCTGTCTCCATTCCCGGGACGAAGTTCAAGGCCTCTGGACCTCTGCTGATAACCCATTGGGGGATGAGCGGCCCGGCCGTCCTCAAACTGTCATCCCATGCAGCCCGCCATCTCGCCGGCTGCGGATATTCATCACCCCTCTCGGTCGACTGGTGCGGGTCAGGAGACCAGGAGGTCAGGAATATGCTTGCGCGGCTTTCAGGCGGGAACCCTCAGAAACTTGTCTGCAAGGTTCATCCGGAGTCTATCCCATCCAGACTCTGGGAGCATCTTGTCCTGAAGAGCG
>CAZXVE010000102.1:0-4054 GCA_964644125.1 uncultured Muribaculaceae bacterium
ATATGGATATTCATACACCGCCAAAGGACGTCACCCTCAATTCAAGTTTGAGAGGCGATGCCCTGAATATGGATATTCATACGCCCTACCAGACAACGGAGGTGTAGGCCGTGTGGTACAGGTCGCAGATGTCACTATGGTCGCAGCTGGCGATTGAAGTCACGGTCACCATGTCGCCGAAAGCGTTCTTGATGGCCTCGGTGGAGGTGTACGGCATGAATGCGTCGCTCTTGGAAGCGAGGATCTTGATAGTGTGCTTCGGGGCCCAGCCCGTGGAAAGGTTGTTTTTCTCAAGGCACTTGACGAAGGCCTTGCAGATGGCGGAATTCTTGTCCAGGAAAGTCTCGCTCAGCACATCGCCAAGGGTTGGGGTCTGTGTTCCGAGCAATTCCTTGATTTTGCTGTCCTGATCTTTGTATGACATGTTTTTTTCTGACAGCAGGGCATCTATCTGACTTTTGACGGCAAGATATTCCCCGCAGTAGAAATCGTTCTCGCTGTACCCTTTGAGCATGTCGGGATAGCTGGCGAGCATTGATTTTATGGTCATCGGAATCACGGCGACATATTCAGTTTTGCCCCAGTCATAATAAGTCTCCCAAGTGCAGGAAGGGTCGTAGCTTCCGGCGCAGGTGAAGGAATATGAGAAGTGCCACTTCGAGGCCTCACTGTCGTGAGTGTCAAAGTATTTGTGCAGGGCAAGAGCCTTGCCGGCACCTTCCGAGAGGCCAAGGATTATGGTCTTCCAATCGTCTTCCATTGTGCCGCTGCCATACTTCTTCCACACGGCATAGCCAGCCTCCAGTGCATCCAGAGAGTTCTTTACCGAAACCTCGTGGTTCTGATAAGGGTCAATCATTTCCTTGTTGATGCCATAGCCCAGGCCGTCCGGAGAAATCAGGAGATAGTCCTGCGTGGAGAGTCCCATTTCAAAGGTGGTGCACTCCGAGGGAGCGTCAGCATTGTCGGTGATGAAAGGGTGCTCCATTATGTAGAGGTTATCCGGGTCCAGATTGTGCCAGCCGAACAGATTGTACCTTGCCCAGACCACCCTTGCGGAGAGAGTCCTTGTCTCGCCGTTCACATCCTGCGACTGATAGTAGTATTTATAGCCGATGTAGCCCATTGCCACGCCGTTCGCGCCGAGTTTTTCGCAGAGCTGCGCTTCGCGCGCCGCAACATTGTCCAGGAACTGCTTGCGCAACTCGGCATTCTCCGCGCCATCAGCTCCGTAAAGTTCGTCGGCCAGCTCCTCGGCAGTCCACTCCCGGCTGCCGCTGGGGTCTATCTCGAAAAACACGTCGTCAGTGTCGGGCTCCTTGCTGTCTTTGCTGCAGGAGACGGAAAACAGGCTTAAAACTGACAGAATCAGAAACAGATAATTGATTTTTTTCATTTTATTCTAAGGTAATGATGGATGCTTACGGCCGTTATAATTCGTCTTCGGCGTAAAGGAACGGCAGAAGCGGAGTAGGGTAATCGAAATAGTCGTCCGCGGTGAAGAAGCGGGCGAGTTCAGCCTGGGCGCTTTCCAAACTGTCAGAGGCGTGGATGATGTTCTCCTGGTGGCTCATGCAGTAGTCACCGCGCACGGTCCCCGGCTGGGCCTTCTTGCCGTCGGTGCTTCCGGTCATCTCACGGACCACGGCGACAGCGTCGATGCCTTCGAGGCAGACAAGGATGACCGGAGCGGCCATCATCGAGGCTTCAATGATGTGATAGAACGGCTTCTGCGTCAGGTGGGAGTAGTGTTCCGCGCACTTGTCCTTGGTGAAACGGTACATCTTGAGGGCCACGATCTTGAGTCCCTTCCGTTCGAAGCGAGTGAGGATTTCGCCCGCCAGCCCCCTCTGCAACGCGCACGGCTTTATTATGACTAAGGTTCTTTCCATTCTGCTGATTTTTTTTGGAACGCGAATATACGCAGAAAACAGTAAATTTCAACAATCTGGATGGCTGTACCGCTCAACTTGAATCATATTTTCGCCACCGTCTTCAATGCGTGCCGTAACTCGTCATCACACGCGAAGATGTATAATCCCTTGACACCTCGTCCCAAAAGCACTTTTACCTCATTGCGGATAAAAATTCCGCCGAAGTTGGCAGTTGTATTATCCGACAATGTTCTGTTTCTCGTCGCCTTGTCATTTTTACTTGCAGTTGGATCAAAGACGATCTTGCCACCACGATACTTCACAGATGGTCCAAGTATCACCCCGACATATGAAAGGTCAAAACCTTGTATTGTATATGTAGAGCCAACCTCTCCTATAGTGTGTGGTTGCTCTGCCCAGGCAAGATGTTTTATAGCTTTACGTTGCTTTGGAGCAAGGGTCCTTTCCAACTCATAATTCCAAGGCATATTCCAAGATCCGACCTCAACATTCCAGTACGGTTTGCTGGCAGGGATGGTATTCTTTTTATATTCCCAATCATACGTCGCCACAAGGCGCGAAAGTTCCGTTCCGCTGGAACTTGCTCGCTTTTCTATAGCTTCTTGCAATTCCAGTGGAGAATCAAAAGCCTTTACCTCATAATCAGTCTTATCAGGAGGGAAAGCCACCAGGTTCTGATTGAGGACAAGCTCATTAATCCAATCCATGGTAGATTGTGAGCATTCCATTCTTAACTGACGGCCCAATTTAATATAGTTCCCTTGTTTTTTGGAAAGGTCTTTGAAATCTTCAAGAATGTGTGGTTCCCAGTATTGTTCTGTATTCAATACCTGATACTCATCGAACATCAGGACAGTCACTTTCGCTCGTGCAATAATATCACGCAACTGATTGCTTCCCCTGTAACTTTGCTTCCCTTGTGTCCACAACAGATGTCCTTCATCAATTAATGCGACATCAACCTTTTTTGAGGTAAGGTGTCCGTTGATAAACTTTGTGGGCTTCCCGGCTGAATCTTCTGGGAATCCGAGACGTGACATCATTTCCTCATACACCTTCGCCTGCTGATCGTGATTTACCAGCAGGCTGCAAGACAGTATGGGGAACGAGTCATCGGCCTCGTGTCTGGTCATCAACTCATAGAAGGTAGATGTTGTAAGCACAGTTTTACCGGTACCGGCTTCACCTTGAACAATAATCAACTGTCCATCCTTACCTGTCCTATAGGCATTCAAAACACGTTCAATGATGTTCTCCTTGGCTGCGCTCTGCTCAGCAGTCAGTTTTTTAAGCGGAGATGCCTTGAAAAGTGCCGAATTCCTAATTTCGGATTCGGAAACGAACAATTCAGAATTCTGCTTTCTCAGTCTTCTCCATATATTGCTGAATATCCGGTCAAACTCAAGTGAAGGATAGTAGCAATTCTGTGGATTGCCTCTTGAATTATACGATTTATCAACAGTCCTGCCCATTGCCAGTACATATTCGATAAGTCTGTTTTCAATATCCAGCGTAAAGGACTTATTGAAATGCTCATGGCCGATAGCTATAAACTGTGGAGTGTGAACGGCATTCACAAGCTGAGATTGCCATGCTGAAGCAGACCGGCCGGCATCATAGTGCTCTCTCGTACGTTGGAGGACATCAATGCTCTCGCCGACATATATGTTATACTTCCACCAGTTGTGAGTCACACCTTTCTTGTCAATATATGAACAAAGTTTCGTCTGCCAGTAATGGATATAGACTATCGGATACTTGAGTATCAAGTCTGAATCTTTTACGGTCGGGTCTGACTTGACTCTCTGTTCAAGGCTTGAGATAAACGATCCGTCTTCTTGAGTCGAGAATATTGTGGGAAGCGACGACATATATCAATCAGATGTGCTAAAGTTCATTGTATTTCTTTGCTGTTCCCCTGGCCTTTTCAACAGGGTATTTTTCAGCATTGCGCTTCATCTTATCAAGAACAATCTGTTTTATGTCAAGGTTGTATTTGTCCGCAAGAAGAATGGCATAATTTACAACATCGGCAAGTTCTTCCTTAATCTTTTCAATGTCGGCATCTTCTGCATTCTTCCAAAGGAAAGTTTCCAGAAGTTCAGAAGCCTCTAAAGAAAGTGCGATTGCAAGGTTCTTTCCATCGTGAAATTGGTCCC
>CAZXVE010000103.1:0-4013 GCA_964644125.1 uncultured Muribaculaceae bacterium
CCGGAGTCAAATTCCCGCAGGACAGCATGGTCCGCAGGATGAAAGGCCCGGCCGGTACAAAAGTCATGGTCACAGTGGGCAGAGGCAAGGAGACAATACCGTTCGAAATCACGAGAGGCAAGATTCCGGTACACTGCGTGGATGCTTCGTTCATGATCAACGACACGACAGGCTACATAAAATTGTCCAAATTCTCCAGAACGACTTTCTCGGAATTCTCACAGGCCAGCGCAGAACTGCTCGAAAAGGGGATGAAACGCCTGATCTTTGATTTGCGGGACAACACCGGGGGTTATTTCGACCAGGCTCTGCTGCTTAGCGACATGTTCCTCAAGAAAGGCGATGAGATTGTCTACATGCAAGGGCTTCACCGCAAGAAAGACAACTACAAGGCAGACGGCAAGGGCATTCTTCAGGACATCGGTCTGACGGTACTCATCAACGAGAACACTGCCTCCTCCAGCGAAATTTTCGCAGGAGCCATTCAGGACAATGACAGAGGACTTATTCTTGGCAGACGGTCCTTCGGCAAGGGGCTCGTGCAGGAGCCGGTCTATTTCAGCGACGGATCCGGCGTGCGCCTTACGGTGGCCAGATTCTACACTCCATCCGGGCGATGCATCCAGAAGCCATATTCAGAAGACTATCAATACGACATCTACAAGCGCTTCGCCGATGGTGAGATGTACGATGCTGACAGCATCAAAGTGGATTCCACTGCGGCCTACAAGACCATGGCCGGAAGGACAGTCTATGGCGGAGGCGGCATCATCCCTGATGTGTTCGTTCCTGTTGACACAACCAGAGCCACCGGATTCTACATCGCCTGCAACAAGAAGGCAACGTCGATGAGGTTCGCTTCTGCAATGTTCGACAAGTACAAAGGGAAGCTCTCAGAAATCGATGATGACGCAGAACTCGGCAGATTCCTCGACAGGATCGACATCCCTGGAGCTTTCCGCAAATATGCTTCCTCGAAGGATGGCATTACCTGCACGCAAAAAGAATGGGAGAAGACATGTGAATATCTCCTCCCTCAGATTCGTGCCCTTATCGGGCGGTATTCCAAACTTGGGGACAACGCCTTCTACAAGATGTACCTCAACGTGGACCCAACGCTGAAAAAAGCTATTGAATCGGACTCACGTAATCTTTTACATCCTGACCGCTGACAGGGTTGCCTCCCAGAATCATCAGGCGCTCAACGACATTGCGAAGTTCCCTGATGTTGCCGGTCCATGTTTTCTCCTGAAGCAGTTTGACGGCTTCGGGAGAAAATGTTTTCACAGGCATGCCTGATTCCGTGCTTATCTGATTGACGAAATATTCAGTAAGCATCGGGATGTCAGACTTCCTCTCGTCCAGCGAAGGGACCTTCACCACGATAACGCTCAAGCGATGGTAGAGGTCTTCCCTGAAGTTGCCCTTCGCAATTTCTTCCTGAAGATTCTTGTTCGTAGCCGCAATCACTCTCACATCCACGACAATGTCCTTGTCGCTTCCGACCCTTGAAAGTTTTCTTTCCTGAAGGACACGCAGGACTTTCGCCTGAGCGGCAAGACTCATGTCACCGATCTCGTCCAGAAACAGGGTTCCGCCGTCAGCCTGCTCGAACTTGCCTTTGTGTTGTTTGATCGCAGAGGTGAACGCGCCCTTTTCATGGCCGAACAACTCACTTTCTATTAACTCAGAAGGGATTGCGGCGCAATTCACTTCAATGTAAGGCATGGAACTGCGCGCACTCTGTTCATGAAGGCTTCTGGCCACTAGTTCCTTTCCAGATCCGTTCGGACCGACTATCAGCACACGAGCGTCAGTCGGAGCGACTTTGGAGATGATGTCCCTTACATGCTGGATGGATTCCGATTCTCCTATCATCCTCTGACCATAGACCTTTTTCTTCAGAGTCTTGTTCTCGGAGATTATCGTCGCCTTTTCGGAAGCGTTCTTGATCGTTATAAGGATTCTGTTCAGATCCAACGGCTTCTGTATGAAGTCGAAAGCCCCTTTCTTGATACACTCGACGGCAGTCTCGATGTCTCCATGTCCTGAAATCATTACGATTGCGGAATCGACTCCCTCGGCAACCATCTTGTCAAGCACCTCCGTACCGTCCATTCCAGGCATCTTTATGTCACAGAAGACAACATTGTACCTTTCCTTGTCCACCATCGCAAGGGCTGTCATCCCGTCCTCCGCGACATCAACTTCGTAGCCCTCGTCTCCGAGGATTTCCTTCAGAGAGTTCCTGATGGCCCTCTCATCGTCAACAATCAGTATCTTCATTCAACTTGGTTTATTATCTGTCCAAAACGACAGTGAATACAAATATCGGACAAAATTGGATCTTTGGAAAATGAATAAGTATAACTTGCTTAAGGTTTTTATTCTTTACGTAAAATTTGATAATTTTGCCGTATGAAATTACCTGACATAATTATAGCCATCGATGGCTACTCATCGACAGGCAAGAGTACACTTGCCAAACTGATAGCTGAACACTTCGGATTCCTTTATCTGGACTCCGGGGCACTCTACCGCGGAGTAACCTTGCATGCACTTGAGAACGGACTCATCGGAAAAGACGGGGCCATCAATGAAAGCGGCCTTGAAAAAACTCTTCCCCAACTTGAACTCGACTTCAGGTCAAAAGGGGCATTCATCGGAGACAGGTGCATAGAGAAGGAGATCCGCACTCTGGAAATCTCCGGTCATGTCAGCCCCATCTCGGCGATTCCGTTTGTCAGGGAATATGTCGATGAACGCCTGCACGCATTCGGACGCAGGAAAAGGGTCGTGATGGATGGCAGGGACATCGGCACCACTGTGTTCCCGGATGCCGAAGTGAAGATATTCATGACTGCAAGCGATGAAGTCAGGGCTCGCAGACGGTTCGACGAGATGAAGGCAAAGGGACAGGATCCAAGCATGGAGGACGTGATGAAGAATCTTCAGGAAAGAGATTACATCGACTCACACCGCGAGACTTCGCCTCTCTCAAGGGCTGAAGATGCTTTCGTACTGGACAACTCGGACATGACTCTTCATGAAGAACTGGTCTGGTTCCAGGGACTGGCACAGGGACTATTCAGGATTCTCGAATAAAATCATGAATCTTCAGGTTGAAATAGAGAAGCATTCAGGCTTCTGCGGCGGCGTCATTCGGGCAATCGGCCGTGCCGAAAAGTTTCTTGATGAATTTCCTGGGCGCAGGCTCTATTCTCTGGGAGACATCGTACATAATGAAGCCGAACTGCAGAGACTCGGTGAAAGAGGGCTGGTCACCATCAACAAGGAAGGTCTGAGGAATATCCCGAATCCGTCTTCAGAGACGTTGCTCATCAGGGCGCATGGAGAGCCGCCGCAGACATATTCATTGGCCCACAAACTTGGAATCACAGTCATAGATTGCACATGTCCGGTGGTTCTTAGGCTTCAGAAGAGCATCCGGGAAGCCTACGAAAGAGTCAAACCGGCCGGTGGGCAGATCATAATATTCGGGAAAATCGGCCATGCGGAGGTGCTGGGGCTGCTCGGTCAGGTCGGAGGCGACGCCATCGTCATCGAGGACATGGGGATGCTGCTAGCGGCGCTTGAGGACGGGGCCATCAAGACCGACCGCCCCCTGGAGATCTTCTCTCAGACAACCAAAAGCCCTGTTGAATATGCCAGCGTCTGCCAGGAGCTGTCTCTCCGCGCGATGGCAGGGCTGGAGATCCACGACACCATCTGCTCGCAGGTCGCGTCAAGGCACAAGGAGCTGTCGGGCTTCGCCAGGGGACATGACGTCATCGTCTTTGTGTCAGGTGCTTCCAGTTCCAACGGCAAGGTTCTCTGCGAGCTTTGCAGGAAGGTCAACAAGAGGACCCACCACATCTCCGAAGTCAGGGATATTGACCCTGAATGGTTCAGGGACGGGGATTCTGTAGGGGTCTGCGGAGCCACATCCACGCCGGGATGGCTGCTTGAGGACGTGGCCGGGGCCATCGAAGGATTCTGAGACCGAAAGAATT
>CAZXVE010000104.1:0-3988 GCA_964644125.1 uncultured Muribaculaceae bacterium
CAGAACATAACCACCAAGGCGAATTTCGAAAGCAAGTGGAAAGACCTCTACGACCAGGGCATCGTGGGCCTGGTCGAAGGCGGAGGCTACCAGACCAAAGGTGTGTGGAGGCCTTGCGAGGACTGCCGCATGCGCACCAACGCAGCTCCGGCCTTCTGCCCGGTCTGCAGGCGGGCCATCGAACGGATGATCAGGTTCTACACCGAATAGCCAGAAAAGAAATTCCATTTGTCCGAAAATCGGATTTTTTTAACTAACTTGCAGTGTTTTGGGCCGCAAGTCGGTCCGAATGTTACGCTTAACACTACAAAACACATTAAGATCATGTCACTGAACAAAGTAATGCTGATCGGTAACGTTGGAAAAGACCCGGAAGTACGTTACCTTGACGGAAACAACCCTAATGGGGGAAACACGAAGGTGGCCACGTTCACCCTCGCCACAACAGAACGCTATCGTGACCGCAATGGAGAACTTCGAGAGAACACGGAATGGCACAACATCGTAGCATGGAGGAATTCGGCCGATGTGGCGGAGAAATACATCCGCAAAGGGACCCAGCTTTACATTGAAGGAAAGTTGAGAACCAGGTCATGGACAGACCAGACAGGCAACAAGAGGTACACTACGGAGATTACCGTGGACAACCTGCAGCTGCTGGGAAGAAAATCGGACAATCCAGGAGCGCAGGATGGAGGGCAGGCACAAGGCGGAAGTCAGGCTCAAAGGCCAGCCTACACGCAACCTCAGTACCAGCAGGGCGGCTATCGTCCTGCACAGCAGCCGGTTCAGCAACCGGTTCAACAGCCTGCCTCCCAGCCGGCGCCTGTCAATCCGATCGAGGTGAGTGCCGCGGACATGCCGCAGGACGACCTTCCGTTCTGATATTCAGAAAATTTCAAAACGAATAGTTTTAAATATGAGTTCAAAACTTGATGTAGTCCTCGGACTCCAGTGGGGAGACGAGGGCAAAGGTAAGATTGTGGATGTGCTGGCGGGACGCTATCCTGCCGTGGCCCGCTTCCAGGGCGGTCCGAACGCGGGACACTCCCTCCATTTCGACGGCAAAAGCTTCGTCGTGCGCAGCATCCCTTCAGGAATATTCAGGGAAGGCTCCACCAATGTCATCGGCAGCGGGGTGGTTCTTGACCCGGTGACGTTCCGTGAAGAGTGCGCTAATGTCGAGAAGATGAACATCAACCCTAAAGAGAGACTGTTCATCTCCAAGAAAGCCCATCTGATTCTTCCTACGCACCGTCTTCTGGATGCCGCCAATGAGGCGGCCGCCGGCAAGGGCAAGATCGGTTCGACGCTGAAGGGCATCGGGCCTACCTACACAGACAAGATCAGCCGCCACGGTCTGAGAGTCGGTGACATCCTCGCCCCTGACTTCAAGGAGAAATTCGAGAAGCTCAAGGCAAGGCATCTCCAGCAGATCGCCGACCTGCACTACGAATGCGACCCTGACAAGGATGAAGCCGAGTGGATGAGCGCCATCGAGTTTCTCAAGGGATTCACCCTCATCGACTGCGAGTATTTCGTCAACAGCTGGCTGAGCGAAAAGCCTATGCTCGCCGAGGGAGCGCAGGGTTCGATGCTCGATGTTGACTACGGTTCATATCCGTTCGTCACATCTTCTTCCACCACAGTCGGCGGAGTCTGCACCGGACTTGGCGTGGCCCCGTCAAAAGTCGGAAAGGTTTACGGAATATTCAAGGCTTATTGCACAAGAGTGGGCAGCGGCCCATTCCCTACAGAACTCTTCGACGAGACCGGTGAGAAGATCCGCAGAATAGGCCACGAATTCGGTGCAGTCACGGGCCGTCCGCGCCGCTGCGGCTGGCTTGACCTCGTGGCATTGAAGTACACCGTAATGATCGACGGAGTGACCGACCTAATCATGATGAAATCAGACTGTCTTGATGATTTCGAGACCATCAAGGTCTGCACGTCCTACAAGATTGACGGCAAGGAGACCGATCAGGTTCCGTTTGACATCGCCGCAGAGATCGAACCGGTTTACACCGAGTTCCCAGGCTGGAAAGCAGACTTGACCGGAATACGCAAGGAAAGCGAACTGCCTCAGGAATTCAGGAACTACGTCAAATTCATGGAGGATTACCTCGGAGTTCCGATCAGCATCATCTCACTCGGGCCTGACCGCGAAGCTACCATAGAAAGGTAGAGTCACCGCAATAAAAAGAAGGGGTCGGCTAAAAAGTCGAAGCTCCAGGAGCGAAGCGACGCAGGGGGTCTGGGGGATACGGCCCCCAGTGCCCCATAGGGGTTGTTACGAAGTAACTGCGGGTCAATAAAACAAAGAAGGGGAAGACTTTTTCAGTCTTCCCCTTCTTTGTTTTATTGACTTAACTGCTGCTAGAAAGCGTAGCGTATGCCAAGACCGAAAGTAAAGATTCCGTCGCTCCAGACGCCACCGTTGCCGAACATGAGTCGCGGACGAACGTCGAGAGAAAGCTGGAGAGGAATGTTGAAGGTGTACTCGAGTCCGAGGTTACCCACAATTCCTGCATAGAGAGTGTTGGAGTCACCGCCGTTGGACATGGCAATGCTGGCGCCAGGGCCACCGTAGAATCCCCAGGATCCTGCATTCGTCCAGTTTGGCTGAGCAATCATGAAGTTGTAAACTCCGTCAACGTGGAAAGCGTCCCCGTGGTAACCGTTGTCCAGACCGAGTTCAAACTCCAGAAAGTTGGAACCGCCGGCATAGTTCTCATAGCTGAGATCGACACCGTAACCGAAACGAACACCAAGCGCCTTAGGCTGGGCGACTGAAACTGCTGCAAATCCGAAAAGGACTGCAAAAATCAATAATGCTTTTTTCATGATGAAAAAAAATAAAAACTGTCAACTTGGTCCCCGATACCGAGGCTGGGGACATAATGCAAAAACTATACTAATCCGGAGAAGCCCATGAACGCCATGGCGAGAATGCCGGCCGTGATCAGAGCTATCGGAATGCCTTTGAACGGCTTAGGAACATCATTAAGTTCAAGGTGCTCACGAAGTCCGGCAAAGAGGACAAGGGCCATTCCGTAACCCGCAGCTGTCGCGAAAGCGTAAACGACGGATTCACCGAGATTCAGCATGTGGGCCGGACCGCCGAAAGCGAACTCCTTGGTTACAACATTCAGAGCCACACCGAGCACGGCGCAGTTGGTCGTGATGAGAGGCAGGAATATTCCCAGAGCCTGGTAGAGAGACGGGCTGATCTTCTTCAGCACAATCTCGACCATCTGCACGAGAGCCGCAATGACAAGAATGAACGCGATGGTCTGAAGGAACTGAAGTCCGAAGGCCACCAGAAGGTACTGGTTGATGAGATAAGTCACCAGGGTAGCCAGCGTGATTACGAAGCAGACCGCTCCGGCCATTCCGGTCGCAGTGGAGATCTTGTTCGACACACCCAGGAACGGGCAGGTACCCAGGAACTGGGCCAGCATCACGTTGTTGACGAATATCGCCGAAATTATTATGAGGAAATATTCCATAACTTAGTTCTTTTTAGCGATTTTGTTGAACAGGACCATAAGATAGCCCAGAACAAGGAAAGCTCCCGGAGCCATCACGAACACGAGGATTCCGTCTCCTGGAATCAGTTTGAAGCCGAAGACGGAACCGCTTCCGAGGATTTCGCGGACAATTCCGATGGCCGTCAGGGAGAGTGTGAAGCCGCAGCCTATTCCAAGACCGTCAAGGGCGGAATCAATGATTCCGTTCTTGTTGGCAAACGCCTCGGCACGGCCGAGGACGATGCAGTTAACCACAATCAGCGGGATGAACAGGCCGAGGGTCTTGTACATGGCCGGAGTATAGGCCTGCATCGCGAACTGGAGCACTGTCACGAAGGTCGCGATCACGACGATGTAGACAGGGATGTGCACCTTGTCAGGCACTACAGGAGCAATGGCTGAAATGGCCATGTTGGAAAGCACCAGCACGAAAAGCGTGGCGAGTCCCATGCTCAGAC
>CAZXVE010000105.1:0-3969 GCA_964644125.1 uncultured Muribaculaceae bacterium
CATCCTCAGCCGCAATCTCGATGAACTTTTTCTCTCCGGCAACATCCTCTTCCTTTATCCCGTTCACCTGACTTTCACCGGGGTCAATAGAATGCTGTTTTCGGAGAGTGTAATCCCACGGGCACACCCTCCATGTCTTCACTTCGTGGTGCGTATCCGGGAAGACCTTGACGAAACTAAGCTCGACTATGCAGTCATTGACGATATTAAGACCTGTACTTTCTATGTCAAAGAAAAGTAGGGGCCTTTCAAGGGAAAGTTCCATAGCTTTGTGAAAGTGTTTTGTTAAACCATTATCGGCATGATGATTCCGCAGATCTTTCCACTCTCCTCGTCTTCATCCGACGGGACTATGAGTGCAGCCCTGCGGGCATCCGCGAATTTCATCACGACGGTTTCGCAGCTCATGTTCGCCAGAATCTCCGTGAGGAACGTGGACTTGAACCCGATGGTCAGGTCATCACCGTTGTAGTCGCAGACCACTTTCTCGTAAGCGGCTATGGCGAATCCGAGATCTTGAGCCGTGATTTCCATCTGGCCCTGTCTGAGTTCCAGTTTGATGTGGTTGGACCCCTTGTTGGCGCAGACAGCTACGCGTCTGACTGTGTTCAGGAACAAAGCTCTGTCAATCTTGAGCACGCTGGAGTTGTTCTGAGGGATTACATCGCGGTATTTAGGGTATTTGCCGACAATCAGCCTGCATACCATGGTCGTCTGTCCGAATGTGAAAAGGACGGTGCTTGAGTCGAAGGAAATCTCTACCGTTCCATCATCTTTCCCGAGAATGGATTTGAGCACGGCTGCCGGTTTCTTGTGGAGAATGAAGGAGCATTTCTCCGGAGTCTTCACTTCATTTGCCGTGTAGCAGATCAATTTGTGTGAGTCGGAGGCCACCAGCGTTGTGGATTCCGGACTGAAGTCGAAGAATATTCCGTTCATCGCCGGCCTGATCTCATCGTCGGCCGTAGCGTAAATCGTGCTGTTTATCCCTTCTATCAAACGCTCTGCCGGGAACTCGATCCTTTCTGCATCTTCACTCGTACCCTTGATTTCCGGATAATCCTCGGCCGGGAAAAAAGGCAGTACGGAGTTTCCGCTTGTCCATTTGCACTCTATTGAACTGTCACTGGCTGTCTTGATGTAAACCGGCTGGTCGGGAAGTTCCTTGAGAAGGTCGATTATGTGCCTTGCCGGAACGGCAATCTTGCCTTCCTCTTCAGTAGTGTCAACCTCGATCTCCGTCCTTAGCGTGAGTTCAGAGTCCGATGCCGTGACTTCAAGGATGTTTCCCTTAAGGTCAAAAAGGAAATTTTCAAGAATCGGCAGGGCGGACTTGGCCGGAATGGCTTTGGAAATGTCCATCAGACCTTTCAGAAGATCGGTGCTTGATACATTGAATTTCATATTCGTGTGTTTTTGAATTCTTTCTCATGGCGGTCGCTTCTGGCATGCAAGCGGCAAAGGCAAATATACGAATATTCCCCCAATATTATGGCATCATATTTGATTTTTTGCCTGCGGCTCCGGGAAAGCTTTCCGGAGTCTTGATTGTTGAAATTGACAAAAACAAATAATATGTCTGAAATGAAAAAAGGTTTAGTAACAGTTGTGCTGTCAGTGTTGTTCAGCGTGCTGGCGGCTTACGGTGTCGTCAAGGCGGCTACCGTGGATGAAGGGGACAAATTGGCAAGGACTGAGAATGGCACAGTCACAAGGACTGTCAATCTGGCACAGTCTGACTATCCCGATCTTACTTATGCTGCAGAGACAGCTGTGGAAGCTGTGGTCTATGTCGAAGTGACCGTGACGCAGCAGTATCAGATGTCTGATCCGTTCTTCCGTTTCTTTTTCGGTGATGAAACTCCTCAGACAAGAGAACAGCAGGGAAGCGGTTCAGGTGTGATCATCCGCCCGGACGGCTACATCGTTACAAACAACCATGTGGTTGCAAATGCTACGAAGATTCAGGTTACACTGAACAACAACAAGGTTTACGATGCGAAAGTCATCGGTACGGATCCGGCCACGGATGTCGCTTTGATAAAGATAGACGCTGAAGGCTTGCCGACCCTTCCGTTCGGAGATTCCGATCAGTTGAGACTCGGAGAATGGGTTCTGGCTGTGGGCAGTCCTCTCGGATACCAGCTCAGATCCACAATCACTGCCGGTATCGTCAGCGCCAAGGGACGTTCGATGGCCCATGATTCAAGAGAAGGTAACAATAACGGCATTCAGATAGAATCGTTCATTCAGACAGATGCAGCTGTCAATCCCGGCAACTCAGGAGGAGCGCTTGTCAACAAGACTGGCGAACTGGTCGGCATCAACACGGCGATAGTATCGCAGACGGGAGCATATTCAGGATATTCATTTGCCGTGCCGGTGAACATAGTGAAAAAAGTGGTTGGCGATCTGATCGATTTCGGTTCTGTGAAGAGAGCGGTTCTTGGCATTTCAATGTCCGACCTTAACGAGGGGCTCGCCAATGTTCTGAAATACGATTCTGTGGATGATATGTTGAAAAAGTTGAAACTTTCTTCTCCGGAAGGCGTATATATCAGAGAGGTTGCGAAAGGCAGTTCAGCTGACAAGGCCGGTTTGAAAGAAGGTGATGTGATTGTTTCGATTGACGGAACGGCAGTCGGGAGCGGCTCCGCAGTTCAGGTCAAGGTCAATTCCTATCATCCGGGAGATAAAGCTTCCGTGAAGGTCATCCGTGACGGAAAGGAGAAAGAACTGGAGGTTACTTTCCTGGGCAGCAGCACGGAGAACGGTACTGTAATCGGTGATGGTGAGATTGCTTTCTTCGGTTCAACCCTGAAGGCTGCATCCAAGGAGACCCTTGAGAAGTTCGGCCTTAAGAAAGGTGTCGAAGTCGCATCTGTCGGAAGCGGCAGAATGCTTGAAGCCGGAGCTTCCGAAGGGATGGTCATCACCTATGTCAATGATCAGCCGGTCGCTACACCTCAGGATGTCATGGACATCGCTAAATCCGCAAAGAGAGCGATTTACATCGAGGGCGTCACCGCCAACGGCAGAAAAGCCTTCTTCGGATTCAGCAAAGAATAGGTTAAGAAGGTTAAAAGGATAGTTTCCCTGGCGGAAATGGCTCCGTGCCTTCCGCCAGGGAATTTTGTGTACAACAACATATGAGGCAATTAAAGATTACAAAGTCAATCACCAACCGCGAAAGCGCATCTCTGGATAAATATCTTCAGGAGATAGGCCGTGAGGAGTTGGTGTCTCCGGAAGAGGAAGTCGAACTTTCACAGAGAATCCGTAAGGGGGACCAGAAGGCGTTGGAGAAACTCACGAGAGCCAATCTGCGTTTCGTGGTCTCAGTTGCAAAACAGTATCAGAATCAGGGGCTCAGTCTTCCGGACCTGATCAACGAAGGCAATCTCGGACTGATAAAGGCTGCTGAAAAGTTCGATGAGACAAGAGGATTCAAATTCATTTCATATGCCGTATGGTGGATTCGCCAGTCCATCCTTCAGGCTCTTGCCGAGCAGTCCAGGATTGTCAGGCTTCCGCTCAATCAGGTCGGGTCTCTGAACAAAATCAACAAGGCTCTTTCCCAGTTCGAACAGAAGAATGAGAGAAGTCCTTCCAACGAGGAACTTTCTGAAATGATAGACATTCCGCAGGACAAGATCTCCGACACCCTCAGGGTTTCAGGAAGACATGTGTCCGTGGATGCTCCGTTCGTCGAAGGCGAAGACAACAGCCTTTTGGACGTGATACCGAATGATGATTCTCCTATGGCTGACAGAGGCCTCGTGAACGAGTCGCTCAGCACAGAGATAGAAAGATCCCTCCAGATTCTGACAACCCGCGAGAGGGAGATCATCAAGTCGTTCTTCGGAATAGGATGTCAAGAGATGACTCTCGAGGAGATCGGCGAAAGGCTTGATCTCACAAGGGAAAGGGTACGCCAGATCAAGGAGAAGGCTATCCGCAAACTCAAAA
>CAZXVE010000106.1:0-3880 GCA_964644125.1 uncultured Muribaculaceae bacterium
TTCCTGGTCGGAATCAGAATGTCAAGATAAAGCCGGAACGCTACATTCCCGGAGGCGGGCCCATCGGACCGCGTCCGCCAGGACCGCCGCCAGGACCGCGGTGTCCGCCCTTGCCGCCGAAGTTACCGAAACGGTAGGTCAGGGAAACGATGATGTAACGGCCGAGAGTGTTGTTCAATGTCTCGGTGTGATAGTTGGACGAATCCGAGATCGAAAGGTTCTGTGCCTGGTCAAGGATGTCATAGGCATTGAGAGCCAGGGTGAACTTCTCCTTGAAGAGAAGTTTTGTTATCTTGGCGTTCAGAATCAGTTGAGGATCCTGTTCGGTAGTGTAACCGTTGTACCAGTTGTAATTTCCCTCAGCCACGATTCCGAAACCTCCCGGAAGAGTCCAGTTCATCGAAGCGCTGGCCATATTGCTCCATGTCATATTCGTTGACTGGTTGGCCACTGTGTACCAGGACTTGGACATCCTTGTGCGCGCTCCGGCCGTAAGTTCCACAAGGTCATTGCGGTAGGTAAAGCGGATACGCTCTGTCAACCCCACCGTCTGAAGATTGTTCAACGTAAAGCCCAGGCTCTCGAAGTCCTCAAGGAACTTTTCTTCATCAAGGACATTGTTCTCGGAATCATAGTAGCTGCTCATGTCAACCGAAGAACCGATGTAGGACGAAGACTTCGAATAGCTTGCCCTGAACATGTTGAATATGCTGAAATTTGATTTGGCAATAGGAGTGTTCAGCATGACACGGAGACTTCCGTTGTAAGAATCCTTGCCGTTGACAGGGATGGAGTACTGCACGCCGTTGGTGCCGTACCACTGCGCATTGACTATAGGGTCCTCGACGATGCCTCCGTCAATGCCCGCATTGATGGACATATAGGTTTCCTTGTTCGTGTGGCGGAATTCTGTTCTGATGTCATGGTTGAAATATGGCAGCAGGTACATGTTACCGAATGACACGCTGAGAGGGTTCGTGTTGTCAGGCACCTTCATCAACTGGCTGACGGATGGCTGTTGCGAACGTCCGAAATAAAAACCGCGGACATTGGTGTTGTCGTCGATGTCGTACCAGAGCATAGCCTGAGGAGCCCAGTTGAGGACGTGGCTGTCGTAGGTGTCGTAGCCCGTGGTCTCGTTGTGGGTGTCGGTAGGATTGGCGCTCACGCCGATCTGGGCGCGGAGCTTGTCCTTCTGGTAGACGAAGTTTCCGCCGATGTTCTGGTTGACGTAGCGGTTGACGATCTCGCTGGAATAGAGGTCGTTCTTAAGTTCTCCGGACGGATTGTAGAGATAGGTGTCCTTCGTGAAGACATCTACGACTCCGCTGTCGAAGGTGTTCTTGGTGGAGGTCGTCTTGTTGTAGGAGGCCTCGTAGTTGACCTCGACGAAGAAGCCTTTGCCGAGAGGCTCGGTGTAGGTGAGACGGCCGGTCAGCGAATTGGTGTTCTGGTTCTGGACGTAGCGCTGGTTGATGATCGAGTCGGACTGCGCGTCGAACTCGTCGAAGGTGCTGGTCAGAGACTGGTTGAATCCGTTCGTCTCGTTGCCGCTGAAGTTGTAACGGAGGTTGAAGGACAGAGTCCTGCCGGCCTTGCCGAGTTTCTGGCGGAAGAGGAAGAAGCCGTTGGTCTTCCAGTTGCTGTTCGAGCCGGAACTGTTGGTGAAGCCCTCGTTGGTCTTGGTCGTGCTTCCGTTCCTCTCGGTCAGGGTCTCGAAATCGGAGAACTCGAGGAAGTCACCGTTGCCGAAACTTACCTGAGGCTGGAAGAGGATGGAAGTGTTCTCGGAGAACTTGTGTTCGAGACGGACTCCGAAGCGGTGGCCGTCGGAACTTGTGGTGCTGGAACCGTTGTTGTTGTAGATGAGGTTGTAGTCATCAAGGTAGGTCTTCTTGATGCTGTTCTCCTCGACATAAGTCTCGTTGTTGTTGTAGAGGTAGTTGCCGCCGAGTTCCATCTTGTCGTCGAACAGGTCGACATTGCCGTTCAGACCGGCCATCCAGGAAGTCGTGATACCGTTGCCCTGGCCCCAGCCGCGGCTGCCCCGGCCCATTCCGCCGCCACCGCCGCGCATTCCCTGCATCATGCTTCCGGCCAGATCGTTGAACCCACGGTTGTTGGTGTTGTTGCCGTTGACGATGACGCTCAACTGATTCTTGTCGGTGAAGCGGCCCAGGAAGCCGGCCCCCTGATAACGCCAGTCACCGTCCCCTGTCGAGAGGGTCGATCCGGCAGCCGCCTTTCTGACATCATGACCGGCACCGGCCATCACATTGCCGAACAGTCCGTTCATCATACCTTTCTGAATGGAAAGGTCGAGCACAGTCTCGTTGTTGCCGTCATCAATTCCGGTAAACTCGGCCTGTTCGGACTTCTTGTCCACAACTTTCACCTTATCAATGATCTTGGCAGGAATATTCTTGGACGCAAGCTGAGGGTCATCCAGGAAAAACGTCTTCCCGTCAATGGTTATTTTACTGATTGTCTGTCCGTTGGCAGTCACTGTACCATCCTCGGAAACTTCAACTCCCGGCAATTTCTTGAGCAGGTCCTCAAGCATGTCGTTGTCGGTTGTCTTGAACGAAGATGCGTTGTACTCGATAGTGTCTTTCTTGATCACAATCGGATTACCGGTCGCGGAGACACTGGCCGCATCCAGAACCTGACGGTCAGGATCCATCTTCAAAGTTCCGAGATCCTTGTTGCCCTTCATCTCAATCTGCTGGATCAACGGTTTGTAACCCATAAGTTCAGCCTTGACGGTGTACTTCCCGGAAGCGACCTTTTCAATGACAGCTTTTCCGTTGGCATCGCTCAAGACATACTTGTAAGCCTTTGAAGCACCCTGCTTGGTAAGAGAAACAGTTGCAAAACCGACCGCATCTCCGTTCGAAGAATCGGCAAGCACAAGAGTAAGCGTGCCGGAAGATTGGGCGAACGCTAAAGACACGGCCGACAGAACGCCGGCAAGGATAGTGATAATTTTTTTGAAATCCATACAGCTACTGAACTAACTTTACAGTCAAACACAAATTTGACAGAACCATGAGGCCATGGTTTAACAAGAAAGCAAAAATCTTCGTTATTTAATGCTATTTAACCCTTTCAGGATGTGCTTTTATGAAACTTTCCCAGCCTGCGCCGCTCTTTCTGGCGGCAAGCGGGGAGGAAGTCGTGTAGAAATGGCAAAGGGCGATGGCAAGAGCGTCTGTCGCATCGAGGTGTTCCGGTTTGAAATCTACGGAAAGAGTCTTGCGCAGCATCATGCTCACCTGCTCCTTGGAAGCGGCTCCGCTGCCAGTGATCGCCTGCTTGGCCTCTCGGGGAGCATATTCAGAGATTGATGTGATGCCATATTCAAGAGCAGCGAGCATCGCAGCCCCCTGCGCACGTCCGAGCTTCAGCACCACCTGCGCATTTTTGCCATAGAAAGGAGACTCCAGCGCCATTTCGGTGCCGTGGTAAGTCTTGCACACCTCGCTCACGGTGTCGTAGATCTGCCGCAGTTTTGAATATGCGTCCGGCTCCTTCCGCAAGTCGAGGATGCCCATATCCACGAAAGAAGGTTTTCCGCCGGTTACATCAATGACCCCGAAACCAAGCAGATTGGTTCCGGGGTCTATTCCTATGATCGTCCTCTTGTCCATAAGTCTGCTCCGGAAGCGCAGGAGCCTCCGGGGAAAGCGGATTTAGTCGATGTAATCAAATCCGGTGTAAGGCCTGAGGACCTCAGGGATGACGATCCTGTCTTCCTTCTCGTTGTCCTCGAGCAGAGCGGCCACGACACGAGGGAGTGCAAGCGAGCTGCCGTTCAACGTATGACAGAGCTGCATCTTGCCGTCGGCGTCGCGGTAGCGCAGGTGCAGACGGTTGGCCT
>CAZXVE010000107.1:0-3786 GCA_964644125.1 uncultured Muribaculaceae bacterium
AAACTTCCGGCGCTTCCCGTCTCGCCGACTTCCGGCAGTTTGGCCTTTCGGATGCCGATGATGGCCTCCCGCACTATGGCGGGCGTGACCGCCGGTGATTCCGCTGACCTTTCCGATGGATTTTCCGCCGACCTTTCTGCCAGAAGGGCATCCACGGCCGAACGGACATTGCCATATTCAAGTAAAGGGCCTGCGGTTCCGGACAGGACAATGGTCACGCTGGTCACTATGTAGCGGCCTTTGACGCCCGGCCTCTTGAACATCGACTCACGGTAGCCGTAGCCGCACTCATCCTTCGGGAAGCTGACCGTTTTTCCGGTGAGGGTGTCAAAGCACTCGACGCTCCTGACAAGATCGGCGAACTCGACTCCGTAGGCTCCGATGTTCTGGACCGCGGCGGCCCCGGCCTCCCCCGGGATGTGCGAAAGGTTCTCCGCTCCCCAAAGCCCTCTGGACGCCGCCCAGGCGCAGACATCGTCGAACACTGTGCCTGATCCCACCCGGACAAGCACCTCGTCAGCTTCTGTCAAGGGTTCGATGAACTTGATGGCCGAATGAAGGACGCTGCCCTTGAAATCGCCCGAAAAAAGTATGTTGCTTCCGCCGCCGATGTGCATCACCGGTTTCGGAATACCCTCGAAATCAATGTGGCACAAATCGGTGGCGGAATCATATTCAATGAACAGCCCGCAGCGGACATCCATCCCGAAGGTATTCATCCGCAGCAGACTTTGGTCTTTTGTTTCTCTGATCATTCTCTTCTATGCTGTCAGTCTGTAAAACTCCAATCTATAAAGGTAGCATTCCCCCGCTGAAATCGCAAATCCAACCCCAACTGGCCCGGAACTGTCAACGGAATGAACTTGACAGGAGACCGGGGCTGCTATTTCTCGAAATGCTGATAATCCTTACGGTCCTTCCAATCACCGCCCCAGGCGAAACCGGCGGCAGTGAAGAGCTGATAACAAAGGTCACCTTTTTCTATCTTATAGTCAAAATCGAGAGTACGGTCAAGATATGGAGCACCGGTCGCAGGCTCTATGATCTCGGTTCCGTCCGCAAGGAACTTATGATAAGGATTATAGAGAGTGTTGATGTCAACCGCCAGGCCCAGCCCATGTTTCGAAACAGTCTGCGTATGCGATATGAAGCGGAAATTGAAGGACGAGGAGTTGTTGTCGCGCATGGACATCTCGTCGTCGGCATCCCAGCGGTCAATCAGAATCATCCGTTCGATGGGATATTCAGCATCGTAGAGTTTGCGGAATATTCCAAGAACCTGGTCCGCAATCGAGCGATTCAGCACCATCTCGCCCACGATGCTTCTGCCGGATTTGTCCGTGTGGAGACAACGGATGTAGCGCAGTGAATCGCGAGGAACCGTACAGTCAGCCTTGTAGGACTTTCCCTGCATCGAGGTGAACACGGAATCCGGAATCGGCGAACAGACGAAGAAGGCATCCTCACCGTAAGCCTTCAGTGCGGCAGCGGAAACCGTGTCGCCGGGCTGGAACGACTCAAGGGAAGGAAATTCGACCTTTTCTTCCAGTTCATATCCGGAAGAACAAGCCGTGTACACCGATCCGATGGAAACAACGAGAAGTGAGACAACGGCCAAGCCCAGCAAGGGGCGCATATATGTCCTGCAACAAGTATGTGTCATAAAATAAATTTATGTAAAGATACAACAAAAACCGACAATTCAGTTCTCCTGCCAACGCATGCCTCGGCTTTTCGGAAACTGTTTTGAAATGGTTCACGGAATTTATTATCTTTGCGGTCTATAAACAACAATCAACAGGCTACTGAAACATGTTCGATAATTTACAGGAGAGACTTGAGAGATCTTTCAAGATTCTGAAAGGCGAAGGCAAAATCACAGAAATCAATGTTGCGGAAACTCTGAAGGATATCCGCAGGGCGCTGCTTGACGCGGACGTAAGTTTCCGCGTGGCGAAGGATTTCTGCGACAAGGTGAAAGTCAAGGCCATGGGGCAGAACGTGCTCACAGCTGTCAAGCCTCAGCAGATGATGGTCAAGATTGTCCATGATGAACTCGCGGAATTCATGGGCAGCGCATCTCAGGACATCAACCTGAAAGGCAACCCCGGGATAGTTCTGGTGGCCGGTCTCAACGGATCCGGAAAGACGACATTCTCGGCGAAACTGGCAAACAACATCAAGAGCAAGAGAGGCATGAAGGTGCTCCTCGCGGCCTGCGACACATTTCGCCCTGCAGCTATCGAACAGTTGAAGGTGCTGGGTGATGGAATCCAGGTCCCTGTCTACACGGAAGAAGGCGTCAAGGACCCTATCAGCATAGCGAAGAATGCGATTGCAAAAGCCAGGGCCGAAGGATATTCAGTGGTCATCATAGACACAGCCGGCCGTCTGGCCGTAGATCAGGAACTCATGGACGAGATTTCAGCACTGCACAGTGCTGTCAACCCGACAGAGTCCCTGTTCGTTGTCGATGCAATGACCGGCCAGGATGCCGTGGAAACCGCGAAAGTCTTCAACGAAAGGCTTGACTTCGACGGAGTCGTGCTGACAAAAATGGATGGCGACACCAGAGGAGGTGCAGCCCTTTCCATCAAATATGTGACCGGGAAACCGATCAAATTCATCTCCTCGGGAGAGAAGATGGAGGCAATGGATGTGTTCCACCCAGGACGTATCGCAGACAGGATTCTCGGAATGGGAGATGTCGTGTCCCTCGTTGAGAAGGCTCAGGAGCAGTTCGATGAGAAACAGGCTCGGGAGACCCGTAAAAAACTTGCAAAGGACAAGTTCGGACTCATGGATTTCTACAACCAGATCCAGCAGGTCAAGAAGATGGGTAACATCAAGGACCTTGCGGGCATGATTCCAGGAGTCAGCAAAGCAATCAAGGACATCGACATAGACAATGACAAGGCATTCAAGGGCATTGAGGCGATCATAATGTCGATGACCCCGGAAGAGAGGGACAACCCCGAAATCATCAACGGAAGCCGCCGCAAAAGAATCGCGGACGGAAGCGGAACCAACGTACCCGAGGTGAACAAACTGCTCAAACAGTTCGAGACCACCCGCAAGCTGATGAAAAGCGCAATGACCGGCAACCTTGCCCAAAGGCTCAAGGGTTTCAGGAGATAACGCCTGATGCATGGTATGACAGACTTCCGGGAAATCAGGCAACGGTTGGAAAAGCCCGGGAACAAAACAATTGCAAAAGTTATCCAAAATTTCTAAATTCGCACACTATTGTACGTTCAGAGGAGCTTTCTGACACGAGATAGCATTAGTAAAAATACTTTTAACATCAGATTAAAGAAATGGAAAAAGGACCTATTTCACAATTCATCACCCACAACTATCGCCACTTCAATTCGGCGTGCGTGGTTGACGCCGCGAAAGCCTACTGCGACCTTCTCGACAAGGGTGGAAAGATGTTCCTTGCTATGGCCGGTGCGATGAGTACCGCCGAAATCGGACTTTCTCTGGCGGAAATGATCCGTCAGGACAAGTTCTCATTCGTATGCTGCTCCGCCAACAACCTTGAAGAGGACATCATGAACCTTGTAGCCCACTCTCACTACTACAGGGTTCCAGGATACAGAAACCTCACTGCAGAGCAGGAGCAGGAACTCCTCGACAACCACTACAACCGCGTTACAGACACATGCATTCCTGAAGAAGAGGCATTCCGCCGCCTTGAAGGAGCACTCGTCGAGGTATGGACAAAGGCAAAGAACGAAGGCAAGAGGTACTTCCCTTATGAATATCTCTACCAGATCCTCCGCA
>CAZXVE010000108.1:0-3776 GCA_964644125.1 uncultured Muribaculaceae bacterium
CTCTCGGCCACAAGGAAAGCATAACCTACGCTCACTTCCCTGAATTCAATCCGGCACTTGCCGCCGAGGACAACATCACCTACCCAGTCTCCTTCAACGGCAAGATGCGTTTCACCGTGGAACTCCCTAAATCCTTGACCCCTAAAGAGGTTGAGACCGAGATCCGCGGAATGGAGCAGACCGGTAAATATGTCGGCGGGCAGAACATCGTCAAGGTGATCGTCGTTCCCGGCAAGATAGTTAACTTTGTGTTGAAGCAGTAGTTCTATGACAGTGGATTCATCGATAATCTTCAGACGTATCAAGGAGTATCTGCTCATAACCCTCGGAATTGTCATCTACACTGTCGGTTGGGCCATATTCCTGACACCTAACAATCTTATCGGAGGCGGAGTCTCCGGTATAAGCGCCATCATTCAGTATGCCGTCGGACTTAAGATGGGATATTCCTATTTTCTGATCAACACTGTCCTGCTGATAGTTTCGTTGTTCATAATAGGACCTTCGTTCGGTATCAAGACTGTGTACGCCATAATTCTCGCTTCGGTCTGTCTGAATGTTTTCCAGACAATCATCCCGGAATCGATCATCCAGGACTTCGCCTTGTCCAACGGGAAGCTGATGTGTTCGATAATCGGCGGATCAATGGCCGGCATAGGAATCGGAATGTCCATATCGCAGGGCGGAAGTACCGGCGGAACTGACATTGTGGCCATGATCATCACGAAGTTCAGGAACATATCTCCGGGACGCATAATCCTTGCGATTGATGTTGTCATCATCATGTCATCATTGCTGTTCCCTTCATATGATGCTGACGGCAATGCAATTTCTTTTGTCACCAAGTTCTCGATTGCTGTATACGGCATGATCATCGTTACCGTCAACGGCTATGTCGTGGACCTTTATCTGGCAGGCTCTAAACAAAGCATTCAGCTGTTCATACTTTCAAAGCACTATGAGGAGATAGCCGACATGATCGCCAATGATTTTCACAGGGGCGTGACTGTCCTGGACGGAAAAGGCTGGTACACCAAGAAGCCTTCTTCGGTACTCATGGTCATCACAAGAAAGACGGACTTGAATCTTCTTTTGAAGTCAATCAAACGTGCGGATCCTGATGCCTTCCTTTCAATCTCTTCTGTGAGCGGAGTCTATGGCCAAGGCTTTGATTCGATAAAAGGTGCAAAGAAAAGTTGATTTTTGGAAAGAAACATTTATTTTCCAGTTCATACCCCCGTGCAGACCACTGTACGGGGGCTTTTTATTTCTATCTTGACCTCAGAATATCGACCAAACCAAGTTAACCGCGACATTATGACAGTAATCGTTTTTTTGACTCTTGCAGAGTTGGCATTCTTTCTTGTCCATGATTCCAGGGTTACAAGGGGAACATTGACACAAGGTTATTTCATCCGTCTCATTTCTTCTGTCGGAGGCATGGCTCTGATTGTGTCTGAATGGGCCTTGTCATCCATGGATATGCATAAGTTGACAGTGGATTTTTCCTTTGCCGTTGCGGTGTTGGTCATGTACCCGTGCTCGTTTGAGAAGCCTGCCGCTTCTTTGATGGTTTCCGTATGCCTGATGCTTATGGCTTTCGTCTCCATGCTGTATTTCGACCTGAAACCTCCTGGAAATTTTGCTTTCAAGTGCCAGAGGGAATCGCTTTCCTTTGTGGCAATGCTGCTGCTGATTCTATCCTACTATCTGCATGTCGCATGCATGCGTTTCTCCGGCATCAGGGCAATGTTCAGGAACATGGCTGTCTGGTACAACGTGGAGGATTATTCGCGTTTCATGTATTCCATCGTTTTCCTTGTGGCGAGCATGATTTTCCTGTGCGGGTTGCCTGCATCAGGCTGTTGGCAAGATGCAGTTGAGTTAGTGTCGCTGTTTCTGTATCTCTTTCTTTATGCCATGCTGTTCCTGCGTGCAGTGTCAGGCAGAACCTATATGCTCAGGCGTATTACGGAGAACCGGATAAAGGACATCATCAAAGGTAATCTTCGGACCGCTTACATAGACAAGGTCGAGGAGGACATGAGGATGAATAACCTCTACAAAAGGGTCGTGATGTACATGGAGGAAAAGAGACCTTATCTGAATCAGAGCTTTGACATGACGAAACTTGCCGAAAAGCTGTTTACCAACAAACTCTATCTGTCAAGGACAATCAACATCCTGTCAGGGCGCAATTTCCGCCAGTTCGTCAACTATTACAGGGTGCAGAGGGCGTTGGAACTGTTCAAACAGGATCCGAAATTGAAAATCGGTGAAGTGGCGGAAATGTGCGGTTTCCACTCATCGGTGACTTTTAACATGTCTTTCAAGGTGAACACCGGCAAGACCCCTACTGAATGGCTGCATGAATATGTGACCGGACCGATGATCGGTAAGGATGTTTGACAAGGCAAGACATCTGAAGGAGATGCCTTATCCGAGTTTCCATGAAGCGGGCGGCGGTGCGATGATGTCCATCTCAACCTGTTTCACCGGGTGCACAAATTTTATCTCATGTGAGTGAAGGCATATTCCTCCGTCCGGATTGGATCTTGGTGCTCCGTATTTCAAGTCCCCTTTGATGGTGCATCCGATGGATGCAAGTTGACACCGGATCTGGTGATGCCTGCCTGTCAGAAGCTGGACTTCGACAAGTGAATATCTTTCCGTGTCCCTAAGGTGGGTATAGACAAGTTTTGCCAGTTTGGCTTCAGGGGCGCTTTCTTTTGAAATGAAACTCTTGTTGAGCTTTTCATTGCGCACCAGCCAACTGTCAAGCTCTGCACTCTTCTTTTCAGGAGCTTTGCAGCACAGGGCCCAATAAGTTTTGTGGATGCTTCCGGACCTGAACATGTCGGACAGTCTGGAAAGTGCTTTTGAAGTCTTTGCAAACACAGTGATGCCGCTGACAGGACGGTCAAGGCGGTGCGGAATCCCCATATACACCTTGCCTGGTTTGCCATCTCTTTGGGCTATGAATGCCTTGAGTGTCTCCGCGAGACACTCGTCGCCTGTCTTGTCGGCCTGGACAATCTCTCCCGGTCTTTTGTTGAAGATGAGAATGTGGTTGTCTTCGTAAAGGATTCTGGATTCCAGATCCTTGAATTCGTTCTCCGGCAAGATTCTGTATTCCATGACTTATTCTTTCGGAACAAGGGCGAAGGTGAGTTCTCCCTTGCAGCAGAGTTTGCCGTTTACTTCCAGTTTGGCTGTGCAGAAGTACAGCTGCCCCCGCTTTTCATTGACATGTGACGTCACTTCACAGACATCTCCCGGTTTTACGGGATTCTTGAAGCGCACCTTGTCCAGTCCGGCGTAGAGAGTGATATGTCCGGGAATGTCTTCCTTCACGAGGACAGCGCAGCTTTGCGCCATGATTTCGCAAAGAATCACTCCAGGCACGATAGGATTGCCGGGGAAGTGGCCTCTTGTGAAGAATTCATCTTCCTTGATGCGGTACTTTGTGTGGGCGTAACCGTTCTCGTCCGTCTCGGCTTCATCAATCAGGAGCATAGGCTCTCTGTGAGGCAGGAACTGCTTGATGTCTTCTTTCGTCATCATATTCTTTGAATATTAACTCTCGCTTGATTGTCTTATAGTGAAAAATGAGCCGCGCTGGACGGCTCATTTTTCACTTGTCGTTCAGTACAAATTCTATTCCGTACATTTTCTGAATGCCACGCAGGCATCATGTCCGCCGAACCCGAAGGAATCCGAAATTCCGATCGTCAGGTCGGTCTTCACGGCCTCGTTAGGAGTGTAGTCCAGGTCGC
>CAZXVE010000109.1:0-3710 GCA_964644125.1 uncultured Muribaculaceae bacterium
CAAGTCCGAGACTTCCAGCACGGAGAGGACAGTGACCATCAATTACGAGTCCACTACATATGACGGGACTTTAGGAGTTGACGGTGTATTCTATATCCCTATGCCAGTCGGCAATTATTATCTCACTCTGGAAGTCGGCTATAATGACGGTTTCGGCAAGACTATGAGGATGACCAAAGAGCGTACCAACACCATCGCTTGCAAGAGTATGATGAGAATGAAGGTGGATTACGCCACAATGGCCAAAGGCAGCAGCTACTGCATGGTCAGAGGACACAAATTCGTAAACCTCGGACTTCCGAGTGGTACATTCTGGGCTGAGACCAATGTCGGAGCCGAAACCAGCACTGACTACGGCGATACTATCTCTGGGAAGATGCTGTCGCCTTGACGACCTGGAAGAAGACTTGGGGAAACAAATGCCGGTTGCCGAGCGCGGCTGAGGCTATGGAGTTGAAAGAAAACTGCACTCTTGAGCCTTATAATATTACTTATGATTGGGATTTAAGAAGTTATAAAGGTTCCTTAAAGGTCACCGGCAAGAATGGCAACAGCATTATCCTTCCTGCTGCCTGGTATAAAGATTCTGCCGGTAATTTGAAAGAACCGTATATGGATCCATCTTTGGAAGGTTTGTACTGGACTTCTGACAGCAATACATATCTTCTGATTTACATTACCACCAACACGGGCACCAAGTTGGATAGTTTCATGACACAGACAGATAATGCGGGATATTACTGCACCATCCGCCCGGTAATAACTCCGGCGAAATAGGCTTTGAAACCGGATTCGATCGGGGACCAGCATTTGAACACGAAAAAAACTGTCCGGAAAACTTCCGAGCAGTTTTTTTACTGTCGCTCCGAATCTTTCACCAAATCCTTGGGAGGCTCAGAAGGTCAGTCTCCGATGCGGGTGCTTATGGAATAATTCCAGAAGGTCGTCTGTTCCGCGAAGTTTTCGTATCCTTCCGAAGCTGCTTGTCCAGTGCCTTCCGGATAGTGCTTTTGAATGTCCAGTATGCAATATCTCCTGTTGGAGTACTTGTTGCCGCAAAGAACAAGCAGATCTCTCAGATTTATGGAAGACTTGATGCCGATGCTGTCTTCTTTGCCGGTAATGACAATCTTCCTGCTGATGAAAGTCGGAGCCTTCACGTCCTTTTCCTTGAATTGAACGAAAACGACGCATTTCCCTGTGCCGGTGATCCGGCAGCTTAAAGTCGTATCTCTAAGATTCTCAATCTCCCATGCTCTCACCTTTCCTGCCGGTTCTGTTATCTGCACCCTCACTCCCACGGTGGATTCTGCGTTATTCTCACATCTGACTGCTACCGGAACCTGTGCCGAAAGATCAGGCCCGAACAGCCACGCTGCCAGGAGAACCGTGATTGCCGCTGCCGATTTTCTTGAGAACATAATAATGGCCATGGTTTTAGAGTGTTGAACCGAAATCAAAGATAGCCTTTTTATTTTGAAAAAAAGAAAGTGTTATTATCTTTACAGAATAAAGTTCTCACCCGCGAAACCATACAAAACACTATAACAATGAAAATGAAAAGAATTCCGAGAAAAATGATTGCAGCTGCCGTCGCTGCAGCGTTCACGGTACTGCCTGCAAGCCGGGTTGCCGCGCAAATCACCATCGTTCCCCAACCGCAGCAGGTAAGAATCCAAACCGGCAAGGCCACAGTGCCGGCCAGCCCCAAGGTGTATGTCGACAAAAAGGCAAAAGTCACTTCGGCATACCTTACCGAGCGTTTCCAAGAGTACGGCATCACACCGCAGTTCGTATCGTCAGCGGCAAAGGCAGACATCGCCCTTTCACTGGGCAAAGCCTCGGGCCATAAGGAAGGCTACACGCTAGCCATTGCGGAAAACGGTGCTCCTGCCGTAAAGGCTGTGGGTGACGACCGCAACGGAGTTCTCTATGCAGTGGAAAGCATCTGCCAGATGCTGAAAAAGGAAAACGGAAGCCTAACGGCAAACGTATGCGACATTACCGACTGGCCGGAATTCGGATGGCGCGCCTATATGCTTGACGAAAGCCGTCATTTCCAAGGCATGGCAATGGTAAAGCGTCTCGTGAACGAAATGCTGCGCCTCAAGATGAACACATTCCACTGGCATCTGGTTGACGACCCGGGATGGCGTATAGAAATCAAAGGGTATCCCAAACTAACCAGCGAAGGTTCGCTGAGCGACTACTCCCATTGGTTCCTGGGGGCGGACAAATGGAAAGAGGCCTATCCTGACCGCGGCCGTGCATATTACACGCAAGACGAAATCAAGCAGGTGGTTGAATATTGCGCCGAAAGAGGCATACGCGTTATACCAGAGATAGAAGTTCCAGGACACTGCTTTGCAGCTGCGCACGTGTATCCCGAACTCATGGCCAAAGGCGACAATGACACCGATCCTGCGATCTATGACGTAATCGCACCGGAATTCAAGAAATTCATTGAAACCACACTCGCTCAGGTAGTAAAGCTCTTTCCGTCGAAAATCGTGCACATAGGTGGTGACGAGGCCAACTATTCGCGTTGGATGAAAAATGACGGAATCAAGAAGTTCATGAAGGAGCACGGTCTTGAAAACTATCCCGACATGCAGCTCTACACCATCAACACTCTGCAGAAATTTCTCGAGAAGAAAGGCGTGAAACTCATCGGCTGGAACGAAATCACCGGTGACAACGTGCATGAGGAAGCCGGACGCGGCGAAAGCTCATCGGTGTCGCTTGATCCCGACGCTCTGGTTCAGTTCTGGGACGGATCGACCGAACTTGCAAAAAAAGCCATAAAGAAAGGATTCCAGCTCGTAAACTCAAATCGCGTGTACACCTATCTCGACTATCCTTACGAAGCAATTCCGCTTGAGCGCGCCTACAGTTTCAACCCTTACTTCGAGGACCTCACCGACGAGGAGAACTCAAGAATTCTCGGTGTCGGTTGCCAGATGTGGGGCGAGAACACTCCTACTCCAGAGCGCATATACTTCCAGACGTTCCCGCGCCTGGCTGCCTATGCCGAATGCGGATGGACAAAGAACGAGAACAAGAACTACGCTGATTTCGTGCGCCGCATAGCTCCGATAGAGAACGCCTGGAAAGAAAAAGGCTTCTTCACCGGACAGCCCGCTTTCTCCATAAAATAGTCGAAATTCTACCATTGCTGCCTGAAGAAAATCTGTGGTTTTTGCATACCAGGCACGCTATGAATGAATATTCATTGATTTTTCTCTTGCTTTTTCGGATAATTTTCCGAAATTTGCGAGCATAACAGGAAATGATGATAAATTTTAACAATATCCACCATCTTCATCACCACCATCAGTCAAGACGGAGGTGAGTTTGTCGTGGATATCTGTTGAATGAAGATAGTTATGTCGAGGCTCGCTTCCAGATGGATGCGGGCCTTTGTTTTTTTGAAAGAACGAACAAAACGAACTTAAACTTAAGTTTCGCATGTGAGAAGCACCTTATTTCCCGTCACTTATGTGACGAGCAAGTCCCTCCCCCGAGGGGAGGGATTTAGGGAGGGGGTAACGTGGACTGATATTCACGGGCGACGCTCTCCGAAAGTTTGATAAGGTATTTTGTCACAGGCACTTTATAACAAATGAAAGTTAAGAATATGCTGAGAATTGCAGTACAGGCCAAAGGCCGGTTGAGTGAAGAGAGCCTTGCGATGCTGCGCGAGGCCGGAA
>CAZXVE010000110.1:0-3706 GCA_964644125.1 uncultured Muribaculaceae bacterium
CTCTGCGATTCTCCTTCGGCTTATATGCGCGAAACGGTTTGCACGGATTTCATTGCTGCGATTCCCACTGTCTGGGATGAGACTGTCGGGCTTGACGGCAAGGTAGGGGAGTATGTGGCTATGGCCCGCCGTAGCGGTGAGAACTGGTATGTGGGTGCTATGACTGACTGGAGCGCGCGCGACATCACTCTGGATCTTTCTTTCCTGCCTGAGGGCAATTATACCGTCACTCTCTATAAGGACGGCGTGAACGCCAATCGCATAGCGAGGGACTTCGCCGTGAAGACGTTCGCTCTCGAAGCTTCCCGCAAATTGACGGTTCATATGGCTCCGGGCGGAGGTTTCGCCGCTAAGCTTGAGAAGAAGTAAATACCGATGTTTCTGATTGCGCGGTCGTCGAGCTTGTCGAGACGACCGCGTTTTTTTATTTCCTCGGCCGCTCCGCGTCCAATACGGTTGCGGAATATGCCGATGTCTCCGCGGCGTTGGCGAGACATCGAAGGACATGAATAAACGTTTTATTTAAAAATTGATTGTCGGGTTACACTTTTGGGAATGTAGAACTATTCCACAAGTCCTTCGGCAACCCACTTCTCAATCAGGGCTTCAGCGTCCTTGAAAGCCGTGGCTTCTTCCACATCGTATTTCCCGAGCAGCAGATTCTTCAGTGTTTCGGCATCAAAGTCCTTGTCCTGTACCGCATTCCAGAGGAAAGCTGCAGTGGAGTTGAGGGAGATGATCTTGTTGAAGTCGATTCTGGCGAGTCCTTCACCGATTACCATATAGTTGTCTCCGATGCTGCGGAGCACAAAACCTTCTTTAATCTTCATATAGTTCTCTTTAAATATTTCTGTAAATCGCAAGCTTGTAACGCCTTGCGGGGACCAGACACCGTTGGGCAATTGGATCGTGTTCATCGGCTTACTGTGCTATGGCAGAGTTCCGCGGCTTCCCGGTCCGGCCGGCAGTCCAGGCAGTACATCGGCACAGAGCCGATCAACTGCACAAGGGTGGAATGTATGCCGTCGGCGGTGTTCCGGATTTCGCGAAAGGCGGAGCAGGACGAATACATAGAAGCATAAGCCTCCACAGGAGTCAGGCGGTTAATCGAGTTCTCCGGACTCTGTCTGATCCTCACCACCGCACCGAGAGGCGCGCTTTCAGCCTTGTAGCAAGGAGTCTTGCCGCTCCACGGCGAACCGTAGATGCGGACCTCGCCGCCGTCCTTTATGCGGATTATGGGGTTGTCGTCATTCAGCAGACGGCTTCCGGGAATATTCTCCTTCCAGAGCCGGCTGTGGGTACTCTTGCCTGTGCCGCTCTTGCCGAGAAACGCGTAGCCCCATCCTTCGCACACGGTCACGGAGGAGTGAATCTCAAGCGTGCCGAGGGTTGCTGTGGCTATCGCGAACATCAGCATCAGGGAATTGTCCACGGCAAAGCGGAGCGAATCCCGTCCGGCCGGGAGCAGTGCCAAAGTACCTGCGGAGAAGTCTTCCGAAGCGAGAAGCACGGCAGCCATAGGAAGTCCGCTTAACGGAGCCATTTCCACCACCCATCCGGAGTCAGAGCGGCTGAGACGGAGTCTCGGGAAATTCTTCTCGCATGCATCGTAAACGAGTTCGGCCTCAGGAACGTCTAGGACATTCCGGATTTCCAGAGAACACACAGGCGTTCCTCGGGAAACGGTCTCGAATGGAGCGTAATTTCCGCAACCCTTCCAGACTGCGGAGTCGTCCGCCGCCCTGAGGGCTATGATATGGTCAGCTATGGAATAGAACTTTTGCATCTTATCTTCCGTGAAGGAAGGCGAAGAAGATCCTTCGCCGTTCTTGTCATCTCGTTATATTCTAGAATCTTGTGCGGCATAATGTTTTAAAACCGTCGTGTGAAGGCTTCCCCTAATCGCAAAGTTAACGAATTTGTCCGTAATAAATTTGTAAATCAAAAAATAATGCCTAAATTTAAACGTTTTAGGTAAATAGCCTGAAACGATTTATTTAATGAAAGTGTTTTCGCGCTCCACACTTTCTTTGTGTATTTTATCGCCTGTTGGAGCGACAAGGCGTTTGTATCAAATTATGGAAACAAAAGAAAGAAAGAAAGAAAGTACATCGCTCCAGATGTAGTGTGCATTGAATGCGAACTTGAAAGTGCGATTCTCTATGGCTCTGAAGTTGGGTCACAGATGGATCCGGGAGAAAGCGAAGACGGATGTATTGGGGATGATCTTTAAAAAGAATTCTTATGAAAAAAATATTGATTGCCCTGATGGCTCTTGCACCTTGTCTTTTCATCTCATGCGGCAAGGAAATTGCCGAACTTCCGGATACTGTAAAGCAACTGACGATAATCGCCTCCGTCGAACGAAAACCTGAAACCCGAAATACTATCGCCTATATAGACAACAATGTCGTTAAGATTGAATGGACGAAAAACGATTCCATAAATGTCTTTTTCGGAGATTCTGGCGGCAGCAAGTTCACTACGGAAGAGTCCGGTGAAGTGGCTAAATTCAAAGGTTCCATTGATGTCGCTGTCGGCGGCGGAGAAGGTCTCACCGACGACACCAGCCTTTGGGGAGTGTATCCCTATAAATCAACCACAACCTGTGACGGAACGTATGTCTATTACACGCTTCAGTCCGAGCAGGAGGCTGCGGAAAATACTTTCGCGAAGGAACTTTTCCCTCAGATTGCGAAGTCTAAAAATTTCTATATGACTTTCTATAATCCGTGCGCAAGTATTAGATTCACTGTGGAATCCAATGACATCAAGGCTGTCTCTCTAAAAGGGAACAACGGCGAGTCCCTTGCCGGGAAGGCGAAGATTTCCATGGAGTCTGTCCCGAAAGTCGAGTCTATCGAATCGGGGGAAACAGAACTGATGATGTATGCACCGAACGGAGGCTGTTTCACTCCGGACGTGACTTACTACTTCGTCCTGTTCCCTACAGAATTTACAAACGGTCTTTCGATTACCTATTACAAGGAAAATTCGTATGCCACATATTCTCATTCAAAAGCTTACACTCTCGGCAGAAACAAATTTTCCCGTTTCCTGAATCGAGACAGCGGCCTGACATTCAAGACCTACACCGATCTTTCTGCATCCGGTACCGCCAACTGTTACCTCATTCAGAACGCCGGCGACTACAAGTTCAAGGCTGTTCAGGGCAACACCGACGACGCGGTCGGCAACGTGAAGAGCGTGGAGGTTCTTTGGGAATCCTTCGGAACGACGGAGAAGCCGAATGTCGGAGACCTCATCTCCTCCGTTTCCTATCTTGACGGCTACATCCGTTTCTCGACTCCTGCCACATTCAACGACGGCAATGCCCTCATCGCGGCCAAGAATGCCAAAGGCATTATCCTTTGGTCCTGGCACATCTGGTGCGCATCGGAAGGCTGGAAAGAACAGGTGTACTATAATGATGCCGGAACTATGATGGACCGCAATCTCGGCGCGACCTCTGCGGATGCAGGAAAAGTCGGTTCCCTCGGCCTTTTCTATCAGTGGGGCCGTAAGGATCCGTTCCTCGGTGCTGCTGCGGTAAATAATTGGCGCGATCGTGCAGTTTCGACCGGAAAGTGGGCTAAGAGCAGTACTTCCATAACTCCGTCATTGGCGGAACAGAATCCTATGACTTTCTATACCGGCGACAGTAATTATCTGCCGAACGGAAGCTGGGATTCGAAAAAGACAG
>CAZXVE010000111.1:0-3551 GCA_964644125.1 uncultured Muribaculaceae bacterium
ATATGTTCCCTCAACCACCACGTAGGTCGCTTTGGCAGGGGCGTAGGTGAAGGTGCTGTAATCATCCTTTCTCCTGTCGCGGTCGGCATAGGTCCAGGACGTCAAAGCGGTTGTGTCCTGCGCGTTCTCAGGCATATAGAAGAAGAACTCGGATCCCGAAACTGGCAGGTTCTCAGCCTTCGTGAAGGTGTTGTTACCGGCATATTCATTGATCTCATCCCTTTCGAGCAGGGTGCAGGAGGTGGAGTAGTTGTAGATGCTGTACTTCGTAGGTGTGAATTTCACTCCGGTGCCGTTGACGAACTTGAATATGTTCTTGGAAACGACCCTCCTGAGATGGAAGACATCCTCGAAAGTGTTCTCGCCCGGCTTCAGGGTGATGGTGGTCTCTTTGGTACCGTAGTGGCCTGACATCATCACTGCTGTGGAAGTGATGTCACGGCCTGAGGCGGTGATGGTATATTCCTTGAACTCTTTGCGTGTCATTCCCGCCAGGTCGTCAAGATCAACTACCGCGTACTTGTCGTAGTTGGCGATAGTGTACATGTACCATGTTCCGCTGTACACACCGTCGAGCTGATTCTCGTCGAGGTTGATTGTGTAGAGCCAGTATGTGCTTGTAGTCTTTGTCGGTTCTCCGAGATTGTTGACTTTGACTATGAAAGGCTTTGAATTCTCCTTTGCCGCATCGTAGAACAGAATCGCCATCTTCTCGATCTTGGTTTCCTGCTCTTCGGTCGCCCTTGTGACTGTGACGTCCTCCATCTGAGGTACTGCAACATTGAACGAAATGCTCACCGGCAGCCCTTCCTCAACTTTCTGGATAGGATCTTCATTTTGACATGCTGTCAGGACAGATGCCGCCATGATTGCGGCAATCAATGTCGTGCGTGTGTGTTTCATCATTTTCATCAGGTTAATCAAAGGTTACATAATTCTCGATTGAATCCCATTTGTCGACTTCGACGTTGGGTTTCTCGGCCTTGATTTTCACGCTGCTTGCGCACACTGAACATTCCATGGCCACTCTCTCCACCGATGTACGCGGAGGTACGTAGTTTTTTCGGATTTGTTTCATATAGTTTTTTCTTTTTTAGTGTTTGCTCTTTCGTCGGCGCACTATTGACTATTGCGCTTTCTGCTTTTGACGGTTCCCGTCAGCCCATGTTTTTCTAGGTACTTTACTGTAAAAAATAGTCTTTTGTTCTTGTTATGGGGTTTCTCGAACAGGTTTTTTCGTTGGCTTTTCGTTAGTCTATCTGTGTTTTCGTTTTATTGGAATTTTTTCAAGGTTCTTTCGTCTTTCAGGTCGTTTGCTGTAGTTTTTTCTGTTGGTCTTGTTTTTTTAAGGCCACAACGGAGACTGGCGCTTTTTCGGCACCGGGCTCCGTTGCAGTCTTAAGTTTGCTTGCCGCTGTTATTTCGCCCTTGTGATGACGGCGCGGCTCAGGGCAGGGTCATTGTAGAACATGTTGTCCACTCCACCCTTCGGATCAATCTCAAGCTGGGAAGCCGGAACACCGAACTCGTTGGTGAGGCAGTCATAGACGGCCTGTGCACGGGCCTGGCTGAGCTTCTCGTTGATCTTCTTGTTGCCTGTTGCAGCGTCGGCGTAGCCGCTTACCGTGAACTTGGCTCCGGTGGTCTTCAGAATCTCAGCGAGGAGACTGAGGTTGACTCTGGCCTCTTTGGAGAGGTCGCTCTTGCCGAGCTCGAATCTTACGTAGTAAGGGGAGGCGATAGTGTTGGTGGTCTCTACAACTTCCGGCTTGGCCTTGAGTTCTGCGAGTTCCTTCTCGAGACGCTCGCGCTCAGCCTTGAGCTCAGAGATTGTGAGCTGGTAGGATGAAACGTCTGATTTCTCGATCACCTTGACAACCTTGCTTCTTTCCCATCCGCGTGGTTTGAACTTGTAGGCAAGACCGATGGTTGCTGAGAGGTTGCCCTCACCCCAGCGGTGGCCGGTCTCGCCGTCGAATTCCTGGTTGACGAGCATCGCGTGCACGTTGACGTTGAGGTCAAGTGCCTTGCAGAGTTTGAAGGCGTTGTTGATGCCGAAGTTGGCGCTGATCTCGTTGGTCTTTGGCTCTTCTGAATATACATGTGCCCAACCGAGTCCGACGAACGGTGTAGGGTTCCAGATGTGTCCTTCCGGCTTGTAACCGCAGAATGCGTTTGCAAGGTTGAACATCACGTCAGCATGGATGTTCATGAAGCTGAACTCCTGCTTGTTGAGCCAGTATGGAGCGCCTCCCTTTCCAGGAACTTTCTCATTGAGGCCGTGAATATCGCTCTGTGTGGCACCCTTCTGTCCGATGCCGCTGTAGCCGATGCGTGCTCCGATGGCAGGGGTGAACCATTTGCCGACATAGACGTTGAGGGCCGGGGCGAGGCGGTCGCCGAACTTGGCCTGCTTGTCGTGCTCGCCGAAGTAGATCTGTGCTCCGCCGTCAACTCCGATGAACCAGTTGGCCTTGAAAGGTGCTGTCTCAACGCGGTACTTCCCGCTTGTATATTCTACTGTCACTGTCGTGTCAGTCTTTACTGTCGGCTGCGCCAGGGCCGGGATTGCCGCCAGGACGGCCAGCGCTGAAATCAATTGTTTTTTCATTTCTTTATGTTGTTTTCGGTTTGATTACTCACCCTTGCGGAGCATTCTGTATTTGTAGTTGTTGTCGATGATCGCCTGAGGAAGAAGGTCGCCGTAGACGGTGTAGATGGATGCATCGCGTTCTCCAACGAAATCCATAAAGACTATTCCGGTTGGACCTAAAACTGTTTCATTCTGGAGAACCTCATATATCGGCTTATTTACGTAATTAGCATTTTTTTGGTACTGTAAAGTAGATCCTATGGATCCGCAATAACCAGACGTGTGATTCAGCGCCCAAGGGAAATTGTTTGTGGCTTTGCAGAATTCTTTTGTTATTGCGTATAAACTCTTAATCTTATTTAGTTTTTCTGTACCTTCATCGTCAGTATACATATAGTAGTCCTGCACGTGATATGAAGTTGAATAACTGCCGTTGACCAAGGTCGTTACGAAAGATGTGTTATCATCAAATGAACTTGTTAGTGCAGCTCCCAATTTCTCTCTGTTTGTGAAGTCGGTTCTGGTAATTATGATGAATTTTCCTCGGCATTCACCTATTGTCAAGTTTGGTCTCCATGAAATAATCTGTGATGAGAAAGTATTTAATTCGTCGTAGATTGTATCCCATTTAGATGTATTCTTTCCTACTCCTATACCACCATCTGTCTCATGTTTGAATTGGAGAATAATAAATTCTCCTTTATTGTTTGTTAGGTAGTTTGACATTGTTTGCAGGGCGTCATTCAATGATATGTCTGTTGCTGTAAAGCCATGATACAACCACATTTTTGTATATAATCTTCTATACGCCGGTCTCATATCAAATGCACGGATCCCCATCTCAAGTTGCTTTTCTATTGTCTTTGTTTGTGTCTGTCCCACATCAAACAAAGATGTGCTGTATGCTGCCGCATCATGCGTTCCAGGAATCGAGAGCTGCTGCACATAGATGTTGTCA
>CAZXVE010000112.1:0-3515 GCA_964644125.1 uncultured Muribaculaceae bacterium
TTCTTTTACCTTGAACCGAAGTAGAGGAACACCATTCCGAGCAGTACCATGGCGAGATCTACAGCTTTGCTGCGCAGATTCTTTTCCTTGAAAACCAGCGCCGCGAAGAGGAAACTGACTATAACGCTGCCCCTGCGCACCATAGAGACAATGGAAATCATCGCGCCCGGCAGGGAAAGAGCGTAAAAATAGACAAAGTCCGCAACACTGAGGAAGATGGAAATGAACACAATCGACCATTTCCAGCGGAATGGTGTGGTCTTCGCCCGGTTGGGGAACCATATCAGCAGAAGCATCACAGCCATCATCCCGCACTGGTAGATGTTGTACCAGCTCTGCACCGTCATCTTGTCGAGGGCAAGCCCGTCAGGATTCATCAGGAACTTGTCGTAAAGTCCGCTGACAGCTCCGAGAACCGCAGCTCCAACAACAGCATATATCCAGACATTATGCTCGAAGTCAATCCCTTCCTTCTTTCCGCTGCGGCTGAGCATGAAGAACGACACGACAGCCAGCAGCACACCCATCCACTGGAGCACATTCAGTCGTTCGCCAAAGAGCAGCATCGCTCCGACCAGCACCATAACCGGCCTGGTGGCATTGATCGGCCCCACGATAGTCAACGGGAGATGTTTCATTCCGTAATACCCCAATGTCCATGAACTGAGCACAATGACGCTCTTGAGCAAAATCCATTTCTGGACAGCCCAGCCACCATATTCACCCACTTTGAAGATGCTGCCGTCAAGGGCGCTTCCGCAATAGGAAAGCACGATGAAGGGAATGAATATGAGCGAGCAGAACAGAGTGTTCAGGAAAAGCACCGGGACAACTGCGTTCCCGCCAAGAGACTCCTTCTTGAAGGAATCATAGAAACCCAGCAGAACCGCAGACAGAAATGCAAGAGTCAACCACATGATTAACCGCTAATATCAGACAAACTTACATGCCATCCGGCACAGAAGCGTTATGCTCTGCGAGGACATTTCCTTATCTTCCACAGGACGAAGAAGACAAGAGCAATAACGAAACAAGTCAGTCCCAACAGGTAGCCAAGCGGACTGGAGAGGCCCAAAGCCTGCGGAGAGACAAAGATGAACGTTGTTGAGACAGTCGTCATGAACAATGCCGGGACAAGAGTAATGATGTAAGGCTTGTGCTCACGTGCAAGATAGACTGTAAGCATCCACAAAGTAAAGACAGCCAACGTTTGGTTCGCCCAACCGAAATATTGCCAGACCACATTGAAGCCGTTCGGATTGCCTACCTGCCATAGCAACATGGCAAGCGAAGCGATGAAGACAGGCACGCAGACAAGGATGCGCTTCATGAGCGGACGCTGGGAAATGTGCAGAAAGTCAGCTACTATCAGACGGGCGCTGCGCAGTGCGGTATCACCGGTAGAGAGAGGGGCGATGACAACTCCCAGAATGGCAAGAACACCACCAATCCGTCCCAGCCAACTGTCACAGATGACTTTCACAACAGTCGGAGCCGAGGTCGCCATTCCGTTCACACCGACAGAACCTGCAAACTCATCTATGCCCGGAACAGGCTTACCGTAAAAGAAGTACATCGACACCGTAGCCCAGATGAGAGCCACAATGCCTTCTGTGATCATTGCACCATAGAATATTGAACGTCCCTGCTTCTCATTTGTCATGCAGCGTGCCATCAAAGGGCTTTGAGTTGCATGAAAGCCGCTGATAGCTCCACAGGCGATGGTGATGAAAAGGCAAGGGAAAATCGGGTCCTTCCAGTTCGAATCATGGACTGCTCCCATGTTTCCGAGTCCGTTCCAGAGTTCCGGCAGTGACGGCCACTTGACAAGCAGTACGACAAACAGACCGACCGCCATGAACAACAGCGAAAATGCAAAGACAGGGTAGATGCGTCCTATGACCTTGTCGATCGGAAGAAGGGTAGCAAGCAGATAGTACAGAAAAATGATGACGAACCACATGGTCATCGAACCGCCGAAAATGGTCAGGATAGTAGCCGGGCTATAGACAAAAACCGCACCGACAAGCACAAGCAGCAGGACAGTAAATACCAGCACGACATTGCGGGTAGCCTTGCCGAGATAACGGCCTATCAGTTCCGGGAGACCTTCACCATCATGGCGGAGAGAGAGCATACCGCTCAGATAGTCATGCGTCGCTCCTGCGAATATACAGCCGAAAACTATCCACAAATAGGCAGAAGGTCCGAACTTGGCTCCCATTATGGCTCCGAAGATAGGTCCGGTTCCAGCGATATTGAGGAACTGTATCATGAAAATCTTCCACCATGGCATTGCAATGAAGTCAACCCCGTCCGGATGGGCGACAGCAGGCGTCTGACGTTCAGGATCGGGTCCTAAGACTCTTTCAACAAACTTTCCATAAACCAGATAGCCGACAATGAGAGCCAGCAGCGAGATAATAAAAGTCACCATAGAACATTACGCTTAACCAGGCAGCCTGACTGCCCTGCCTGGAACAATTTGCAAAGATAGCATATTTTTCGGACTCGTAATTTGCTGCTGCGGAACAGAATATCAAAATTTTAGAGATTCCGGATGTGTGAATATGCAGATACAGCCAAATTACTAAAAACACTTACCTGAATTGAGAAATAATCAGTAACTTTGGCATCTGTAATTGAATCACTTTGATCTCAAAGAATTAATATAAAATGAGTACAGTACACGTTATCGATCATCCTATGATCCAGCACAAACTGACGATCATGAGGAAAAAGGACACAGGTTCCAAGGATTTCAGAGAATTGCTTAAAGAGATTTCCCTTCTTATGGGTTACGAAATCACCAGGGATATTCCTCTTGATGACATTGAGATTGAAACGCCTATCTGCACCATGACTGCCAAGAAGGTGTCAGGACGCAAACTCGCCATTGTTCCCATTCTCCGCGCTGGGATAGGCATGGTGGATGGTCTTCTGACACTTGTCCCTGTAGCGAAGGTCGGTCACATAGGTCTTTACCGTGACGAGAAGACACACACTCCGGTCGTTTATTACTGCAAGCTTCCGGAGGACATCAACAAGCGGCTCGTGATCGTGACCGATCCGATGCTTGCCACCGGAGGAAGTTCCTGCGACGCATTGGCGATGCTGAAGGAACGCGGCTGCACGAACATCAAGCTTATGTGCCTGGTCGCCGCCCCTGAAGGAATAGCCCGCGTTCAGAAGGAACATCCTGATGTGGACATCTTCGTTGCCGCAGTAGATGACTGCCTGAACTCCAATGCGTACATTGTTCCCGGGCTTGGCGATGCCGGAGACAGGATCTTCGGTACGAAATAGGAAGCCGTGGCAGGCAAAAAACTGCCAATCAATAAAAAAGACAAAGACCTGGTACGGATTTTCGTACCAGGCCTTTGTTCTTTTACCGGATAATCAACCGATTGTCCGCCACGCTTATTTCATCTCGACACGGACGACATAGTCCTCGGCGGTAAGTTCAGCAGGAAGGGTGATGAGAAGTTTCTCGCCGACCTTCTTGAACTCCAGAG
>CAZXVE010000113.1:0-3491 GCA_964644125.1 uncultured Muribaculaceae bacterium
TTTGCTCCGACAGCGAGAGACGCTCTGTACAAGGTTTCGCATCGGGACCTGTACTAATCTTTCATTATTTATACAGGCTCTTAGCTCAGTTGGTTAGAGCGCTACACTGATAATGTAGAGGTCGGCAGTTCAACTCTGCCAGGGCCTACAGGAAGGCGTCAGGCCTTGAAAAGTTTGGGGGTATAGCTCAGTTGGTAGAGCACCTGCTTTGCAAGCAGGGGGTCTAGAGTTCGAATCTCTATATCTCCACTCGAAGGTCGGAACAGCATTGCTGCTCCGACCTTTTTTTTCTTTTCCAAAATGCTACATTTAGCCACAAAAATGGTAGATTTTTCGGATTTTATTCGTTTCTTTGTCATTTTGTTTAAGGATAGTAACTAATTAACGAATCAAAGTAACAACGAATCAACGACCATGAAAACAGAATGGAGAGGTTTCAAAGGAAGCAAGTGGCAATCTGAAGTCAATCTGCGTGACTTCATTCAGAACAATTACACCAGCTATGACGGCGACGAGTCGTTTTTGGCAGAACCTACTCAGGCAACCGAGACCCTTTGGGGAATGCTGAAGGAGCTTCAGAAACAGGAAAGGGCCAAGGGCGGTGTGCTCGACATGGAAACCGAAGTGGTGTCAAGTCTGACAGCCTACGGTGCCGCCTACATCGGCGAGGGAACAAAAGAATTGGAGAAGGTTGTCGGCCTTCAGACTGACAAACCGCTTAAGCGTGCATTCATGCCTTACGGCGGCATCAAGATGGCTGAGCAGGCCTGCACAACCTACGGCTATGAGCCATCTGCCAAACTGCACGAAATATTCCACAATTACTGCAAGACCCACAACGACGGAGTGTTCGACGCCTACACTGAAGAAATGAAGCATGTGCGTCACAATCATATTCTTACAGGCCTTCCTGACACGTACGGCCGCGGCCGCATCGTGGGTGACTACAGGCGTGTGGCCCTCTACGGCATTGATTACCTCATTTCCGAGAAACAGAAGGATCTCGATGAGATGGGAGACCACGAGATGGTAGATGAAGTAATCCGTCTGCGTGAAGAGGTCGCAATGCAGATCAAGGCTCTCAAGGGCCTTAAGGAAATGGCTGCCCTCTACGGCTTTGACATTTCCAAGCCTGCCTGCAACGCCCGGGAGGCTGTGCAGTGGCTCTATTTCGGCTACCTTGGAGCGGTGAAGACCCAGAACGGTGCCGCAATGTCCGTGGGACGTGTTTCAACCTTCCTGGACATCTATATCCAGCGTGACCTCTCTGAAGGAACCCTTACCGAGAACGATGCACAGGAACTGATCGACCATCTGGTCATGAAATTCCGCATGGTGAAATTCGCGCGTATCCCGTCTTACAATCAGCTCTTCTCCGGAGACCCTGTGTGGGCAACTCTCGAAGTCGGAGGTATGGGACAGGACGGACGTTCAATGGTGACGAAGAATGACTACCGTTTCCTCCACACGCTGGAGAACATGGGACCTTCTCCTGAACCTAACCTTACGGTACTCTACAGCAGCCGTCTGCCTGAGCCGTTCAAGCGCTATGCTGCAATGATATCGGTGAAGACCAGCAGCATCCAGTACGAGAACGATGACGTGATGCGTCCAGTATGGGGGGACGACTACAGCATCTGCTGCTGTGTGTCCGCCACTCAGACCGGAAAGGAAATGCAGTTCTTCGGTGCCCGTGCCAATCTTGCCAAGTGTCTCACCTATGCAATCTCCGGCGGTGTGGACAGCAAGACCCGCGAGCAGTGCGGCCGCAAGATGCGTCCTATCGAAGGGGATGTGGTCACCTACGAGGAGTTCATGCCGAGATTCATCGACATGATGGACTGGCTGGCCGGTGTCTATGTAAAGACGCTCAACCTCATCCACTACATGCACGACAAGTATTTCTATGAGGCTGAAGAAATGGCGCTCATTGACACCGACGTGCGCAGGACTTTCGCTACCGGCATCGCCGGTTTCAGCCACGTCGTTGACTCTATCTCCGCCATCAAATATGCCAAGGTGAACATCATCCGCGATGAGACCGGTTTCCCTCTGAGTTTCAAGACCGAGGGTGATTTCCCGCGCTACGGCAACGATGACGAGCGTGCGGACGAGATTGCCGTATGGCTGCTCAAGACCTTCATCAAGCTCGTGAAGAAATACCATACCTACCGCAATTCGGAGCCTACCACTTCCATCCTGACGATCACTTCCAATGTGGTTTACGGCAAATATACCAGCAATATGCCTGACGGACGTCCGGCCGGCGCGCCTCTTTCTCCGGGAGCCAATCCGAGCTACGGAGCAGAGAAGAACGGCCTTCTGGCTTCGCTCAATTCAGTGGCGAAACTTCCTTATGAGTATGCGCTGGACGGCATTTCCAACACGCAGACGATCAGCCCCGGCGCTCTCGGCCACGACGATGAGGAACGTGCCCGTACCCTGGTGTCAGTAATGGACGGCTATTTCAATCAGGGTGCCCATCACCTGAATGTCAATGTCTTCGGTCTTGACAAACTGAAGGATGCCATGGAGCATCCGGAGAAGGAGGAATACCAGAACTTCACTATCCGTGTGAGCGGTTATGCGGTCAAATTCATTGACCTGACCCGCGAGCAGCAGCTCGATGTCATTGCGCGCAATGCGCACGAGCGCCTGTAAATGGTAAAAGGACGAGTCCACAGTCTTGAGAGTTTCGGCGCGGTGGACGGCCCCGGGATCAGATTTCTGATATTCCTGCAGGGCTGTCCGATGCGCTGCCGGTATTGTCACAACCCTGATTCCTGGAAGACCGGGGCGGGGGAGGAGTACAGCGCTGCCGAACTCCTGGACCGTGCCGAGCGTTTCAGGTCCTACTGGGGTGACAAAGGCGGGATAACGGTGAGCGGGGGAGAGGCGCTGATGCAGATCGACTTCCTCATTGAACTTTTCGAAATGGCCCGGGAACGGGGAATATCGACTTGCCTTGACACTTCTGCCCAGCCTTTCAGCCGTGAGGGCGTATTCTTTGAAAAGTTCCGCAGGCTGATGAAAGTTACCGACATTGTCCTGCTGGACATCAAGCATATCGACGATGCAGAGCATCGCCGGCTGACCGGCCACACGAACCGGAACATACTCGACTGCGCCCGCTATCTGGATGAAATACACAAGCCGGTGTGGATTCGTCATGTGCTTGTGCCTGGCATCACCGACGATGACAGATGGCTCGTTCAGTTGCGCGATTTCCTTTTTACGCTCGGCAATGTGGAGCGCATCGACGTGCTGCCCTATCACACGATGGGAATATACAAATACCGGGAACTTGGCATTGAATATTCTCTGGAAGGCGTCGATCCTCCATCAAGGGAGCGCATTGACAACGCCAACCGCATCCTTCAGCCGGCGCTGAGTCGGATTTGACGAAATGGAAATGACAGTAATGAGTGTTTGGTCCGTTTAATCTGTAACGAGGGAATAATTCGTGCTTCGCCCACCCTCGTCGTTCCTTT
>CAZXVE010000114.1:0-3465 GCA_964644125.1 uncultured Muribaculaceae bacterium
AGGTGATGAAGGATCTGCGGATTCTTTCGCTGGAGATCCAGAGGATGCCGAAGTCATCTGACAGGATTTTCGATGACCCTGCGTCATATCCTTATCTGTCGGTTTGCGCGACCGGGACGCACGACACTTCCACGCTGCGGGGCTGGTGGCAGGAGAACAGGCCGATGACCGGGAGGTTCTACCACGAGGTTCTCCACTGCGAGGGTCAGGCTCCGCACGATTGTGAGCCGTGGGTGTGCGAAATGATTGTGAAACAGCATCTTGATTCACCGTCAATGCTATGCGTCCTTCCGCTTCAGGATTGGATGTCGATTGACGGCGAGGTCCGTTATCAGGGTAAACCTGAGGATGAGCGGATCAACATCCCGGCCAACTCCCACCATTACTGGAGGTGGCGGATGCACATCACCCTTGAGGATCTCCTGTCCCGCTCTGACTTCAACCGCAATCTCCGCAATCTTGTTTCTGATTCCGGTCGCGCATAGGAGTCATCGGAGATGGACATCTACGATATCATTATGGAGCCCCAAGGTTTCATCGGGCATGAAAACCTTGTTACTGTGGCTTAATGTTCGTAAATTTGAGGATTCAAACACAATCATTCAATATGGCAAACATTGGTAATCCTTTCACTCCTGTCGGAAAAAAGGCTGTTCTCTGCGGATCCGGGGAACTTGGAAAAGAAATCGCGATTGAACTTGAGCGCTACGGCGTGAATGTCGTGGCTGTTGACAAGTATCCTAACGCTCCCGCGATGCAGATTGCTCAGTCATCACGTGTCCTTTCTATGCTTGACGGTGATGCTCTTTCCGCAATGGTCGAGGAAGAGAAGCCTGACTTGATCATTCCTGAAGTCGAGGCAATCGCGACTCCGAAACTCATCGAGCTTGAGAAGAAAGGTTACACGGTGATCCCGACGGCCAATGCGACTTATCTGACAATGAACAGGGAGGGAATCAGACGTCTTGCGGCAGAGAAACTTGGAATCCCAACTTCAAGATACGAATTTGCCCAAACAGAGGATGAGTTCAAGGCTGCAGTGAAAAAGATTGGTTTTCCTTGCGTGGTGAAGCCTGTGATGAGTTCCTCCGGTCATGGCCAGAGCGTGATTCGCGATGAGTCTCAGATTGCCGAGGCCTGGAAGGTGTCCCAGGAGGACGGACGTGCCGGTGGGGGTAAGGTCATCGTTGAAGGTTTCGTGGATTTTGACTATGAGATAACGCTCCTGACTGTGCGTCACTGTGCTGGGACGACATTCCTCAAGCCTGTGGGGCATCATCAGGTCGATGGTGACTATCGTGAGTCCTGGCAGCCGCAGGGAATGAGCGCGGCTGCAGAAAAGAAGGCTCAGGAAATCGCCGGAAAGGTCACTGCCGCTTTAGGAGGCTACGGAATATTCGGGGTCGAACTTTTTGTCAAGGGGGAGGATGTGATATTCAGCGAAGTTTCTCCAAGGCCGCATGATACCGGGATGGTGACAATGATTTCACAGGACATGTCGGAATTCGCTCTTCATGCCCGCGCGGTGTTGGGATTGCCTGTCCCTGAGGTCCGCTTTTACGGTCCTTCCGCCTCTAAAGCGATTGTCGTTGAGGGAAACACCGATGAATATGAGTTCCTGGACGTGGACAAGGTCCTGGAGGAGCCCGGTGTTCAGGTCAGGTTCTTCGGTAAGCCTGAGATCAGAGGACACCGTCGTGTCGGAGTTATCCTTGCCACCGATGAGACTGTCGAGAAGGCACTTCAGAAAGCCGAAAGGGCATATTCGAAACTCAAGGTCAAGGTCTATTAGTGTTTCACGTTATCGCGATCCTCTTTCCGAACGGGTAGTAGTCGTTAGCTTCGATGACCTCACCGGAGTCTCCGTCGACTATGGCTCGGACGCTGCCGAGATGGTCGCGGAGGTAGTGCAGGACCCTGAAGGATGCTGTGCCGCCGGCACTGTCCGCACCGTTCACGCGGACGATCCGCCCTCCGGAGGTCAGGGCGCAGTCGAGGGCCAGGGCGTCAAAGCAGGCCATGTTCCTGAAAGAGTTGTATGACGTCCGATTTGAAGCGTTCCTTATCGAATCCGGCGGCCTTCTTCGAGAAGGAGTCCACACTAATAGCTGCATGGTAATGTTGTCATTGGGCTGTTAAAGTGTTAATCACTGTGTCCAAACACTCGATATTCTTGTCGTTTGTAAACTCCACTCGCAAACTGTCCCCATTTATGACATAAATTCTCAGATGAGGTATTAGCCCACCAGTCACATCCAAGTCATAGCAATACCGGTCCATATATAATTTAAAATCCAAACTATCTATAAACGAACTATTCAAGAATTTATCAAGTGGGAAATGTCCATGACTGTTTACCGCGACTAGGGTCTTGTTGACATATTTGGCACCAATATCGACCATATCATCAAAAAAGATCTTTCCCATTCCTATGCTTATAGGAGGGGCTATACCATATCGACCGGAAAAACTTATGATTGTATCATTATTGTTGACAATGAATGAGATAGTTATTATGTCTTTAGAATGATTTGAATCCTGAACTCTGCTATAATTTTTACGTGGTAATGCAAGGATATAGAAATCACTGGTATCAACTAATTCAAAAAAAGTTTCCAAAGAGTCTTGAAGTCTGTCGGATTTGAAGATTCTTTCTAATTTCGGACAACTATCCCTTATGTCAATAATTCTATTTGCCCCAGAATGACGGGCAGGATTGTCGCACATTTGAAGGCAGCCGATTATAGCCATGACAACGAATATTGAGTGTAGTTTCATTATTTATTATTTAACGTTCCGAAATAAAAACTTTTGTAACTTTTGATGGGTCTAATAAAGTAAGCTTTATAATACCCCGCAAAATATAGTCTACTTGAGACAGGAAAATAGACATAACTTTTTCGTGTTATGCGCCCATTCTGTTTCACATCCTTTATTACATTTCTTTGATCTGAAGTAGAGAAATATGTTCCATATCCCATAGAACTAATTTCATTATCGACGTCTACATCTGGATGAGAATGAATTGTGGCATCAGGGTTATCTTTGGTGTAATCCTCCCACGAAGAGGCTGTATCCGGGGCATGCTTGGTTCCGATGGTGTAGGTGTCGCCGTTGCGGTGTACGGCCCATTCGACTTTTGTTTTGTCCGCAGCGAACTTGAACACCTTGAACATGTCATTGATACTGGTCTGGGATGTATGGCTGCTCACTTCCGCACCGCCATCTACCTTGGCCTCCGTTACTGTTAGGTCGTCGAGGATGCTCCTGTCAGAGACAGAAACATAGTCGTCGGACATGCTTCCGTCATTATTCACATAATAAAGCCGGTGGTCATCACTTTCCCTTACCCATACCACATTCCCTCTTTCGTCGATGGTCCAGCCATCCATCCCGTTAGGATCGATGATGCTGATAGGATTCCCGAGGCAGTAGCCATACTGGCTGATGCCATAATATTCCTCG
>CAZXVE010000115.1:0-3448 GCA_964644125.1 uncultured Muribaculaceae bacterium
TGAGCTTCAAGGTCCGCTGCGTGCGTGACACGGAGGCTTCCACGGATTCTGACTCGTCATTTTCGGAAGGAGGCGACGGGTTCGGAGTTTAGTTTATGAAGGGTGTGTCCGCGCAGATGGTGCGGGCACACCCTTTTTGCTATATGCAATTGCCAAAAGACTAACTGCATCTGTAGCCTTCCCTAAACAAGCGCCTGGAGAATCTCAACACCACGATCACCAATCTGACGCGGTGGACGAATTAAAAAATCCGTGGCAGATAAAGCATTGACAATCAACCATAAGAGCAATCATCTAGTGCAGATTTCCGTACCAGATGATTGCTCTTATAGCTCATATTCAGTCAGTTATCTGCCACGGAGTTTTTGAGCATGCGGGGGTGGTGCATGTGATGCTGCGTGTGATGCTGCGTGTGACGGTGCGTATGGTGGCGCGTAAGATGCTGCGTATGACTGTGCGTGTGGTGGTGCGTATGAGCGTAGCTTGAAACCAGCCAGAGTGTACTGAAATGCGGTGCTGGGTGGTGTGAAGCTGAAGTTTTTTCAAAAATTCCAGATATTCAATTTCGGAAAGCGTTTTGCGACGATTCATGAGGGCTAAAAACCTTTTAATCAAAAAATTGTCAGCGATTACCATGATTCAGGTAACCGCTGACAATGTGTTTTGGGTGAGTCAATTTGAAATTTGTCCGGAAATATTTTGAAATTATATTTAAAAGGATTAAAATTGCGCCCAACGACAAAAAAAGGAACATAAAGGAACAAAAGAAATACAAGTTATGGTTCAACTATATTAAAGTACAACAATCATGAAGACAAGATCTTATTTTGCCGCCGCTTTCTGCGCACTTTTCGCAGCGGTCCTCTTCACATCATGCGAAGAGAAACTCGAGAATGACGAGACACTCCTTGCTCAGGAAAGAGAGTCCATCCTTGAGGATGAGAACCTCGACGAGCCTCTCACCAGAGCCAACTCCTCCAACGGAGCCTGGATGGCAGAGCTGGATGACTCGACTCCTTTCGCGCGGCTGTCCATTCCGGGAACCCACGACGCAGTCACCGGCGACGGAACGGCGTTCTCCATCGGAAGGACTCAGAGCCTGAAGCTGTCGGCACAATGGGATCTTGGAATCAGGGCATATGATTTCCGTCCAGGCTACCGCAAGGTACGCGTAAGGGCATTCAAGTACAAGAACGAACTTCATGTCTATCACGGAGTAATACCGACCAACACTACATTCAAGGCAGCCGTCAAGACCCTCATGGACAAGATTGACGCCAACCCGTCAGAGTTCGCGGTGGTCATCATGCAGTTCGAGAGCGACAGCCCGTTCTACAACGACAGGTCAGTGTGGAACTCGCTCATGTGCGAATTTCTCAACAGCGAGGAGACTTTCCCGTCAAGGTTCCGCATCGACTACAGGCCTGACCTCACCGTCGGAGATCTGCGCGGCAAGATTCTCCTTCTCTCACGCGACTCCTACGCTGACCAGCCGATAACCGGAGGCTACATCTCCGGATGGAGCTTCTCGGAGAACGGAACGACAGGGGCAACAATCAAGAGCCGTGTCGCAGAGGGTACGCTCGGAGTCCAGGACTACTACCACGTTGAAGACACAGATGCCAAACTGAACGCAGTCAGCACTTTCATGGACTGGGCATCCGAGAACGCCGGCAAGAACTGCTGGACAATCAACCACACTTCCGGCTACACCGGATCGATCTCAACTGACAACACCTACCGTGCAAACGCGGCCAACAATCATCCTACGGTTTACAAGCGCCTGACCAATGGAGAATGCGCATCCACCGGCATGATCATGATGGACTGGGTCGGAAACTACAAGTCCGGCTGCTATGTGGTCTATGGTGATCTTCTTCCTCAGGCCATCATCGACAACAATTTCAGATAATGGTCCACGGAACGGCCGTGGCCGGCGCAGGACAGGGATGGTCAAGAATTGTCAATGCTTAGGATTATCCAAAAATATTTTGAAATTATCGGCAAAAGGATTAAATTTGCACTCCCTTAATGGAAATTAAAAAATAAGAAGATATGAAAAGGACATTTCAACCATCCAGACGCAAGCGCGTGAACAAGCACGGATTCCGTGAGAGAATGGCTACCGCCAACGGTCGCCGCGTACTCGCTTCCCGTCGCCGCCACGGACGCAAAAAGCTGACTGTATCATCTGAGGACAGGTGGTAATCGTCGGTTCGACTTTTACGAGGGTGACTAAAAATCAACATTTTAGTCACCCTCTTTTCGTTTAAGGACAAGTCGCTTAAGATTATGGACATTGATGAGAAATACATGGCCGAGGCGCTTAAAGAGGCGCAGGCGGCCAGCGAAGAGGATGAAATTCCCGTCGGGGCGGTGATTGTCTGCCACGGAAGGATAATCGGGCGCGGGCACAACATGACGGAAAGGCTGCATGACCCCACGGCGCATGCCGAGATGATCGCCGTCACGGCAGCAACCGAGGCGATGGGCGGTAAATATCTTGCCGACTGCACGCTCTACGTCACCGTGGAGCCCTGCCCAATGTGCTCCGGAGCTCTGAACTGGGCGCAGATAGGCCGGATCGTCTACGGAACGTCCGACCCCAAGAGAGGCTATTCCCTGTTCTCCCCTTCCCTGCTGCATCCAAAGACGGAAGTGAAGACCGGAGTCATGGCTGAAGAATGCGCCGCCCTGATGACGGATTTCTTCAGAAGGAAACGCCAATGAGCCCGGAAAGGCCGAAGGGGACGCCGATTATCCATAGATATTCACGTAAAATTAGTTAATTTTGCAAGTTGTCGGAATAAACTTGATTAACATAAAACAAGATACAATATGGTCAAAGTAAATCTGGGAGGATGCTCCTCCTTTGTCAAAGAAGAAGATTACAAAGAATATGTAGCCAAGGCTCTCACCGCCTTCGACACTCTTGAGGCTGAAAACGGAGCCGGCAACGACTTCCTCGGCTGGAAGCATCTGCCTACGCAGACCTCCGAAACTCTCATCGCAGAGTGCGAGGCCGTACGCGACTGCTGGAAGGCCAAGGGAGTGAACCTTGTCGTCGTCATCGGCATCGGCGGTTCCTATCTCGGAGCCCGCTGCGCCATCGAGGCCCTCTCCCACAATTTCGCCAAGCAGCTCGGCGGAGCCAAGGCCGCTCCTGAAGTAGTCTTCGCAGGCAACAACCTTTCCGAGGAATATCTCGCCGAACTGATGGACCTCGTGGCCGAAAGGAACGTCGCCACGGTAGTTATCTCCAAGTCAGGCACCACCACCGAGCCGGCCGTCGCCTTCAGGATCGTCAAGGAGCACATCGAGAAGAACTACTCCGACGCTTCAGAGAGAATCGTGGCCATCACCGACGCGCACAAGGGAGCCCTCAAGACCCTTTCCACACAGGAAGGCTACAAGACATTCGTCGTTCCTGACAATGTCGGAGGCCGTT
>CAZXVE010000116.1:0-3442 GCA_964644125.1 uncultured Muribaculaceae bacterium
AGTTGAAGAACGGGTAGAAGAACATGTCCATGCAGACCTCCGTCAGGTCAAAGACTTCGGAAGCCATGTACAGGCAGAACGGAATCGACAACAGGTACAACAACGGAATCATCACCATGTCAATGAGGTCATAAAGCCAGGTGACAAGGATGTAGGAACCTTTATCTTTTCCGACCACGTTGCGATGCTTGATTCTGTAGGCACGTACATGAATGTCAACCTTCTTGCTACGGTACCGCCTGAGAATATGGTCACAAGCGACAATCAGCTGGCAGACAGTCAACTGGAAAATCCACCAGATGTAGACCTGCAGACCGAGCAGACTGTAACCGCAGATGGCAATGACGAAAGTCAGAACGGTCACTGCGAAGGAAGCGACGGCGTAGTACTTGTCGCTCTTCGGCACCGTTGGGCCGTTCCTGTGAATCGAAGCCCACTGCCAAAGCCCGAACGCAACCAGCAGCGGAGGGAAGACCAGCGCAATCAGACTGTTGGGTATGAATATGATTCTGAAGGTTATCACAAACAGTCCAACCAGCATTATCGGAGTGTAGACCGCCATACCATAGTTGATCTGCTTGCTTTCATAGCGGATCAGGATCGAGGTCAGCACGGCAATGAGAAGAAGGGCGAACTCGATCAGCAGCCCGGAAGCCATCGTAAAGAAATTCGATGTCGCCGGAGCCTGTCGGACAATGCCGATTACCACGACAAAAAGAATCGCAGCCCCAAGCATGAAAATAGCCGCTTCCCTCTTCCGGAACCATTCAGTTCTGAAGAAGCTGACTTTCCGCATCAGCAGCTTGACTATCAGCATACTGAGCAGAGTAGCCATAGCCAGGTAGACAAGCACCATAAAGGAAAAGCCAAGGACTATCGGTCCTTTCCACTCGCTCTTGACATCGGTCAGATAAGCCCTGCTGTACTTGTCGCTGAAATCCCTTGCAGCCCTTGAAGTGTATGACTTCAGATTCGTCAGAATTGTCCAGTAATTGTCTTGTCCTTCTATGAAGATCTTCTTCTGGACTAGTTTGTAGCGTTCCTGAGCATAGTCGTAGGCCTCCTTAAGACGTTTGTCGGTGGTCTCGTAGTACTCGTTGTCTTCGACAAGATGGTCGCGGGTTTCGGTGTACATCTGAAGAAGCTTCGAGGAATAGTATAGACAGCTGTCGCGAGCGATGAGCGAGAGACTGTCAAGGGTGAACGACTTGAACTCATGCGTCTCTTCCTCGTCGTGATGGCCGATGAGAGCCTTCGACTCTGCAAAAGAAGTTCCGGGAAGGATATGTCCCTCAAGGGTGGCCGTCAACGAGTCCAGAAGTGATGGTCCGAGACTGTCAGGCAGCTCGACCATTTCCGGAGGCAGCACCTTCAGAGCAGTCACAAGACGGTCATACCTGTCGATCTCAACATCCAGATAGGAAATGATGTTGTCGTAAGGCATACGCCTCTGCGTGAAACTGTGGTACTGATCGGTAGCTCGCTGAAGCGCATAGGTAAGGTCGAAAGTAAAATCCTGTTTCTGCGAGTAAAGCATCAGCGAGAGTTCGTTGCAGCTCTGGATAAGATGGACAAGTTCCTCATGCTGGCTGCCATCCTGGCTCTCAAAGGCTGACTGGCTCTTTTCCATCTCCGAATATGCCTTCCGCAGTTCGTAGCGAAGCACCTGCAGCGTCTGACTGAGGTTCTTCTCATTGAACACCGCCCTGGATGAGGTACAGGCCAGCAGCAAACCGGCCACTGTCAAAACTATTCTCCTGAATATTTTCATTATAGTTATGCTTGCAATTTTGTAAAACCTAAACTATCATGTCAAACTTGCAAAATTAACAAATTTCCCGACATGGGACGACCACACCCTGCAGAAATAGCTCATTGAAACATTTTAGGGGCAAGGCTCGATTTTTGCATGTCACGACTTCGCCAAACTGAAAACAACATGAAAGCAAGATTCATCCAGCCGTTGTCCGTGGCTTTGTTGTTGTCGCTGACCCTTCATGCAAATGCACAGGAGGCTGTCAAGGCCGACACGCTCACAAAAATCCATACTGTGGACACAATCGAATTCCAACCGCTTTTCACTGATGAAGCACCTGGTCTCAAGGTTGTCAGGGTCAAGGACAATTCCACAGTCAAAAGCCCCGACATGCAGCTTGACAGAAACGGCAACGCTTGGAAAGTCTTCGCAGTGGACGGTCTGGATGTGCTGATGAACGTCCGCTACCTCAAAGAATATGGCAAGTACTACCGGATAGACCTTTACATCCAGAACAACACCAAGAATCCCGTCTCGTTCAGTTTTGACGGCTCGTCCGTAGAAGCCAGGGACGGAAAGATCAAATTGTTTTCCAACAGAGGATATCTCAACAGGGTGGGAGCCAGGAGAACGGCCAAGACCATAGGTCTCGGAGTCGTCACTTTGGTCTCATCGCTTGTGATGTACGCGATAGTGCGGGGTGACCCGGACGACGATGACTCTTTCGAAGAGGAACTGCTCCGGGACATCGGTTCGGACGCCATCCTCGAGGCCGGCAACATCGCCACGGCGATGATTACGGCGGACGGAGAGCGGCAGATGGAGAACATTCGCCGCAAGAGCATCGGCTACCTCAAGGACTACTCGATCGCCCCTGGCAGCGCCATCGAAGGACATGCTTTCGCCAAATACAGGAAAGGAGCGGATTCCATCGAAATCACGCTCCCCATCGGTGACAAAAAATACGTGTTCAACTGGGCGGCTTCTGCCATCACCCCCGTTGACTGAGCTGTTTCCAGTTCATGTCGGTTAACGATCAATGCTTTCCGGCATATTCATCCATCAGTTCCCGGTAATGCCTGAAGGTCGAGTCCAACGCCGGAAGATTTTCCTTTTCAATCGGATCGGAAGGTGGCGACTCCATCTTGAGCGGGTTGATCGCCGTGCCGTTCTTCCACACTCTGAAATCCAGATGCGGTCCCGTCGAAAGTCCTGTAGATCCCACATAGCCGATGACATCGCCCTGGCGCACCCTTGCTCCAGCCTTGATGCCCTTTCCGTAGCGGGAAAGGTGCAGATAGGCGGTTGTATAGACGGAATTGTGCCTGATCTTGACCGTGTTGCCGCCGCCGTTCGACCAACCCGCGCTGATTACCGTACCGTCACCGATGCTCATCACAGGAGTTCCCGTCGGAGCGGCATAATCCACAGCTGTGTGAGCCCTCACCTTGCCGGTCACAGGATGCTTGCGGTGGTAGGAAAAGCCTGAACTTATCCTTGAAAATTTCAAAGGAGCCTTGAGGAAAGCCTTGCGCAGGCTCTCCCCCTTCTCGTTCCAGTAAAGGTTGCCGTGGTCGCCCTGATCGAAACGTATGGCCGGAATCACCTTCCCATCCCGGATGAACTCAGCGTAGTAGATTGTGTCGACGGCCATCACTTCCCCGTCGCATTTCAGCTGGTTGTAAA
>CAZXVE010000117.1:0-3404 GCA_964644125.1 uncultured Muribaculaceae bacterium
CCTTGTAGGTAGGGATGACGGTGTTGTCCACGAAAGCCTCGTTGACTTTCTGGAGAGCCTCCTCTTTCTTTGATGTCGTGTCCGTGTCGTTGTTCTTGTCGCAGGCCACGACCGCGAGGGCTGACAGCGCCAGCGCCGCGATTGATCTAAAAGTCTTTCTCATTGTTTGTTAGTATTGAATTTATTGATTTTCAAAATATTCCGTAAATTTCCAATCCGGATGACGGTGCATATTCATAAGTCTTTCATCTCTTGAACCAGCCGCTGAAAGCAATCCCCAAAGTGATGGAAGGCTCATTGTTGAACGGAGCTACATAGAAGCGTTTTGAATATTCAGCCTTTATCACGATCTCGTCAATCGGGTACCAGTTGATGCCGGCAGCAACACGGTGCTTGCCGCACCATTCATAGTCAAGCACACCGTCTGCTACCTTGAACATGGAATCGTAGTACTCGTAGTGGGCGAAAACATAGCACTTGCTCTTTTTCTTCAGAAGGGAGAGCACATCAAAGCCAGCCTCAACGCTTCCGACGATCGCATCCGAGCCAACCGCATTGTGAGGCGACGGTGAGGCATTGGACATATTGTTCTTGTTGAAGGCCGTAATCTGCTGGGAATCGTTAAGATGAGCATAGTCAAAACATCCTCTGGCGATAATGCCGTGACCATTGTAGGTAAAGTCGGCGGAACCGATCATCACCTCACCATTGCAATCCTTGTACTTGGAATTCTTTGTCAGCGAATTGCTGAAACTTGAGCCGAAGTAGCCGCTCAGACCTACCCTGAGTCCTTTGACTGAACGGTTGTCTATCCTGAATGCTCCGGCGTAGGAGTTGGCAATCTTGAATTCGTAAGGAGAACCGGCTCCGCCCTGAATGAAATTTTCCGTTCCGAATCGGTCCGAATCCAATCCCGGCAGGAACATCAGTTCGTAGGACCATTTGCCCAGATCGCCGAGAACCTCGATGCCGGTCTCGTGCCAGGTGCAAGGGAAGACTGTGTTCTCTCCTTCCTGTCTGTAGGCCGTGAAGAATTCCGTAGGAAGATGGTGTCCGTTTGTCAGTCCGACAGGGACGATGATCATTCCTGTTCTCACCTTGAACGCAGGACAGATCTCTTTCTGAAGCCAGAACTGCTCGAGGGCAACCTCGCCGCCACGCTCGATCTCGTTCTCGTACTCTCCTGTCTCGTCGGCCTCCAGTTCGACGGCACTTTCAGTGCCTCCGTGTTCGAACTCGATCTCGGTGCCGAGCGTCCAACCCTTGCCGAAATCATAGCCGAGATTTATGACGAAATGCGGTATGTCAAAACGCCCGTGGCTCTTGTCATTGACATATTTCTCCGGCGTGTTGTACCTCTGCCAGGCATCACTGTAGAAATTGCGAGTCATCATCGCTTCACCGTAGCCTCCAATCACAAGCCTTTGGGCACCAACAGTCAAACCACTCAAAATCAACACAATAAACACCAGAATCTTCTGTCTCATAATAATTCAGCTATTTATGCTGCAAAATTACCTCGGGCAAGAAATTCCAACAATCGCAAAGATTTGGTATTCTTCCGGGATTTCCTCTCCATTTCTGGCAAATAGTTGGTATTAATCGTTTAATACTCCTTAATCGGTCCTGACAAGACAATCGTTCATCAGTAAACGGATTATCATTCCGCAGCATGCACTTCTTCGAGAATTTATCGTATATTGCGTTCAATATGGACAGACGAAGATTCATCAAGGTAGGTGCCGGTGCCATTGCCATCGGTGCAGTATCCGGCTCTCCGGTTATGCGGGCAGCCGTAATTCCAACTGACAGGGGAACGGGGAACAAGCCTTCCGCAGGGCATTCAGTGACTGGATCCGATCCGGAAGGATATTCATCTGAAACCGGAAAAGCCGGGAAGGAAGACCTTCTTGTGAGGTTTCTGGGAACTGGTGCTGCGGATTGGAACGGGACGGACGAGAGAGGAGAACTCAGGCGGCTTTCCAGCATACTGCTTGACAACCGCATCCTGATTGATTTCACGCCATCCGATGCCGACATGTTGCCGAAAGGTTTCAAGGCACCCGCTGCTATCTTCTACACCCATTCGCATCAGGATCATTACAATGCCAAAGCAGCGATTGAGACTTTGGAAGCAAGTGTGGTCTATGTAAGCGAGACCTGGGCAGAAAGAGCCCGAAACGATTTTGCCGCGGCAGCATCCGAATCAGGGAAAGCTGCTCCCAATGTCATCGGTCTTGCAATCGGACAGAAAACGCAATGCGGAGACATCACTGTCACGGCTCTTCCGGGCAATCATGCGACAGGCGACGACAATGAACAGACACTCATTTATCTTATCGAAAAAGGCTCAGTGCGTGTCCTGTATGCGACAGACACCGGAGGAATTCCTGTAAGGGCCGCCAGGATTGTCGGAATTGACGCACACATCAGGGACGGAAAACCGATAACGGGACTCATAATGGAAGCCACCATGGGGATCGGCCACGATGAAGACTTCAGAATCTACACCCACTCAAGCGTAGGGACTGTGCTGCGTACCGCGCATGTTCTTCTTTCAACGGCAAGGTTGGCAGCTCCTGAAGGACAGCCAGTGTACCTGACCCACATGGCAAGAACTCTTCATGGTACGCAGGCTCAGCTTGATGCCGCACTGCCATCGCCTCTGCGGGCAGCATATGACGGATTGGAAGTCATATTCAGACGATAACCGCAAAAATGCCGTTTCCCATTATAAGTCAAGGGGAAACGGCACAAAACCGTCCTTCCAGCCGGAAGGCGATCACATAAAAAAGTCCTTATTCCAGAAAAAAGACCTGGTGAAGCGGAATGGAAACCGGAGATTCATCTTCGTTGACCTCCATTATGTCACTCATGTAATGCCACCATTTCTTTACCACAGGGTCCGTGCCGAGATCCTGTGACGAGGCCTCTCCCGACACTTCCTGATAGGCAAAAAGCGTCAGTGTGTCAGGGTCGTAGAAAATGGAATAATTGCTTACTTTGGATTCTTTCAGAATCTTCTTCATTTCAGGCCACAAGGCAGAATGCCTCTTCTGATACTCTTCTTCACAGCCGGGCTTCAGTTTCATCTTGAACCCAACTCTCTTTTTCTCTTCCATTGTCTTAGGGTTATTAGTTGATTAGTTTCTGCAACATCAATCAGGGTGTTGCGTTGTTTATGCTAATTAACTAAAAATATTCCCTCAATTGACAATCGGTAACAAACAACAAATCTTTATTGCCAAAAATCGAAGTATCCAAGGCTACGGAAGACTGCAATGATCTCTCCTGCGGCAGAGCCTCACATCATGAAATGGTTAGAATCGGTATCAGCCCCATCTCGGCTCCCTTCTCCCGCATAAGCACATCAGCCTCCTCGAAATTGTTGCCGATGCGGCCGT
>CAZXVE010000118.1:0-3242 GCA_964644125.1 uncultured Muribaculaceae bacterium
CATCGATGGAGGAGAATTTTCCCTCACCCCACAGACGCGGCAGAACCTGATAGATTATGCGCTTGTTTTCCATTTTTTAATATCCAATCAACGCCTCACCTTTGTTTCTGTCGATGAAGCCTGTCAGGCCTGAAACTTCATAGACTTTCACGAACTGACCTTCGAAAACGCATTCCAGTTTGTCAAGAGCCTGGAAATCAATCATCCCGTTACCGGCATACTGGTCGACTGACAAGTAGCCTACGCCTAGTGAAGTTATGTTTTGGAAAAAATGTGTTCCCTGACTCGGGTCAATTCTGAAGCCATCTATGCCATACTCAACGACCATTCTGGCTGCTGAGATGTCGGTCCACGCTACAGGCACTCCCAGAGTCGGAACAGAAGACCCCCATCGGCCTGGCCCGACAAGGAAGTATGTCAGGCCTTCAGCCACCATCTTTGAATTGACTGAGGAAACCTCCTCGGCCATCAAACCGGTCTTCATCTTGTCGAAAGCCTCCGGGCGGATCACGACCATCATCCGAGACTCCGTAAAATAGCCGTTTCCCAAAGCATTATCACTGAATATCAATTTGTTGGCAATAATGCCACGCGCTTCTTCAATCGAAGATGTCTGGGAACTCAGACCACTGGAGACAGGACGCACCTGAAGCAGCTTCAGATCCGCCAAAGCACCTCCTGAAGACTTTACAGGATCAAGCGCGAACTCGATTTCAATCTCGCTCATCAGCTCGCTGCGACAGATTGACATGATTTCCGCCAGAGCTTTGGCGACAGGAAACCTGTCATATTGGAATATTCCATCAAAAGAGACAACCCTTGCACCTCTCGTGCTGATCCCTGGCACCATCATGTCATCCAAAGCATTATAGGTGGAGGCGACCAGTTCAGGATGGTCATAGCAACCAAGTGCTTCAGAGACAGAAATACGCCTTAGATTGATTCCGTCATTTTTCGAAATTTTGAAGGACGAAGGACGAAGATCCAGGGTGTACATCTCACTCTGGGTGTCTCTCGTCGCAAGTTTAGGATTGGAGAGCTGAATAATCTTTTTCGGATGCAGAGGATCAAGTCTCAAAGTCCTGCCGCCGTCCACAACCGTTTTTCCAAGTCCGAATGCAACATTGAGTACTCCATCTGACGCCTTTTCTGAACCGATAGGATAGGAGTTGAGCGAACGTCCTACTCCGGACATCATCGGGTAGAAATCACCACCGTGGGCTGAACCGCAGATAGCCTGAATGACAACGGCCATCTTTTCCTCGCCAAGAAGATTGCCGCTGGCCTGTATGTAGTTTCTGCTGCCTTTGAAAAAAGTTGACGCGTACACGCTTTTGACCGCCTTGCCAAGTTCGCGCAGCATTCTGTCCTTATTCTCGACAGGCGGACACATGTATGTGGCATAGACTCCGGCAAAAGGCTGGTAGTTTCCATCTTCCAGCTTGGAACTGGACCTGACAGCCAGCGGACTGTCCACCGTAGCGAGAAACGACTTGAGGTTCTGGTTGAGCTCATCCGGCAAAGTGGAGGCAACAAATTCAGAAAGAATCTCATCGTCAGAAAGTTCTGAATCTATAACGTATTGAAGACCGTTGTCTATTATGAATCTGTCGAACCAGTCTGTGGTCAGAACGACAGTACGCGGAATGGAAACTCTCAATCCCTCGAACTTGTCAGACAAAGAGTATTTCTGCACAAGATGATTGAGGAATGCAAGGCCTCTCGCTTTCCCTCCAAGAGACCCCTCGCCGATTCTGGAGAACCAGTAGTAATCCTCGTAAGACTCCTTGTGGAATTCGGTGATGACGCCTTGCCCGACACTTCTGTGGTATCGGCGGATGTTGTCAAGCAAGAAGGTTCTGAATTCTCCGGCATCAGTGTGGTGTTCAGCCCTGAAAGTCTCGGCAAGATTGAACAGTCCTCTGGCGTACAGCCACTTGGAAAACATATTTCTTGATGTATTGCTGACCAGGACTGCATCGGGAATCGAATCGATGATCTTCTCAAGTTGTGAAAGACTTGAGGCTCTGCCGCACTCTGTGCCGGCCGCGTCCTTGAACACGAAATCGCCGAATCCGAATTCGTTTTTCATATATTCGCCAAGTTCAAGGAAAAGAGTGCTTGAATATTTTTTCAGGAATCCGACTCCAAGTTTTTCAGCCACTTCGGCCACGCTTCCCTGCGAGGACTGAAGCAGTACAGGCATCAGCGGATCGTACTCCCGTATGATTCTGACCAGTTCAAGGCCGGCATCCAGTTTCTCAGTGACAGGATCGTCTCCTTTGTGGACTACCATACCGACATCGGAAATCACTCCAAGAAGGTGTTTCTTGTACTTGTCAAAATACGCCATGGCCTCTTCAAGGCAAGTGGCGAGGAATATCTTCGGTCTCGATCTTTTCCGGTACTTCTTCTGGTCATCGTTCAGAGCCTCGGTCAGGAACTCACGGCTCTGTGTCAGTACAAGTTTGTAAAGCTCAGGCAGATAGGTTGAATAGTAACGGACAGAATCCTCGACCAGTAATATAACCTTGACCCCTACTTCGAAAATGTCATTGTCTGCGTTGGCCGAGTCTTCAAGCAGCTTTACGATGGCAAGTATCAGGTCAGCGTTTCCGTGCCAGCTGAAGACGAAGTCAACACCCGGATGATCTGACTCCAACACCCTGTGTCTCACCGCTCTGGAATAGTGGATGAGCAGGATGAACGGAATTCCCAGACTTTTTTCCTTAAGTTCCTGAGCGAACGGGAACAAACCCTTGTCCTGCTCGTTGAACATGCAGATTATGGCATCGATGCCTTCCTCCGAAGCGACTATCTCCCTTGCCTGCTCCGATGAATTGGCCCAGATGAATTTAGGAGGGTTGCTAAGATTCAGTTCACGGTATTCGCTGCGCACCTGATTCTCGATACGCCCGTCCTCTTCCAGGACGAAAGCATCGTAGTTGCTGCAGATCATCAGGATTTTCCTGATTCGCAAACGCATCAATGATTCTTCATTCATACCAGTCTATCATTAGCCATAACAGGACGCAAGTTATGAAAAAAACGGGAAATCAGCGCAGAAGCCTGCAACTTCTAACGGCGGCGGAACTCTGCAAGAGTCACTGCCGTGGCGACAGCGGCGTTCAGAGACTCGGAGCCTCTCTGGTCACGCGGCCAGGACGGGATGAACAGACGGTCGGTTACAACCGCACCGACTTCCTTCGAAATGCCTTTCGCCTCGTTGCCCACAACTATGA
>CAZXVE010000119.1:0-3136 GCA_964644125.1 uncultured Muribaculaceae bacterium
CTCCGGCAAACAGATCATCAAGCTCGGCATCAATTTCTCCTCCGAGACCCGCACCATCGACGGTTGGAAGATGGCGGAATAAACCGGGCATCCCCTTAGCGGTGCAAACCGTCCATCAGGTCGGGAAAAAACTAGTGCGGTGCCTTATGGCTATGTTCTCCATCTCATATGCCAGAGGTGGCCGTGGCAGATAACATATTGATGATTAAACAAAATAGCAAAGGTCTGGTCGTGATTTCAGTACCAGTCCTTTGCTTATCTATCATATTATCAGATGCTTATCTGCCACGACCCTGCCTGCACGGCGATCTCTACAGCCCATCCGCCGGCAATACTTCCGGCTCCGGCCGAACGCACTGCCAACAGAATTGTAAGCAGAAACGATTGTGTAGCCTTCAGCGGAACATAACCGGAAGTCCGGTGATTCCGACATGCCGGTGCATAATCGTGATTCTGCTGCTGGCCAATGATGGAATATTCCGTATGATGAAGTGAGGATGGCCATCTGGGACCGGGGTGACCGTATAATCGTGAAGATCAGTGGCACTATGATATTTTTTGTAAATTTGCCGTATCCAAAATATTCAAGACATATGAAAGGAACTTTGATAGGACTGGTGGCAGCATTTCTCGCCGTAATCCTTTTTGCGGTCACTTGCCCTGGTAAGCAGGAACATCAGGAAGCCATCAAGGCTATGGTGAGCGAGGTTATGGATGAATCTGTGTCAGCTGAGGATGATGCCGATGCGAGAGGAATCGTAGAAGCGGCCAGCACATTTATTCTGTCACCGATAGTCGATGTATTCACGGATTCCAAACTAAAGGTTGACAACTACGTAGTTGTGAGTGTGGGCCGGATTACCTTTGACGGCAAGACTCACACGGTTTCGCTCGGTGTGCTCAACCACGTGTTCGCCTTCGGAAAGGATGAGGTCCGCAAGACCCTTCAGGGTGACTGACGTTCATTGCAATATCGGTAAGTCTTCTTTATGTTCGGTCCGTGTACAATCTGAGGATAGTCCGACAGAACTTGACAAACCTATCTATTATGACAGAGAGAGATTTAAAAAAACATCAGGGCTCCTTTTCCGAGAACGGTTTCTGGAACAAGGTCAAGAACGTTGCCAGGAAGGCAGGGGCGAAACTCATCTACATCGCCCTTATTCTTTACTATGAACTGACTGACCCTAAGGTCTCCATCAAGGAGAAGAGCGTCATCATCGGTGCTCTCGGCTACTTCATCCTTCCGGTCGACCTGATTCCGGATGCCATTCCCGTGGCCGGGTTCTCGGATGACCTTGCGGCGCTGGTCGCCGCTTACGGATATGTCCGTGCGCATCTGACTCCGGAAGTTGTCAAGCGCGCCCAGGACAAGATGTCCGATCTTTTCGACGAGGTCGACTACAACGAAATCAACCCTGACGAACAGTAGCACAGATCCTTCCCGGTCCATTATCAATCCTCGGTGACGGTATCATTTTCCCGCATATTCGCTCCCGTCACCTTCTTCATTACGAGTGACTGCATCATTTCTGCCCTGGAATGCTCCAGTCACGAATGTTCCGAAGCACGCTTTGTACAGGGAATCATCACCCGGACTTTCCTCGCGGTCTCGTTTCTATTTCCGGAAGGAAATAATATCCATGCGGGGAAGAATAATTTGTGGGAGCAATCTCTGCATCAGTAAGGCACCAGTTGTTTTTTCTACGGAAATTCCGTCATTGCCCGGGCGGGGGTAAGGAGTTTCGCAGGAGCGAGACTTAACTCGTTAAAGTTTTGGAAATAACCATAGTATCTATTATTAGTTGATTATCAGTATTATACACTCTAAACGATAGAAAAGTGGCAATATGAATTCTATATAGATGCGAAATGGCAAAAGTTTAACGTATTTAACTTTTGATTACATATAAAATCATAAAAAAAGAATTGGATGGAGATTTGTTTCAACAAAATTCATAATATTTATTGGCAAATAAAGACAATGGAAGAAAACTTTTTGTTTTCGCTTGTCGGGCCGACGGAGGCACTGCAATGTGATTCTGCACAAATACGTCTCTTCTCCAATGCTTCCCGACGCTGTTGCATCCGTGCCCGGCCGGACGGTAATCTACCATATAAAGATTCCGACTGGAATCCGGTTGGGGCGGCATCGGATCATGAAGTTTGAAATCAATTGCTCTGAAACTTTGATAATTACAGGAATTATTCGTAAATTTGCAGCCCCAAAATGTTTGGGAGAAACATAAATATTAGATTTACAATCATTTATGCCTACAATTCAACAATTAGTTCGCAAAGGACGCGTGAGCATTGTTTCTCAGAGCAAGTCACGTGCGCTGGATGCTTGTCCTCAGAAGAGGGGCGTATGTCTGCGTGTTTACACGACAACCCCTAAGAAACCTAACTCAGCGATGAGAAAGGTTGCCAGGGTACGCCTTACCAACGCCAAAGAGGTCAATGCCTACATTCCGGGTGAGGGACACAACCTTCAGGAACACAGCATCGTGCTGGTCCGCGGAGGCCGTGTGAAGGATCTCCCTGGTGTGCGTTACCACATCCTTAGAGGAGCTTTGGATACTGCGGGCGTAGAAGGCAGGACCCAGTCCCGTTCCCTCTACGGTGCCAAGAGACCAAAGAAATCTAAGTAGTCCGTTTAACTTTTATCACCTTTAATTTTTACTCACAATGAGAAAATCGAAGCCTAAAAAGAGGATTCTACTTCCTGATCCTAAGTTTCACGATGTCGAGGTGACCCGTTTCGTGAACAATCTTATGTTGCAGGGGAAGAAGAGTATCGCGTATTCTATTTTTTACGATGCCATTGACATGGTAGGCGAGAAGATGAAGGATTCTGACAAGGCTCCTCTAGATATCTGGAGGAAGGCACTCGAAAACGTTACTCCTCAGATCGAGGTTAAGTCACGTCGTGTAGGAGGTGCAAACTTCCAGGTGCCTACTGAGTTGCGTCCGGAAAGAAAAGTCTCGCTCTCAATGAAGAACATGATCAGCTTCGCCCGCAAGCGTTCCGGCCACTCTATGGCAGAAAAACTTTGTGCTGAGATCGTTGCCGCCTACAACAACGAAGGTGGTGCATTCAAGAGAAAAGAGGATATGCACAAGATGGCGGAGGCCA
>CAZXVE010000120.1:0-2794 GCA_964644125.1 uncultured Muribaculaceae bacterium
CCGTTATGAAATACGGATTCGACAACGAAAAGTATCTTAGGATACAATCAGAACACATCAAGGAACGCATAGCCCAATTCGGAGACAAGCTTTATCTTGAGCTCGGGGGCAAATTGTTTGACGACTATCATGCAAGCAGGGTTCTTCCCGGATTCCAGCCGGACAGCAAGCTCCGCATGCTTCAGCAGCTGAGCGACTGCGCGGAAATCGTCATCGTCATCAGCGCCAACGACATCGAAAAAAGCAAGATGCGTGCAGACTACGGCATCACTTACGACATGGACGTGCTGCGTCTGCGGAATGAATTCCTGAACAGAGGCTTCCTGGTCAGCAGCGTGGTGATAACACACTTCAACGGCCAGTCCAGCGCCAAGGCCTACAGCACAAAACTCAAGAAGATGGGCATCAGATCCTACTTCCACTATACTATCGAAGGCTACCCGAACAACGTTGCGCTGATTGACTCGGAAGATGGCTACGGCAAGAACGATTATGTGGAGACGACAAGGCCTCTCGTCATCGTGACGGCACCGGGACCGGGCAGCGGCAAAATGGCCGTCTGTCTCAGTCAGCTCTACCAGGAGCACCGCAGGGGATTGGCTGCCGGCTATGCCAAGTTCGAGACCTTCCCTGTCTGGAACCTGCCGCTGAAGCATCCTGTCAACATAGCCTACGAGGCCGCCACTGCGGACTTGAATGATGTGAACATGATTGACCCGTTTCATCTTGAGGCCTATGGCAAGACGGCAATCAACTACAACAGGGACATCGAGATATTCCCTGTTCTGAACGCCCTCTTTGAAGGAATCTACGGAGAGAACCCTTACAAATCTCCTACGGACATGGGCGTGAATATGGTAGGCTACTGCATCAGCGATGACGACATCTGCTGCAAGGCCGCCAATGACGAGATTATCAGAAGGTACTATACCGCCCTTGACCAGATGGCGGACGGGAAAGACAACGAAAGCGAAGTCGGAAAGATTGCACTTCTCCTCAAGCAGGCCAAAATCACCACTGAATACCGCCGCGTCACAGTCGCCGCCAAACAGCGTGAGGCAACCGCCGGCAACCCTTCAGCAGCCATCGAACTGGCTGACGGCACGGTCCTCAGTGCCGAGACTTCCGACCTTCTCGGGCCATGCGCAGCCCTCTTGCTGAAAGCTACAAAGCATCTTGCCGGTATCGAGCATGGTGTCAAGCTTATCCCTCAGCGTCTGATCGAGCCGATTCAGAAGACGAAAGTCACTTATCTGCACGGAAAGAATCCGCGCCTTCACACAGATGAAGTGCTGATTGCCCTGTCGATGCTGAGCCCGGACGATGAGAACTGCAGCAAAGCTCTTGACACGCTCCCGATGCTGAAAGGCTGTCAGGTTCACTCCACCGTTCTCCTGAGCGACATTGACAAGAAAGTCTTCAAGAAACTCGGAGTCGATCTTACCTGCGAACCCGTCCACGAGAGACATTGATCTGGGTTTCCGCCGGCATCTTGGTACTCCCGATTATATGTAAAAAATAATGAATCAATCATTTTTTTTCTATTTTTGTAACAAAATGTTACGAAACCTTCTAAAAACTATGGGAGATTCTGCAATGTTCAGAAAATTGATCTGTGCGGTGGCCGTAATTCTGGCCGCTTTGTCCTGCAGCAAGGACGATGGCGAATTGTACATATTCGCGTCAAACGAGGTCTGCCAGGCGGTGAAGCATGATTTCTACAGAAGATATTCTCAAGACGTCAAGATTACGAGGGCGGCCCGGTATGCTGAGGGTGACATGACTCAGATTGAGTTCGTGGACACTGACGGACTCAAATGCACTGCCATCTACAAGGAACACACCTGGATGATGACGCAGAAAGAGTACTGCAAGGACGGATTGGCGTTTCTTGGTCAATTGCCTGCGAATATAGCCAGGGCCTACATCCGAACCGGAATCGATGGCGAGGATTATGACGATGACAATTCGTATGTGATTGAAGTCAGCCGTAACGGAGCCGACCGGAAAGTGTACGAATTCGAGTTCTACGCCCCGTACTCCGAGGGGGACCTTGAATATGAGAACTACGACTGCCATGTTCTGGTGGGGGAGGATGGCGAGTTGATTGATGTACTCCATTCGGGGATCAACCGTTCAATCTGGTGGTACGACATGAGCGATGCCATTTCATCTGTAAGGAATAAATATCCCGACGCGCTCATTCTTGCGGCAATCAACGATTCCGGTACGAACACGCTTTACATCAAGGACCGCGGAATATTGAAGACCGTGAAGACGGATCATGACGACAAGTGGAAGGAAACTTCCTACAGACTTGCCGACAATTTTGAACTGCCGGAGAACGTGAGGGCTGAATACCTTGCGTACAAGTCAGAGAATCCCACTTTCGAATATTCCGAAATCTACAGTATCGAAAGAAAGGATGGCCTTTACTATGGTTTGACCATGCTGGTGTTCAAGAACGATGTGGTCAGTAGGACCATCTATATCAAGGCCTGATGTGTGAATGATAATATTCTTCAAATCCGTATTCGGTGAAAATATTTTGAGGATTGGCGTATTTTCTCTAAATTTGCAGTCTGTTATGGTCGTGGAGCTCCAGAAGTCCCGCATGGTTGCGGGCGCTTGCGGCTGAAACTTAAAAATAAGTTTTGTTTTTTATGTACGCAATTGTAGACATTGCAGGACAGCAGTTCAAGGTTGAAGCCGGGAACGAAATCTTTGTAAACCGCCTCTCCGCGGCCAAGGATTCTTCAGTAGAGTTCGACAAAGTGCTGCTGGTTGACTCCGA
>CAZXVE010000121.1:0-2784 GCA_964644125.1 uncultured Muribaculaceae bacterium
CTCATTCTACTGTTGTGACCTATGACAAAGATACAAAAAGAAAGCAATTCACAACCAACGGATATGACATTGAGGAGGCAAGGAAACTGTTGTGACCTATGACAAAGATACAAAAAGAAAGCAATTCACAACGATGAATAGGGAGAGTTGTCATTGCAATTAACTGTTGTGACCTATGACAAAGATACAAAAAGAAAGCAATTCACAACCACCTTGCAGTGGAACATCTGGCCGGCGGTACTGTTGTGACCTATGACAAAGATACAAAAAGAAAGCAATTCACAACAAATGTCTTTCTTCATGTATTTTGATTCATGCAGTCTTGCCGAGGCTAATGTTGCACCTTACGGAGCGGTGGGGTGAGATTATTTTTTGTTCACGATATTGAATTTGCGTATATTTGTAGATTACAAAAATTGACTGTATGGGTTTGTTTGACAGAGGTGTCAAGAAGACAAAGGAAGGCTTCTTCCAAAGGCTTTCAAGATCTATTATCGGTAAGTCCAAAGTGGATGACAGTGTACTTGATGCCATTGAGGAAGCACTTGTGGCTTCGGATATGGGAGTGGACACCACTCTCAAGGTTGTGGACAGTCTTGAGGAAAAGGTGAGCAGGGACAAGTATATGTCCTTTGACGAACTGGTTGACATGCTTCGGGATGAAATCGGCACTCTGCTTGATGTTGATGGCGAGGCTTCTCCGGAAGAGCCGCTGGATCTGTCAAAGAAACCTCTTGTCGTGATGGTGGTTGGTGTGAACGGAGTGGGGAAAACTACTACGATCGGCAAACTTGCCGCCCGCTACAAGTCTATGGGTAAAAAAGTGATGATCGGTGCGGCCGACACATTCCGTGCCGCAGCGGTTGACCAGCTTCAAATCTGGGCGGACCGTGCCGGCGTGGACATCGTAAAGCAGGGCATGGGCTCTGACCCGGCATCCGTGGCTTTCGATACGGTAAGATCCGCAGTCGCCAAAGATGCTGACATCGTGCTGATCGACACTGCCGGCAGACTTCACAACAGGATTGATTTGATGAACGAACTCACAAAAATCAGGAATGTGATGCGCAAGGTCATTCCGGATGCTCCTCATGAGGTCCTCCTTGTGCTGGACGCTTCGACCGGCCAGAACGCCTACCAGCAGGCCAAGGAGTTTTCAAGGGCTACCGACATCACTTCGCTGGCCATCACGAAACTAGACGGTACAGCCAAGGGAGGAGTCGTGATCGGCATAGTCGACCAGCTCAAGGTGCCGGTGAAATTCATCGGAATCGGCGAGGGCATTGATGACCTCAAGGTCTTTGACAAAAAAGAGTTCGTGAAATCTCTCTTCTCGAAGGACGACATCAACAGATAGGACTCCCTGTACAAAACGGAATTGATAGACAAAATATTGAAAAATAAAATATTACTATATGAAACTTTCTTACAACTGGCTTAAGGACTACCTTGTGTCCGATCTCACTCCGCAGCAGATCGCGGATGCGATGACATCAATTGGAATCGAAGTCGATGCTGTTGAGGAACAGGAGGAAATCCCTGGCGGCCTCGCAGGTGTCGTCGTTGCCGAAGTGCTAGAGTGTAAAGCTCATCCTGATTCTGACCATCTCCACATCACAAAGGTGGATGACGGCACCGGCGAACCTCTCACTGTCGTATGCGGTGCTCCTAATGTGGCTGCCGGACAGAAAGTCCTCTTCGCAAGAATCGGCGCAGTCCTCCCCGGCGACTTCAAGATCAAGAAGTCCAAGATCCGCGGTGTGGAGTCGTTCGGAATGATATGCGCCGAGGATGAACTCGGAATCGGCGACGACCACTCCGGCATCAAGGTACTTCCTGCAGACGCTCCTGTCGGAACTTCGGCCAAGGACTATCTCCATCTCAAGACGGAGGCCGTCATTGAATATGAAATCACAGCCAACAGGGTAGACGCGGCTTCCCACATCGGTGTGGCCCGCGACCTCTATGCCTGGATGACGCTCAACAATATTCCTTGCTCCTTCAACTATCCTTCGGTGGATGCGTGGAAGGCTGGCGAGGGTTCCGGAATGCCGGTCGAGGTGCGTGACGCCTCGGCCGCTCCCCGCTACTGCGGCGTGACCGTGAAGGGAGTGAAGGTCGGCCCGTCTCCGGAATGGCTTCAGAAGAAACTCCTGTCCATCGGCCTCAGACCTATTGACAACGTGGTCGACGTGTCCAACTTCGTGCTTTTTGAACTCGGACAGCCTCTCCACACCTTTGACGCCGACAAGGTAACCGGAGGCAAGGTGATTGTGCGCCGTGCGGCCGAGGGCGAGAAACTTGTCACCCTCGACGAGGTCGAGAGAAAACTTTCCGCCGAGGACATCGTCATCGCCAATGCTGACGGGCCTATGTGCCTGGCTGGCGTGTTCGGCGGCATCGACTCCGGCGTGAAGGCGGAGACGGTGAACGTGTTCATCGAAAGCGCTTACTTCGATCCGGTGTCCATCCGCAAGACATCCAAGAGGCACACCCTCCAGACCGACGCCTCCTTCCGCTACGAAAGAGGAGCCGATCCGGGCATCAATGAATATGCGGTCAAACGTGCCGCTCTCCTTATCCAGGAGGTTGCCGGCGGTGAGATAGTGGGCGGAATCGAGGAGTTCTACCCTGAGAAGATCGCCCGTAAGGTCATCGACCTCGACTATGACCGCATCGAGAAATTCGTCGGCAAGAAGATCGGTCACGACACCATTGAGAAGATTCTTACGGCCCTCTGCTACGAGTTCATCGAGAAGCGTCCGGGCGGAGCCACGGTCGGCG
>CAZXVE010000122.1:0-2775 GCA_964644125.1 uncultured Muribaculaceae bacterium
GATACTTGGTGAAAAAGACCTGGCTGCGTCTGTTCGGGAATATGAAGCACAGGCCTGAGATTCCGCCCTGCGCCATAAAGTGATCCGCAACTTGTTTCAGAAATGGTGTCATATCTGTCGTTTTAACGAATATAGCAATTAAATGATCATTAAAAAATAGCTTGCAGCCCCTTTGTCAATCTGCAGCAACTAATTTTCCCAGCCTTCCGGTTTTCTACACACAAAAATACTCCGGGATTGTACCAGAATCCGGCACAATCCAAAGTTTTTCCTCTCGGGCCGATTTTTTCTAATTTTTAATAATTCTATTTTGTAAAATCGGATATTGCCATTATCTTTGCTGCAGATTGAACCGTGCAAGTCAATCTTGACGGTTGTTTAACTTATTTGACTTTAAAAGATTATTGTTATGAAAAAGAAATTCAGATGTCTGGTCTGCGGTTATGTCCATGAAGGAGACAATCCTCCCGCAGAGTGTCCACAGTGCCATGCTCCGGCAAGCAAGTTCACCGAAATCAAGGACGAGGGCGGGAAACCGGAATGGGCCTGCGAGCATCACATCGGAGACGGACAGGTAGAAGACAAGGAACTTGTCCAGGGCTTGAGGGAACATTTCAACGGAGAATGCTCGGAAGTCGGAATGTATCTTGCGATGAGCCGCCAGGCCGAGCGTGAGGGCTTCCCCGAAATTGCCGAGGCTTTCAAGAGGTACGCTTTTGAAGAGGCGGAGCACGCCGCCAAGTTCGCGGAACTGTTGGGAGATGTAGTCTGGGACACAAAGACCAACCTTGAAAAACGCTGCCAGGCGGAAGCCGGTGCATGCGAAGGCAAACTCGCGATTGCCACCAGAGCCAAAAAACTCGGTTACGATGCCATCCACGACACAGTTCACGAAATGGCCAAGGATGAAGCCCGCCACGGAGCCGGTTTCTACGGATTGTTAACCCGTTATTTCTAGATCCACAAAGAGCGCGATGTCACGACACGGCAGGAAGGATTCCTTCCTAAAGGTCGTCATCGGTAAGCCCGAAGCGCTCGGCAACGTCATCGGGGATTTCTTCCGGATCAAAGCCATAGTCAAGACCGTCCCAAGCATATTCCATTGCACGGCGGTCTTTTTTCGTCGGGCGGCCGGTTCCGGGATCACGCCGGAGAAAAAAAGTCTCGACAGGAGCCTTGAGTTTGTCAAGTTCGGATTGGGGAGTCAGGTTCTCGGCATATTCCGGGACCAGCTTCGCTCCAAGGCGATGGTCAGTCAACTGCTTGATCCTGTAGGAGTACTGCACCGAGCCCTTGCGGATTTCAACAACCTCTCCCGCCTTCAGCATTCTGGACGGCTTTGCATTCACTCCGCCTATCTTGACCTTGCCTCCCTTGCATGCGTCAGTAGCCTCCGAGCGCGTCTTGAACACTCTTATGGCCCAAAGGACCTTGTCTATTCTTTCCGTGTCTGCCATATCAATTCTCCCTGTTCTGAACCTTGTTCACGATAAATCACAACTGCATCCGCAACCAAGTACTCCGGCTAACCGTTCCATTCACGGACATGCGGATCGGGGGCATCAACCTCAACGAAAGATCCGGGGTCGACCTCCTGATTCGTGTAGGAGTCCTTCACAAGACGCTTTTCCACAAGAGTTTCAAGCAACACTGTATCCCGCGAGGCAGGAATGAGGAAAAAGTCATTCAGTTCTGACGGTACGAGAATGGAATGGCCGGATTTCAATGAATATGTCTCCACACTTCGGGAACCTTTGTCATCCTCCACCGGAATCTGAACGGTTGCTTCTCCGGAAACGCAGAAATAGACGGCAAAACTGCCGGGCTGCTCTGAGGATATGTGAAGGCCATCCTTCAGGTCAAGTTTCGTGACCAGGAATTCCGGACGGACAGCCAACTTGTCTCCGGTCAAAGACTCGGGCAAGCATCTTCTGAAATCTATCAGATCAAAAGCCTCGCCAAGCATCAACTCCTCAGAATCAGGAAGTTCTACTCCCCAATTATGAAGATTGAAGACGAGTTCGGAACTCTCGGCTATCTCAATGATTCTGAGCCCCGGCCCGGCTGCGAACACAGTTCCCGGCTTGATCATGAAGGCATCTCCCTTTCTTGGCTTGACAACATTGAGGAGTTCCTTGACTGTACCGTTCTGGCAGCTTGAATAGAATTCTGCCGGATTGACATCACGTTTGAATCCAAGCAGCAGCTCTGATTCAGGAGCGGCATCCAGAATGTACCAAAGCGCAGTCTTGCCGAACGAGTCATACCTTTCAGCCGCAACATCGTCGTCCGCAGTCATCTGAAGAGGCTGCCAGCCGTTGACGTCCATAACTTTAACCATGATCGGAAACTGAAGTCCGTAGAACTCGAACACATCATCTCCGACCACCCTTTCCAGATAGGTGCCCATCAGTTCGCTGAGCGTGTTGCCTCCGAACCATCCGTTGTCCACCATCGAATCCTTGAAACCAAGGTCGGCGATCTGGTAGCTGACATGTCCCCAAGGCAGATCCGCGCCTTCATCCACAAACCTCAGCGGGTAGAGTTTTCTATTGTCGTTCTCCATATTCATGAATATAATGAATCAATCTGATGACTTGGAATCCGTCCCTATTGTTTCCAGCGAGTATTTTATCAATTCAACTTTCGCAAGTAACTAAATGCATATGGCAGAAGTACCTTATCACACGTTCGAAGGGTCTCGCACGATAAAAATCAACTTACGTTACCCTTCCCCTAAATCCCCTTCCTCGGGAAGGGGATGTGCTCCGTCAC
>CAZXVE010000123.1:0-2696 GCA_964644125.1 uncultured Muribaculaceae bacterium
TCGCCTCCATCAAGGGAGGCAGGAATGCCGCCACGACGGTCATGCCTCTGATTTCTGCGGCCCTGTATCTCGGGCAGTTCACTTCACCTCTGATAATCAGCCCTCTGGCCGGCCTTCTCGGTTCGCCGACTGCGCCGTATGTCATAGGCATGGCTTTCGGAATCGTTTACCTGATTCAGGCATTCTGCTCCAGGAGATATCAGGCCCTCTCTCCGACGGACGGGTGCATGGTTTAGTCATGGATTTTCAAGTGTTCCGGATTTTTCCGGCCTAACATCAACTCATTGGCCTTTGCGATAGCTCCTTTCATGCCTTCAGCGCCAGGGGTAAGAACCAGTGTTGCTCCATATGCCTTGAGAAGGTTCCTTCTCTCCTGGCTCATCGTTTCAGGCATTGTAAGGATGGTCTTGTCGCCTTTGGCGTATCATATCCGTTTGATTTATAAGGTGATTTAAGTTTCGCATGTGCGAAACACCTTGTTTCCCGTCACTTATGTGACGGAGCAAGTCCCTCCCCCGAGGGGAGGGATTTAGGGAGAGGGTAACGTAAAATGATTTTTCACGGGCAATGCTCTCCGAACGTGGGATAAGGTATTTTATCACAGGCATTTTGCCACTTGCGAAAGTTGAGTAAGGTGAAAAATTATATCTGCCTGAATGCCTGATCGAGGTCTGCGATTATGTCATCGATATGCTCGACTCCGATGGAGAGACGGACAGTAGACGGTGTGATATGCTGCTGGAGAAGTTCTTCAGGACTGAGCTGTGAATGGGTCGTTGTAGCGGGATGGATGACGAGACTCTTGACGTCAGCAACATTCGCAAGCAATGTGAAGAGCTTCAGAGAATCGATGAACTTCCATGCATCTTTCTGGGTACCCTTTATCTCGAATGTGAAGATAGAACCGCCACCCTTAGGGAAGTATTTCTGATACAGGTTATGAGTTGGCTGGTCCTGGAGAGACGGATGCGAGATGCTCTTCACCTTTGGATTATTCTTGAGGTAGTCCAGAACCTTGAGAGCGTTGGAAACGTGCCTCTCGATACGGAGCGGGAGTGTTTCAGTGCCCTGCAGGAGAATCCACGCGTTGAACGGGCTGATGCAGGCTCCTGTGTCCCTGAGGATCACGGCTCTGATTCTGGTTACGAATGCGGCTGGACCTGCAACGTCTGCGAATATCGCTCCATGGTAGCTTGGATCGGGCTTTGCGAGAGAAGGGTAGCGGTCGGCATACTTCTTCCAGTTGAACTTGCCGCTGTCTACGATTACGCCTCCGAGTGATGACCCGTGCCCGCCGATGAACTTTGTGGCAGAATGGACCACGATGTCTGCTCCATGCTCGATAGGACGGACGAGAATAGGTGCGAAGGTGTTGTCGACAATGAAGACGATACCGTGCCTGTGCGCAACTTCTGCGATTCCGTCGAGGTCAGCGACGTCGGAGTTAGGGTTGCCGAGGGTTTCGGTGTAGATTACTTTCGTTTCGGGCCTTATTGCTGCTTCAAGTGAAGCGAGGTCGTTGACATTGAGAATTGTGTAGTCGACGCCCTGTGTGGTCAGGGTATGTGTAATGAGGTTGTATGTGCCTCCGTAGAGGTTGTCTGCTGCGATCACATGGTCACCGGCATGAAGCACGTTCTGGAGGGCATAGGTTATGGCAGCTGCGCCCGATGCGACAGCAAGACCGGCTACGCCGCCTTCCAATGCAGCGATCCTTTCTTCGAAGACAGCTTCGGTGGAGTTCGTGAGACGCCCGTAGATGTTGCCAGGGTCACGAAGTCCGAATCGGTCAGCTGCATGCTGGCTGTTGTGGAACACATAGGATGTTGTCTGGTAGATAGGAACGGAGCATGAGTCTGTTACAGGGTCAGCAACCTGTCCAGCGTGGACAGCGATTGTCTGAGGGTGAAGTTCGTTTGCCATAATCTTAAATTTTTATTTTTTGTTATTTCTTTGTCGTTTTTGTTGATGCAAAGTTATGTGGCATAGATAAATCAACCAAAGACTTTAAAAATATTGAAATATTTACCTAATTTTGCCAAAGTTAAAGTATAAATTATCTGAATAATGGCTTCTAATCTCGACAAAACAGATATTCTTATTCTCCGGACTCTCCAGGAAGATGCGTCACTGAGCAACAAGCAGCTCGCCGCCAAGGTTCATCTTTCCCCGACTCCTGTATATGAGAGGGTGAAAAGGCTCAAGGAAGAGGGCTATATAAAGGGTATCACCGCCATTCTTGACGTTGAGAAGCTCGGTTGTTCGTTCGTTGCTTTCTGCTTCATAAAGCTCAAGCAGCACACCTACGAGAATGCCAACAACTTCATGACAGCCGTGCAGGGTATAAAGGAAGTAGGCGAGTGCTACAACATTACCGGTGACTTTGACTTCATGATGAAGGTATATGTGTCCAGCATGAAGGAATATCAGCAGTTCGTGCTGAAGATTCTCGGCGATCTTGACTGCATAGGAGGTCTTAGCAGCTCATTCGTCATGGGCGAAGTCAAGGACACGCATTGCGTACCTGTTGGATAACATTTGCATTACTGGGAGGTTTTACAGATTCTTTCCGAAGAATTCCGTGAGCTTGCCGACAGCCTTATCGACATATTCAGGGACATTGCCTTCGGCTTCCCTCTGGCGCGCCGCGCAGGCATCGGCGAGGCGTGTCTGGACATCACCGATCTGTGAGTCAA
>CAZXVE010000124.1:0-2668 GCA_964644125.1 uncultured Muribaculaceae bacterium
ACATCACGATGCAAGGGAACTTCTTGACCTGCGCGATGATTTCGCCCCACTCCTTATAGTAGTTGGCCTTCGCCTGCGGAGTGGCCGGGAAATCAGTTCCTTCATTATAGTTGTGGGTACCCCACTTGCTGTCCTTGTGGACACCGAAGCAAGGCATATCCTGCCAGACAAGCATACCGAGCTGGTCGCAGTGATAGAACCAGCGGGCGGGCTCGACCTTGATGTGCTTGCGGATCATGTTGAATCCTAAATCCTTGGTTTTCTGGATGTCATATCTCAGAGCCTCGTCGGTCGGAGCTGTGTAAAGCCCGTCAGGCCACCACCCCTGATCCAGAGGTCCGAAATTGAACAGAGGCTCGCCATTGAGGGCGATGAGTTTGGTGTTCTGGTTCTTATGGAAAAGTGAAACCTCACGCATCGCAGTGTAGCCGTTCACCTTGTCGATGATTTTGCCGCCACGCAGAACGGAGATTTCAAGTCCGTAAAGGTAAGGAGAATCCGGGGACCAGAGAGATGCATTCCCGACAGGGAGGGTCACTGTACCTCCAGGCACTGTCATTCCCTGCGCTATGGCAGAAGAACCGGCATTCTCGGTCGAATAACCTATACCTCCTTCAAGAAGTGTAACCTTGACAACATCTCCTTCCTGGGCACCTTCAGTCGTAACCGTAACGTCGACCGTACTCGATTTGATGTCAGAAACGGCATAATAATCAGCGATATGAGCTTTGGCAACAGGTTCAATCCAGACACTCTGCCATATTCCCGAAACAGCCGTGTACCATACTCCGTTCGGAGACTTGACCTGCTTCCCGCGCGGCTGGAAATCGCAGTCGGTTGCATCCAGAACCCTCACTTCCAGTTTGTTGTCACCGCTTTTCAGATAAGGTGTGACATCGAAGGCAAAATGGGTGTAACCGCCTGTATGTCTGCCGACCTGGATGTCGTTGACAAACACATCAGCCTGCCAGTCAACAGCCTCAAAGTTAAGCATCAGCCTTTTGCCTTTCCATGCTGAAGGAACCTTGAACGTGGTCCTGTACCAGAGGGCGTCTTCAGGGGTGAAGGTCTTCCCCACCCCGGAAAGAGAAGACTCAACGGCAAATGGAACAAGTATGCTGCCGTCGAATTTCTCCGGCTTAGCAGTGTTCTTCGAGGTTATTGAATATTCCCACAGTCCGTTGAGGGATTTCCATTCCGGCCGCACCATCTGAGGGCGAGGATATTCAGGATGAGCATTGGTCGGAGAAACTTCCTCCGCCCATTTTGTCTTGATTCTGTCACCCACCGGAGCCCACTGCTGGGCTGAAGCGGCAGATGTCAATGTCAGCATCGTTGCAATGATGGAAAAGATTTTAGTATTCATATGTGATTTGATTAAATTGTTTTTACTTTATAAGATTGCCAAGTATTGATCTTGTGAGCTCTCTTGTGACCGTACGGGTAGCTGCAGAAGTTGCGCTTTTCACCACCTTTGACGTACCGCTTGTCTTTGACCTCGTCTTTGTGCCGGTGACCTTGTTGGATACGGCGGTACCCACTGCCGTGGCAAGAGAAGCAGTGACGGCAGTGAACACTGCCTTGCCGACCTTTCCGAACAACCCTCCACCCTTCCTCGCGGTCTTTTTCTCCTCAACCTCCACTTCTTCGGCAGCCTGAGCCTCCTGCTCCTCCTTCAGTTGCCTTTCCTTTTCAGCGAGCAGAACTTCGAAAGCACTCTCGCGGTCAACCGGAGTGTCGTACTTTCCGTAGATTCTGGAGGACTTTATGATTGTACTCCTTTGAGACTCGTCAATCGCTCCTATCTGGCTGAGAGGGAAGAGAATCCTCGCCTTCTGGACAACTCCCGGGGCCCCTTTCTCATCAAGAAAGGACACAAGGGCCTCTCCTGTTGCAAGATTTGTGATGGCTTCAGCCGTGTCGAATTCCGGATTGGCGCGGAAAGTCTCGGCAGCCACCTTTACAGCCTTCTGGTCCTTGGGAGTGAAGGCCCTCAAGGCATGCTGCACCCTGTTGCCGAGCTGTCCCAGGATGCTCTCAGGGATGTCGGTAGGATTCTGCGTCACGAAATAGACACCAACTCCCTTGCTGCGGATCAGTCGGACAACCTGCTCGATCTTGTCGGAGAGAGCCTTTGGAGTCTCATCGAAGAGCATGTGCGCTTCATCGAAGAAGAACACGAGCTTGGGGAGATCCATGTCACCTACCTCTGGAAGAGTCGTGTAGAGTTCGGACAACAGCCAGAGCAGGAAAGTCGAATACAGTTTCGGCTTGAGCATCAGTTTGTCGGCCGCCAGCACGCTCATCACGCCCTTGCCACCTTCGCAGGCAAGGAGGTCTTGAATATCAAAGGACGGTTCACCGAAAAACTTGTCTGCCCCCTCGTTCTCCAACGTCAGAATGGCCCTCTGGATGGCACCGACGGAAGCCGAAGCAATATTGCCGTAAGCAGCTGAATATTCCGACGAATGTTCCTGCACATAGTTCAGCATGGAACGCAGATCCTTGATGTCAAGAAGGAGCAGCCTCCTGTCGTCGGCTATGCGGAAAACAATGTTCAGGACTCCTTCCTGGGTGTCGTTCAGTCCGAGTATGCGGCTCAGCAGTTGAGGTCCCATCTGGGAAACCGTGCACCTGAGCGGATGCCCCTGCTCTCCGAAAACATCGT
>CAZXVE010000125.1:0-2631 GCA_964644125.1 uncultured Muribaculaceae bacterium
CTACTCTAAAAATAATTTGCAAATTTAGTCAATCTTTGCAATAAAAAATGCTCTGTATCAATATTTCTTCTAACAAATCCGAACAAATCTAAAAAACAAACCGAAAACAAGAATCTGAGTACACTGGTAAAGCCTGTTCAGGAAATTTCCAAACAGGCTTTATCATAATTAAATTACTGCGATACAATTAGTTGACTACCAATACCTGGCGGATGGATGCTTTATTGGTGCGGGGGACAGACGTAATCTCACTCTTAGCAGAGTGAGAAGTAGCAGGGTCAGGAACTTTAAATTCCCAGGCATTCTCCGTATTCTCTGCTTCGGATGTCCAGAAACATCCGAAACAATTTTTATCGCCCGTTACTTCGCTGTACGTACCATCGCTGTTGCGCTTGTAGGAGCCAGCCGCCGGGAGGAAAATGCTGTTGGTGTTGCCTCCTGCCTTGTAGGTAAGGTGGGCACCATAATGATTTTTATCCTCGCTCAATGTGCAGCTGTCAATCAATTCCTTAGCCTGTTCCTTGGTAGGCAACTGACATCCCCAATCCCACTCCCCGGCTTTCGAAACGGCGTCTGTCCAAAGATAGTATCCGCCGTAATCATATGCGGTCTTGACACTGGCACCGACATTTGTCTCGGCCCAGAATGTGCCGCTTGGAAGTCCGAGGTCCACGAACTTGCGACCGTTATAAATGATATAGTTACCCTTGGCCATCGTCGCATACGACAATTTGCGTTTATTCATTCCTCTGCGATTTACGGTTTCCTCGTGCGAGAACTCCTTGGTAACCTTCACCATCGTGTTGGAACCGTCTTTGCAACAAACTTCCATGGTGAGATTACAAGTCCCGACAGGCATTGGAATATAAAATACGCCGGCAAAGCCATTGGTCGCATCGTATGTGTCGGAACAACTGTAGTTGATGGTGACGGTCCTCTCGGTGCTCGTGGTATCGGCTTCCGAAGAAGTGGAAATCTCCGGCTCATTCTCGTTCAGATCGACAGTGAAATCACCCGTGATCTTTCGGTCGGCTGTAAGGGTAATATATCCGCTACCTGCCTTGAGTTCTGTAACCCTTATGCAGAGAACACCTCCGAGATGCTTGAAAATCGTGTAGGCTTTGCCATCAACTTCCTCGCCATCTATAACGCCGTATGCCGGGGCACAGGCGCTATTGTTATAAAATGTCCCTCCTGTGTAGTAGTCACGGTCAAGATTATTATACGTATATGTATCCGGCAGATGATAAGTCAGGGTATCGCCTTTAATCTTATGTTTCTCGTTATAGGGATAGACGGCATATTTGCCAAGCGACCCCTTAATTGTACCGGTAAATTGGCCGGATGGTTCGAATGATCCACTGCTCAACTTAAGTTCAGATAAAGACTCGGACCCGGTTGTTGCCACGCCGATGGCATCATTTTTCAACCAAACGAAAAGTCCATTTTCATTGAATATTGCCCTGGTCTCGTCGCTGCCGGCAACTCCGGCACTGAGGGTAATACTATGTTCTAGAGACAGGGGGGGGTAGACAAGTTCTCCTCCTTGCTGCAGCTGCACACAAATGCTGCCGAAGCGCATAAAAATGCGACAATACACTTCCTAACCATAATTCAAGGCTAAATATGTTGACCCAAAAAGTTATTAACTAAATTCAGATTTTTCGAGCGAACCTGAATGAATTCCAAAACCGGAAGGCTAGAAGGTGAACTTCACCAGAGCCTGCAGGCGATGGTTCGTGATCCAATGGAGGTTGTCCTTGGCAAGACCGTCCAAACCGATGCACTTCACACCATCAATAGTCTTGTAGTCCCCGTACTGGACGCTTGTGAGCTCATATTCAAGACCGATTGCGAACTTGCCGATGTTGCGGATGACGGTAGGAGTGAGTCTCCACATCTGATTCATGTTCGAGAAGCTGTTCTTGCTGAAATAGAGACTTGAGGCCTTAGCATAGGCATGTCCGTTCAGATCCTTCACTCCGAACCCGTTCCCCGTGTAGAGGTCATCCTTTGTGCCTAAATTCTTCACGTAACCGCCGAAGAGGATCCACTGGGTCTTCTTTCCGTACATCAGGCTCACCCAGGTTGAAGAGTTGCGGGTAGGAGTATATTCATAACTTGCTCCGTCGGACTTGACGCCGCTGATGCCGTAGCCGCCGTTAAGGTTGACGTGCTCGCCGGCCTCCGCCAAGACTGTCTTCAACTTGGCCGAGAACAGTCCGCTCTTGTACTGGCCGTAGAAGAACGGAGTGAAGGTGGTGATGCGGTCGGAGACCTTCACCTTGCCGTCGTTGGCGCGTGGCTTGATCGAGAGCATGTCGACTCCGGCCCTGATGAGGAATCCGCCTTCGGTGTAGTTCAGGCCGACGTAGATCTCAGGGGTGCAGCCGTCTTTGATGTAGTTGGCCGAAGCGCCGGAAGGGCCTGCGGAAGTGTACTGCATCTGCCAGATGGCGGCTCCGGTGAGGGAGAAGTCATCGCTGATTCTATAGTCGAGTTTCACCTGAGGGGTGCGGCTGAACGGGCCGAAAGGAGCGCCGGTGTTCAGGGAGAACACATCAGGCATGTCGGCTGCCATAGGATGCCAGGCCTGGCCTGCGGTGACGTTCCAGTCATTCTTTCCGATGG
>CAZXVE010000126.1:0-2546 GCA_964644125.1 uncultured Muribaculaceae bacterium
TGGGCGTGCTTAACATCAACAACATCAGGGACATGAAGACCGACGCCGTGAACCGCGTCACCGTGGCGATCAAACTTGGTGTCAAGAGAGCGAAAATCTACCAGACAATTCTGATCGTTCTGGGCTGGATTCTGATGTACGTTTTCTGTGTCCTCTATAAATCGAACCCTCACCACGCGCTGGCGAACTTCATAGTGCTTCCGCTTCTGATCTTCCATCTGCGCGGAGTCTGGACCAAGGAAGATGCGGCCCTCGACCCTTATCTGCCGCTTCTCGTAATGTCAACCTTCCTGCTTTCCATCCTTTTCGGAGCGGGACTTTTAATTTTCAATTGATATGCCTTCAAAGTCAAGAGTAAAGGGAATGTTCGACAACATAGCCGGTGACTACGATTCCCTGAACCACATACTATCTCTGGACATCGACAAGGTTTGGAGAAAAAAGGCTCTGAAACAGATTCTGGACGCCCCGGATCCGGTTCAGATTTTGGATCTGGCTTGCGGTACAGGAGATTTCTCAATCGGAATCGCCAGATCCCTGGCAAAGCGGAACAACTGTCAGACAAAAAAGGACAACATTTCGACATGCAGCCATATTACCGGTGTGGACCTCTCCGAAGGCATGCTGGCTGTGATGCGTGAGAAAGTCGGGAAAGCCGGGCTGACGGAACTGATCTCCATCGAAGAAGGTGACGGTGAAAATCTTCGCTTCCCGGACAACACTTTCGACAGAGTAACGATTGCTTTCGGCATCAGAAACTTCGAAAACAGGCCGAAAGGTCTCAAGGAGATGCTGCGTGTTCTCAAACCTGGAGGACGTCTTGTGATTCTTGAGCTTTCCCGTCCGGAGAATCCTGTAATACGTTGGATCTATGACCTTTATTTTCTTCATATTCTTCCATGGATCGGAGGGAAGGTCTCCGGAGACAAAGCATCCTATGCCTACCTTCCGGCATCAGTGGCAGCTTTCCCCGGAAAAAAGGAGTTCGCGGCCACTATGCGAGCCGCCGGCTTCGGCAACGTCACGCACAAGGCGTTCACTCTAGGCATCTGCCGGATGTACACAGGAGAGAAACAGAATGGATGAGACCACATCACAAAGGGCAATTCAGACAAATCGAAACAAATTCAAACAGGATTCATGAATATATGAAAAAACACTTATTGATGACACTTGTAGCCATGCTGCCGTTTTTGGCAGTGGCGCAGAACGTACCGGTCACAGCGAACATAGTGTGCGGACCTTATCTTCAAAACGTGACTACCGACAGTTTCACTGTTATGTGGATTACTGACATGGATGCCGTAGGTTGGGTGGAAATCGCTCCGGACAACGATGAGCACTTCTACTACAACGAGAGGCCGAAATACTACGACATGAGAGGCTATGGGCTCAAGCCGATCGGCAAGATCCATAAGGTTACTGTGGACGGGTTGAAACCGGGGACAAACTACCGCTACAGAGTAATGATGACTGCCGTACAGGACTACATCAACAATTTCGAACCTGTATATGGCAATAGTTCAGGAGCCGCTGCATACAAAGCAAAACTGCCGGTTGCCAGAACCCTTGACGAAAACTACGATGAAGTGAAGTTTGCGGTTGTCAATGATATCCATGCCCAGGATTCCCTTTTCCGCAGACTGTTCACAGACAAAGAAAGAAACAAGGACTTCAATTTCGTCGTGTTCAACGGAGACATGACCTCCGAGCTCACCTACAGTGACAAGGTCATCAGACATTATCTCAAGCCTGCCAGCGACCTGTTCGCAAATGAGACACCGTTTTTCATGGTTCGCGGCAACCACGAATTCAGAGGCAAGGAAGCCCTAAAAATATCTGAATATTTCGACTTCCCTCAGCATGGTCCTTACTACACATTCAAGTATGGCAAATACTTCTTCCTGGTAATGGACAGCGGCGAAGACAAAGCTGACAGCGACATTGAGAACAAAAACAGGCTCTGTTCAGACCCATACCTGGATTATGAAGCGGCATGGCTCAAGGGCGTGGTCGAGAGCGATGACTGGAAAAATGCCGAGAAGCGGATTGTGTTCTGCCATATTCCTCCGCAAATCAAAGGTGCATGGCACGGCAATCTCAACCTGTCGCAGAAATTCATTCCAATACTGAACGAGGCAGGAGTGGACTTGATGATCAGCGGTCATGTTCACCGTTATTCTTTCCAGGAGCCCGGTACGACCGATGCCAAGTTCCCTGTCATCACGAACGGCCAGTGGCAGAGACTGGAAGTCACCGAGAATGCCAAAAAGATCTCGATAAGAATCTACGACACTGACGGTAAACTGACCCATTCCGTAGATCTTTAACAAGATTCACAAAATATTCCAGGAACCTGGAATCTAAAAAAGTCCCGATGGATCCGTACTCTGATGAGAGTACACCCACCGGGACTCAATCGTTGATCAGGAAGTCTATTCCCCCGGTCATCCGCCACAGGCCATCTTGAGAGAGCGACGGGAGCATTTCGGGGCGGAATCGATGCAGTCACACATAACAGAAAGGGTGACGGGAGCGAATATGCC
>CAZXVE010000127.1:0-2525 GCA_964644125.1 uncultured Muribaculaceae bacterium
GGGTGGCTTCGTCTATTTCCATCTCCATGACGGCAGGGTCGGCTTCGTTGATATACCCCCACAGCGGACGGCGGTTCCAGTAATGGCCCGGGTTGCGTTGTTGCATGGTCAGCACGGTTTCCCATTCACCAATTCCCATAGGCCAGAACGGTCGCAGGCGAGGGTCATCTGAACAGTAGGCCGGATAGAGGAAAGCTGCGACATCGTATTTTCCCCCAGCATTTGCAGAGACGAATGCCGGGAGCAGCAACATGAGGTATAACAGAATGCGTTTCATTTCTTTTCCTATGAGTTTTAGATGTATGTTTATGAAATTTACCTGAAGAATAATCCATTCAACAGTCACTTGGCGGAATAAAACTGTTTTCAGCGGCTGAAAATTACGCGCCGTGAATATGACGGCAAGGAACTCTTGTAGATAGCAGGCGACATCAGATGCAGAAGAGGCGAAATCAAAACTCCGCTCCGTTCTCCGCAAAACGCAGTGTTCCCCATGTCTTCAAATTCTTCCCCGTACTCCACATTACCATTGCTCCCTGTCTGACCCGCCATTACCAACGGCCCGTACATTATGCGGAAATCTCCGGTAGAGGTGTTATCAGCATTCAGAGTGGCTTCGTAGCGAGGATTCAGGTCAAACTCAATCTTTATTTCATCATTGTCCTTGAAGGAATGCCGTACTTCGGCCAGTCCGTTATGCTCTTTGTATTGCACACGCTTGCCGTTCACAAGCACCTTATAACCACTCATCCATGAAGCTTTGGCAAAAGCCATCGACACCTTGCCGGCCGGGGCTTTTTTGATGCACACTGTTGTGTTGCCGGAATATGGATACTTTGTTTTCATTTCCATCACTGCAGGTTTGCCATTAAGAGTGTCGCTGACAACAGCATCGCGCAGGAACGGAAATGCATAACCATCGTCATTCTTCACCACCGTGAATTGCGCAGCACGTCCCAGTCCTTCGCCGCCGCGCATGGTGCAGCACCAGTGAGCTTCATCGCAATACGGGGTTATGTCCGGGGTGGAGTTGGCGATGCCGGGAGAATTTTCCAGGCCAAAGCCACCATTCGCTCTCTGGGCGTAACACAAGGCATTGTAGTATATGCATTCAGCATCATCGCGGTATTGTGAATTGCCGGTGCGCTGCCACAGTTGTGTCGCCACTATATAGGAATCGACTATGGCGCAAGGCTCAGTCCAAGTGTTATAACGGCAGAACCAGTTATAGTTGGCATAGCATTCCGTCATGCCGTAACGACGGTAGATGTTCCACCGCTTCTCAACTTCTTCAATATAGCTCTTCTCTCCAGTTATGTCTGCGTAGCGTAACAATCCGCGCATAGCCGTAAGCGATGCGTGCGTCTGCGCCCTTATCCCCGTGAGGTCAACCTTCAGAAACAGATCCACCATCTTCTGCGCAACAGAGCGCAGTTTTTCATCTCCGGTGACTTGCAGGGCTTGAAGCAGCCCCTCCATTCCAATAAACACGCAGCCGATGTCACTTGAAAGACGCCAGCGGCCGATGACTTGCGAAAGACTCCCTGAAGCCTCTCCCGTATCTTTGACGCGGCTTTCCGGCGATATGGGATAACAGTCGTAAAGATCCGGATAAGATGCAAACAACGATTCTGCAAGTTTCTGGATGAGGGTCAAAAGCTGTCTGTCTTTTTTCAGCAGGTAATATTCACAAAGTCCGCGCAACATCCAACCATTACCCGACAACTGTTGTTCGTCAAGGGAACCATCGTGTATGGTTCCCATATATCCCAACCGGTTCAAATGAGAAGGAACACGACTGACAATCTCATCGAGGTATTTTGGTGTGCAACCCAAAGCTCGTGCATCCATGACCAAGGCAAGAATTGTGCGTCCTTCCGTGTCGCCAGGCCACCACCCGGATTGCTGTTCGGTAAGAAAGACATTGTCCGGCCAGTATTTTTCTTCTTCAAGCCGGTTGAGATTCTGAACCAGGCGCAAACGGAGTTCGCCTCCTACCTTGATATTCTCAAAGGTTAATGTTTTGTAGCACTGGGAATACGAAATGCCGGAAAAACAGAACAAACCTGCTAAAACAATGGAAAATATTCTCCGCATTTTGATTGTAATTATTATAAGTTATTGGCTATTATGTAGTTCGCGTTAAAAAACTCGGGATATATTAACTGCCACATTGGTGCTATGCGGCAATGCCCAAAAGTATCCTTGCAAATTTACGATTTTTTTCAATATCCTATGTGGCGAATGAAAATTCTGTGCGGACGCTGAAATATTATAACCCATCGTGGAGAACTGCGATGTTTGTGAACATTGGGAAAACTTCTTATCTTTATGGATTGAAACTGCGCAGAGCGGGAAGGATTGCTCTGAAACTGGTTTGCCAGTGTCCCCAATTATTCAGAGCAATCGCAGGCAAGTTGAATGGCAGGGATGCGAATCAACTCTTGCAGAACGAACGGACAAACAGACAAAAACACATTATGAACGGACTTGACAAAGGCTTATACTCCCCGGAATTTGAACAC
>CAZXVE010000128.1:0-2461 GCA_964644125.1 uncultured Muribaculaceae bacterium
TGAACTATGTCAGGAACGGCATCGATCCGTCCATCGACCGTGTCGCCGCCTACGGAAGCGTCACCGCCGAGGATGTCCGCAAGGTGGCAGGCAAACTGACCGGAGGAAATGTTCTGACAACCATCTATACTGAGGAATAGACTTTTGATGAAAGCAGCAAGATCAATAATGACGGCCATGGCACTGATGTTCGGTGCCATGGCTTTTGCCGATGAAGGGATGTGGATGATTCAGGACATCAATGAGGCTTTGGAAAAGAACATGAGAGCACGTGGGCTCAAGCTGGCCGCCAATGAGATCTACAACGAAGAGGCACCAGGAACCGCCGTTGCGGATGCCGTTGTATCCATAGGATTCTATTGCACGGGCAGTGTCATTTCCGACCAGGGTCTGATAATCACCAATCATCATTGTGCTTACTCGAACATCGCAAAACTCAGCACCTCCGAGCACAATTACCTTGAAGACGGATTCTGGGCGATGACAAGCGAACAGGAAATCCCGATCGAAGGTGAGAAAGTCTATTTCCTTAAGAAAGTTCTGGATGTTACCGAGGAGGTCAAGGGGCTGACCAAAGAGATGCGTGCGGCCGGCAAGCCGTCAGGAAGCAGAAAGATCAGCTCCATAATGGAAAACAGGTACAGCAAGGCGACAGGGCTCGAGTGCATACTCAGCAGCATGTGGTCAGGTGAGAAGTACTACATGTCAGTTTACAAGGTCTACACCGACCTGAGACTCGTGGCCGCACCGCCTTTGAGCATAGGCTACTTCGGAGGCAACAAGGACAACTGGACATGGCCAAGACACAACTGCGATTTCGCAATCTACAGAATCTATGAGAACGGGATTCCGGTCACACGGGAAAAGAGCCTCAAGGTGTCCCTTTCCGGATGCGATCAAGGATCGTTCGCAATGGTCATCGGCTATCCGGGGAAAACGGACAGATACGCATCTTCAGCGGAGGTCGACTTTCAGGAAAGGGTGAATCTGCCTGTTTCAAGTCAGATCATGGCTGAACAGATGAAGGTCATCGGCGACTGGATGGACCGCGACAGTGATGTCAGAATGAAATACTCCGACTGGTTCTTCTCTTTGAGCAATGTCCAGGAAAACAACGCCGGGATGGTCGAATGCTTCAAGCGGTTCTGGGTCAAGGATGAGAAGGTCGTTCAGGAAAAGGAACTCCATAAATGGATCAATGCGGCACCTAACCGCAGAGCGATGTGGGAGGACCTGATTCCGGATCTGAAGAAGGCATATTCAGAGACAGAAAAGATCGAGAGGGACAAGGTTTATTTCCGCGAGACCATGTTCAGAGGCACATTCATCGGCCGATATCTGTTGCGTGCAGGGAATTCATCCTCACTGGAAACAGCAAAGGAAGTCCTGCACAAAGGACTTGATGACACTGATCCAAGAGTTGAGAAGGAACTTCTGAAGACAGCATGCAAAGAGTATTTCACCCATCTTGAAATTTCCTACTTCGGCAAGTACCAGATGAAGATGCTCGACCGTTTCGGCAATGACTATGAAGCCATGGCAGATTATCTCTGGAACAGAAGCATCGTTTCTTCCAGATCCAGAATCGATGACGCAGCCTCCATTGAAGAGATAAAAAACGACCCGCTCAGGAGGTTTTTCGCAGATACTCCAGTAACGACGTTCAACAACAAGGACAACCACATGGAAAAACGGCAGCAGGCAGCCAAACTTGAGAAGGAATATGAAAGAGCTCTCTATTGGATGAGGCTCCACAAGAACATACCCCAGTATCCGGATGCAAATTCCACGATGAGAATCTCCTACGGAACAGTCGGAGGATTGCAGCCCAACGATGGAATATGGTACGACTGGTACACTACACCGAAAGGAATCCTTGAGAAGCACAATCCCGATGAACACGACTATGCCCTGGACGACAGGCAAAAAGCTCTTCTGGAGAAAGGCATATGGGGCAAATGGGGATGCAGGCTGAACGGGAAACGCTCAATGATCGTTGATTTCATGACCGACAATGACATCACGGGCGGCAATTCCGGCAGCCCCGTACTGAACGCAGAAGGCGAGCTCATCGGTCTGGCCTTCGACGGCAACCGCGAATCGCTCGCCAGCGATGCTTCCTACACGCAGAGCTACAACAAATGCATCAACACGGACATCCGCTATGTCATGTGGGTCCTCGACAAGTACGCCGGAATGAAGCGGATCCTCCGCGAGATCGAGTTCGTGAAATAAAGAAAGCGGGCATTTCTGTCCGCTTTTTTTATTATGTTATGCCTGGGAAACTATGCGTTCCTGAGGACTATCTGACCACCGACTGCGTCAACCTCAATGGTGGAGTCCTTGTGGACCGTGCCGGCGAGGATCTCCTTGGCCAGCTGGTTGACCAGTTCCCTCTGCATCAGTCTCTTGATAGGACGCGCGCCGTAGGCCGGGTCGTAACCTCCCGTGACCATATAAT
>CAZXVE010000129.1:0-2409 GCA_964644125.1 uncultured Muribaculaceae bacterium
CCTCGTAGTTGATCTTGGTGACGAACTCGAAGTTCTCAGGGGTCATCACGTCAAGGCCTCCTGCGCGGACCACGCCCGCGTTGCTTACGAATGCGTCAAGTGCACCGAAATTCATCACGGTTGTCTTCATCAGGTTCTGGAGACTTCCGAGATCAGCGACATTTGTCTTTACGAATATCGCCTTGTTCGCTCCGGCCTTTTCGTTGAAGCTTGCGGCGGTCTTTTCTCCGGTCACTTCGTTGAGGTCGGCGACCACGATGTTGGCTCCCTGGGCCATCAGTTCGCGGGCGATGCCCTCTCCGAAACCCTGCGCGGCGCCTGTCACGATGATCGTCTTGCCCTCGACACGGCCCTTTGACGCGGTCGCGGCCACCTTGCGGCGGTAGTTCTCAACCTCCCAGTTGTCGATGAAATTGATCCAGGCTTGCTCCATCGGATGTTCTCCTCCGAAGCTCTGTGCGTAGAAGGCGATCTTCATCGCATCGGTGAACACATCTGTGATGATCTGGGCGTTCTTTGCGCTGTCTCCAACGGCTACCAGACCGATACCTTTGATGAGCAGTACTTTAGGGGTGTAACCCTTCTCGGCCGCAAAAGCCTCGATGCGGGTTTCCGCTTCCTTGAGAATCTCCTCGTCGCTTTCGGCATCTATGAATATGTACTCGCTCTTGCAGTAAACGATGATGTCCGGAGTGAACGGCTTTGCAACTGCTGCGGAGTTGCCTTCAAGGAAATGATCCACAAGTGCGTTCTTGCTGACCTTCAGAGTTTTCAGCCCTCTTCCGGAGCGGGAGAGCATCTGCCTGATGGCCGGAATCACGTCTGTGACGGTTTCACTTGCGGCGGTCTCGCCTTCAGGAAGAGCGGCGACCTTGGACTTGAGTTTGCCGATTATCTCTGAATATATTCCTTCAATTTCCGACGTTGTGTTTCCGCCTACGAAAATTCCGTGGTTCTGGAGGAAGATTACCTGCGGTTCTTTGCCGTTGGCTGTCCTGTAGGCCTGGATGCGGTCATAGACTTTTTTGAAAAGCGTGTAGCCCGGGTCGGTATATTCAATGTAGAGAGCTTCCGGGAATAGTTCCTTGCATGCTTCTGCAGCATTTGCCGAGCACATCAGGCCGTTGACAAGGGTAGGGTGGAGATGCACCACGAAAGAGAATCCCATGCAGTTGTGCAGGGATGTTTCTACGGATGGCCTTCTGTCCTTTGTAATGCAGGCGGCAGCAAGGTCGTTCTTGACCTGCTCCTCGCGGAGCGCGGTGTCTTCGCTGTACGCCTTCTCGCCCATCTGGTTGAGAAGAGTCCTGTCAAGGACGGCGAAACCGTCCTCGGTGATCGTTGCGAGTGCGTGTCCGCTGGCCTTCACCCAAAGTTTTTCCTCATTCTTATAGGAGGTGTTGCCGCCTCCTGCAATCACGAATTCCGAGTCCTGCCCGAATTTGCGGGAGACTTCGATAAGCTCTTCAATCTCTTTCATTTGTGTATCAGTTATGTGTTGTGTCATGTTCTTAAAGCTCAATGGCTTTCTGAATCAGTTCGTCACCGGCGTCCATTGAGTCGAGTCCCGCCTGATGTGCCGCCACGGCGCAGACTCCGCGGTAATTGGTCGCACGGAGTTTTTCGCTTAGCCCTTCGGCGCAGTCGCGGGTACGCAGCTTGATCGGTTCCATTGCCGGAGTGTTGTGTTCCGAACCGAAGGTAACGATGAATCCCTCATCCTGGAGGTAGTCTGAATATTCTTCAAGCACGGCAGTCGTGTTGCGGGTTGTGATGAACTCTACAGATTTGATTCCGCGCTTCTTGAGGGTGTCGGCGGCTTTCTGGAGGTCGCCTTCGAAGTCGGTGAAGCAACCCTTCGCATCATCGGCAAGGAACGGGTAAGTAGGGATTCCGCCGGCTGCGGTGATGATGTCGCAGACGGTCTGCATCGGCAGGAAGGCCTTCGGATCTTCTGGTACGAAAGCAGCACCTCCGGATTTGAGAAGTTTGCTCCTGATCTCGTTCTCCACAGCGGCCACGTTCTCGGGCTCTGCCTTCAGCGGCTTGCCTCCGAAGATGTTTTCATAGGCAGAAAGCCTTTCTGCGACTGTGGCATATTTGGCATCAACGGCCATTCTCAGGGCTTTGGCGAGGTGGCGCTCACGCACCGAACCTTTGGTCAGTTCGCTGACGACCTTGCCGAAATCGATGCTGAAACCGGCCTTGACTGCATCCAGATGGGCGTTCAGTTTGGCGCACATCCTTTCGACCTGAGCATTGGATTCCGCCCTCACTTCGGCCAGTTGGCTGGCCTCCTTGCCGGAAAGGATGACCGGATAGGACAATCCTTTGCCGCTGAGGTAGGTGCGTCCCGGGTTGTTCGGGTCGTTGACCCTCAGCCCTGCCGCCTGATCCTCGGCGTTCAGC
>CAZXVE010000130.1:0-2377 GCA_964644125.1 uncultured Muribaculaceae bacterium
TCAAGAACCTCACGCGCAACCATTCTTATGAATATCTCGGGCTGCCTGTCGGAGTGGCTTACGGCACCGATGTCAAGGTCGCCAGAAGGGTGATAGTCAAGGCCCTGGCTTCGCTCCAGAAGCCTGACAAGTTCGGCCGCCAGGTCATCGACCCAAAGTACGGCGTGCAGGTTGTGCTGAACGGTTTCGGTGACAACAGCGTGGATCTTGTCGTAAAACAGTATGTGCTTGTCGAGCAGCGCACAGGCTACATCGCTGCGGCCAACGAACTTATCTACAATGCGTTGAATGATAATAACATAGAGATTCCGTTCCCTCAGCGGGACATAAACATCCGCAATTTGCCGCAAGGTTTCGGGAATAGTGGGAATTAAGGAGCATGTCCTGCTGAGGAAGTCCTCAGCAGGACATCTTGCCATTGAACGGATCTGTTTCTGTTATTTCGGCATCAGGGCTGTGCCTGAGATGGATTTGAACAGTGCTTCCTGATATGTTTCACCGATCGGAATGCGGTCGGAACCTATCAGGATATGGTTCCGTTCTATGGCTTCGATGCATTCCAGACGTATGATGAAGGATCTGTGGATGCGTACAAAATCGTCTCCGGGAAGTGTGTCCTCCAGGGTTTTCAGACGCATGAGCGACAGGACAGGTGACGAGCCGTCGTTGAGATGGATCTTCACATAGTCTTTCAGACCTTCGATATAAGTGATTTTGTCCAAATCTATCTGTTGGAGTCTGAACTCTGTCTTTACGAAGATGCTTTTGATTTTCCGTCCTTTGCTTGCCTCGGCCGTTTCAAAAAACTCCTTTGCCTTTATTGCTGCCGAAAGGAAGTCATCATAGGAAACAGGCTTGAGCAGATAGTCCAGCGCTCTGACGCGGAAGCCTTCAACGGCATATTCACTGAAAGCTGTCGTGAAGATGATTCTGGTTTTTTCCGGAAGCATTTTCGAGAGTTCCATTCCGCTTAGTTTAGGCATCTGGATGTCGCAGAACAAAAGATCAACCGGATTGTTCTGAAGAAATGAATATGCAGCAGTCCCGCTGGTGAAACTTCCCAGCAGAGATAGAAACGGAGTCTTTGAGACATAGGTCTCCATCAGCTTGACGGCCAGCGGTTCATCGTCCACAATTATGCAACTGATTGTGTTCATTTGTCGGTCTTTATTCGCAGCAGGGAGCGATAAACACTCTGCACCCTTCCATATTCAAATGAATATGCTCCCGGGTAAAGAAGGTCCAGCCTGCGTTTAAGATTGATTATTCCTATACCTGATCCGCTCCTGTCCGTGTCGTCCTTTGGAAAACAGCTGTTTTCCACAAGGCAGATGACATACTCGTCCTTTTCGTTGAGTTCGATTCTGATGAAAGAATCTTCCGTGTCACTGATGCCGTGCTTGAAAGCGTTTTCCACTAGCGGGATGAAGAGCAGTGGAGCTATCTGTCTGTCAGATGCGGTGTCCTGAAGATCAACTTCCAATCTAACCCCTGAAGACAGGCGGGCACTCATCAGTTTGATGTATTCCTTGAGGAATTTGCATTCTTTTGTAAGTGGAACGGAGTCTTTCTGGCTTTCGTAAAGGACATAGCGCAACATCCCGCTGAGGTCGTGGACGGCCTCCTGAGCTTTAACCGGATCAATTTGGATCAGCGAATAAATGTTGTTGAGCGTGTTGAAGAGAAAATGCGGATTGACCTGATTCTTCAGGTTCGCCAACTCGGCCTCTGCCTGATTCTTTTCGATTTCCTTGCGCTGCGCCTCGTTTTTGTACCATTCCGCAGTCATTTTCACGGCCACTGCGATTCCTACTATGGCCATGTAGATAACCGTGTTGCGCACTGAAAAACTGATTGTGTCAAGAGTGGAGTGCGGAGGAGGTGCAACATCGTGAGGCACTGCATATCTGAAAAAGAGGTGGACGGCAACGCTTGCCTTGGCAATCAGCAGGACATTCCAGAAGATGAACCCTCCGAATCTCTTGTTGGACAGAAAGTGCTTTATAAGAAACAGGTAATTCGTGTAGAAAACGATGACAAACGAGATGATGACAGGCAGAAAGCGGGAGTAGTCAAGACCGCCGTGAAGCGCTCTCCCCGGTTGTGGTGAGAAGAACGGCAATGCCAGAATCACCGCCCAGATTGCTACGTGTATAAGCCATCCGCTGTTTCTGCTCATTTTCATGATTGGCGAAAAGATACTTTCTCCAAATATCGCTAATCTGTTTCATAATAACAAACTTTTCGCCAACACTCTTTTAACTGGACTTCCTGTAGGTGACGACGGCGCAGAGGCCGAAGACGAGAGCGAAGCCGCAAAGCGTCAGGAACTGCGGGACCATGTCGATGAACGTGCTGCCTTTCAGATAGACAAGCC
>CAZXVE010000131.1:0-2373 GCA_964644125.1 uncultured Muribaculaceae bacterium
GCAGAGCTTCGATCTGGTCTTTGAGTATCATCTGCTCTCCATTTTAAATTAACATTCTACAAAGTTAACTAATTTCTCCCGCTTTCGCATCTTTTCCGGAATGCTTGGACCATAAAGAATGATTCCCTGCAACGCGCCATTATCATATTGCGCCCAAGGATAATGCGGAGGCTTCTGAAGGACGGATGCACAGTGGAAGAATTCACTTTAACGTCGGGACATCGGTCTTGATGAGGATACCTCTCGGAACACCGTGCTCCAGAGGTACAACATAAAGGTTGCGGGAAGCGGCCTGCGGAAGCGATGCGGCCTGCGGATAGGTCTTCCCGGCAGCCTGAAGGGCGGCGCGGAGCATCGTCTCGTTTTCATCGCCAAGCTGACAACCATCGAACGGATTGTCCTTTACCTGAACATCCACCGGAATACCATCCGGTATGGAGGCATTGTTCCCGTCCCGGTCAGCGAATTTACTGATCATCACGTACATTCCCCAATCTTCAATCAAGGAGTAGTCATACCTGCTGTCGTAGAAGTCCCCCGGGGAAAGCAGGATTCCGGCGCAGTACTTGCCGTAGGTCTGCTGACCGACAAGCACCACATCCATGTACGGACTCAATCCTACAATCAACCCTTCAGACGCGGAAGCCGTGCCCCCGGTCACAATGGCATACACCTTGTCCACGCCAGGATTGGCATCCGAAACATCCACTTCCACAGCCTGACTGCTGAGCGTGTGCTTCGTCGAAAAATAGGTGTTGGTGTCATCCCCCTGCCTCTTCCAGGCAGCAGTAAGGATGGAGTTGTAAACCTCAGTCTGGAATATGTCCCCAGCCTGCACATTGGCCGGCGGAGCGATCATCGAAGCCAGCACATTCTCCGTGAAGGCGTAGCCTCCGCCATTGTACCTCAAGTCGATGATGAGTTCATCGATATTCCCGGACTTGAAATCTCTGAACACATCAGGCAGTGACTGCGAAGATTTCAGATCGAATGCCGTGTAGGCCAGATAGCCTACCTTCTTTCCATTGACATCGAATGTGTTTGTTACAAGAACCGGGTCCTCGTACATGTCCACAGCTTCAAGCTCCACCTTCCTCACATCCGTCCCGATGGTTCCGTCAGTTACGCTCGTAACGCCAAGGCGTATCGAAGAAGTGTTGAAAGCATCGTAAATGTTGTCCATGGTGATTCTCTTGCCATCAAGAGTAATGAAGACATCTCCGCGCTTGAGCCCGGCCTTCTGGGCCGGACCATCCTTGCAGACGTAGGTGACGACAAGAAAATACTCTCCATCCCGGTTGCCTATCCGTCCGGCCTGCAGATTGTAACCATAGGTAAGGCCCAGCCCCTGAACCGAGTTCGAGTACGACTCCAAGTTATCTGTAAGGGCCGTCCACTTGTCCACTTCCTTGCCGTTCTCATGGTAACGGATGCTCTGCACCACCTCAATGGGTTCCGTGCACGTGTCCGGGTCCAGTTTTGCCAGATCCTTTTCGACTTCTTCGTTCCAAAGATAGTACGATCCCAGGACATCCATCGCATACTGATCGGCCTTCGCCACTTCCGGTGCAGGCGCTTCCTTGTCATTTTCTACTTTTGTCTTCTCACACGCTGCCAGCCCGGACAACAACACGGCCCAAAGCACAACATAACAATATAGATTCTTCGCAATCATATTCCTGAACCGATTGATTACGCAATCCTGAAAGATTGCACGCACATTTCAAACGTTTGTTTACCGGAGCCGCAATATGCTCCCTTAGTGCAGGAAACAAATATAATCATTATTTGTATCTTTGTACTGCAAAAGTCATTTTTCAACAATGATCGGCATTTTTGATTCAGGTTGTGGCGGATTGTCCGTACTGCGGGAGATTCTTCGGGTTCTTCCGGGGGAAAGTTTCATCTATTATGCCGACAATGCCAACTGCCCTTATGGTGAAAAAACACCGGAGTTCATCCGCAACCGAGGCAGAAGGATAACTGAATATCTCCTCTCGCGCGGTGCCGGAATCATCGTCGTGGCCTGCAACACGGCGACGGCGGCGGCGATCTCCACATTGAGAAATGAATATCCTGTCAGATTCATCGGGATGGAGCCGGCGGTGAAACCGGCCGCCCTGAGCTCCAGGACAGGGGTGATCGGAGTGCTGGCCACAGCCGGCACTCTCAAAGGCTCGAAGTACCTGACCACAAAAGGGATCTATGAGGACAACGTCAAGATTGTCGAGCATGTGGGACAGGGATTCGTCGAACTTGTGGAGAACGGGATTCTCGATGGGCCGGAGGCCGAGAGGACAGTGAAGGAAAGCCTCATGCCCCTGCTCGAGGCCGGGGCCGACAGAATCGTGCTGGGATGCACGCACTACCCGT
>CAZXVE010000132.1:0-2250 GCA_964644125.1 uncultured Muribaculaceae bacterium
TGCCCTCGGGCCAGAGAACCTCCTGCCCGCGCGGGTCGTTGTGGCAGGACGGCCAGACATAGGCGGCCACATGGTAGGTACAGTCCTTGACCTGTGCTTCGGAAATGAATGCCGGCAAAGTCAGAAGGACCGCCAGCGAAAGTAACAGCTGTCTCATATTCGTTAAATAAACTCCTCGCGCTCCTTGATGTCCTTGATGCGGAGCTGGAGAGTGGTGTTGCCGCGGTAATAGTTCTCGACAATCGAGTAGCAGATGTCAAACGGATTGCCTGCCTTGATGTAGTCATAGAATTCAGCCATGTTGAAGGCTATGGCAGGAATCTGGTGAAACGGCTGTTTTTCATCGATGAGATCCAGTTTCATGTGCACTCCGCCGGCTCCCACCTTCCTTCCGTTACCTCCATCAGAGACATTTTCCGTAAGGAAAACCGGGTTGCCGTTACCGGGGCCGAAAGGCTGGAACTGTTTAAGAAGACGGAAGAACTTCGGAGTAATCTGGCTGAATTCCAGTTTGGCATCTATTTCAGTCATCGGAGTCAGCATCTCCTCGGTTATGGTTCCGGCTATAAACTTGTCGATCCTTCTGACAAATTCATTCAGATTGCTTTCCTTGAGAGTGAGACCGGCGGCATAGACATGACCGCCGAAATTCTCGAGCAAGTCCGCACAACTCTCGATTGCCTCGTAGAGATCGAAGCCGGCCACACTTCGCGCAGAGCCGGTGATGAAACCGTTGGATTTCGTCAGTACGATTGTCGGCTTGTAGAACGCCTCCACAAGACGGGAGGCCACAATCCCGACCACACCCTTGTTCCATGTCGGATTGTAAACAATCGTAGCGGCATCGGTAGAAAGGGCTGTACCGTTCTGGACCATTTCAAGAGCCTCCTGCGTGATCTCCCGGTCTATGCTCTTGCGCTCGTTGTTGTTGTCATTGATCTTTTCACCGATTATGGCGGCGATGTGATCGTCAGATGCGGTCAGAAGTTCAACGGCAAGGCGTCCTGTTTCCATTCTTCCGGCTGCATTGATTCTCGGACCTATCTTGAACACGATGTCATCTATCGTCAGATGCCCAGGTTCAAGTTTTGAGAGGGTTGCCATGGCATGAAGGCCCTTGCGCGGATTTTCGTTCAGCTGTTTCAAGCCGAAGTGGGCCAGAACCCTGTTCTCCCCCACCATCGTCACGAGATCCGCAGCAATGCTGACCACCAGCAGATCCAGCAGCGGAATCAAAGTTTCGAACGGAATACCATATTTCTGCGAATATGCCTGCACAAGCTTGAAGCCCACTCCACAACCGCTGAGATCGTCAAACGGATATGTGTCATCCTCCCTCTTCGGGTCAAGGACAGCCACTGCCGGCGGGAGCGTGTCTTCAGGAAGATGATGGTCGCAAATGATCACGTCAATCCCCTTCGCCGCCGCATATTCAACTTTCTCGTTGGCCTTGATGCCGCAGTCCAAAGTGATGATCAGTCCGAAGCCGTTGTCTCCGGCCCAGTCTATACCCTTGTAGGACACTCCGTAACCTTCATCATAACGGTCAGGAATGTAAAAATCGACTTTGGAGGAATATCTGCGGAGAAATGAATATACCAGCGAAACAGCGGTAGTCCCGTCCACATCGTAATCGCCGTAGACCAGGATCTTCTCCTCGCTGGTGATGGCTTTGCGTACCCTTTCAACGGCGATGTCCATATCCTTCATTAGGAAAGGATCGTGAAGGTCGTTGAGGCTTGGGCGGAAGAACGAGCGAGCCTGTTCGAAAGTCTCGACTCCTCTTTTGACGAGCAAATCGACAAGAACCCGGTCAATACCCAACTCAGCGGAAAGTCTTCCCACTTTCTCCGGGTCAGCCGGCTCCTTCAGAATCCATTTGCGCTCTTTTCCCATAATACACAAAGGTAAGGATTTAATTTCAGAATGTGAATTAAAAGTAGTATTTTTGCAAGTAACGGGCATTGCTTATCATGGCTTGCACAATCCTGAACAGGCAGAGTCCGGACGACCGCAAGGCTGCGGAATCAAGAGAATATAAAAACATTACTGATATGGCAAACATAGAACTCAGCGAACAGGAAAGAATCAGAAGAGAATCTCTCGCAAAGTTAAGGGAACTGGGCATCGACCCCTATCCGGCACCTTTGTATCCGGTCAATGCGACCGCAAAGGAGATTGAAGCCGGTTTCGATCCGGAGAAGGGCAACTTCCAGGAGGTCTGCATCGCAGGCCGTCTGATGTCCCGCA
>CAZXVE010000133.1:0-2163 GCA_964644125.1 uncultured Muribaculaceae bacterium
AGAGGGGTCTTGAATATGGCGACCTGGAGCACGGTGACACCTTCAGCATAGCGGCATCCAAACTGTAGGGATAACGTCGGAACCGCAGGGATTCCTGCCGGGAATATTCCACTCCCCGGCTTCGGAACCACAGGATGCCGGACATCCCGCTGCGGCATCGGAATTGCAGCGGAAATGCGGCTCCGGCAAGCAGCCGGACATCTGGTCCAATGACCGGACGGCCTTCCCGCGGCCGTAAAATCGCGGGAAAGGACATAGAGCTTCACGCCTGCGAGCCAGCCGGAAATGGCTTCCAAAAAAGAAATTGTGCTTCCGAAAGGAATCATATTTCGGGGAGGAATCCTTTCACGGCAGTTTTGGGGCAACGAAATATATCACACAAAAAACGAAATCACAAGCTCAAAAAAATGAAGCACTTTTCTTTACCAAAGGACGGTGGACTGATTGAAGAGAACCTGCCGAAAGGCATTCTCCACTCCTACGAGAAGATTTCCACCGAGATTTTTGATGATGCTGCCATAGGCAGCGACTGCGTGGCTGACATTATCGTCAAGGCCATCGGCGACCACGAGAAGGCAGCCCTTCCACGCACCTTCAAGCTTGGACTGACCACCGGAAAGACCCCAGTTTCACTCTACAACAACCTCACAAGACAGTTCAAGGAAGGCAAAGTCTCCTTCGCCAACGTCGAGGTGTTCTCAATCGATGAATATTATCCTTGCTCCAGCAGTTCGGTTCAGAGCCGCAACCACAGGCTTCACTCCGAGTTCCTGGACCAGGTCAATGTAAAGAAAGAGAACGTGCATATTCCCGACGGATCTGTTCCGAAGGAGCAGATTTCAAACTACTGCGCCGAATTTGACAAGATTGCCAGAGGTTTGGACCTGCTTGTGATCGGTGTAGGCGAAGGCGGTCAGGTAGGATTCAACGAAGCCGGATCTTCAGAAAAAAGCCACACCAGAACGGTACCTCTTTCCTATCAGTCCAGAAAAAGGCAGGCACATAACTTCAACGGTGACATCTCCGTCACACCGAAGACGGCCATCACAATGGGCATAGGCACGATGATGAGCGCCCGCAGGATCATTCTCATGGCCTGGGGCGAAGACAAGGCTGCAGTAGTCAGGAGAATCGTGGAGGGAGGGATAGACCCATCATGCCCGGCCACCTGGCTCCAGTTCCACGACAACATCTCTTTTTACACAGACGAGATGTCAGCGTCACTTCTGACAAGGTCGGTAGCCCCTTGGATGGTAGGGCCATGCAACTGGACTCAGAAATTGATCCGGAAGGCCGTCGTCTGGCTCTGCCAGAAAGTACACAAGCCTATCCTCAAACTGACGCAGCAGGATTACCTTGAGAATTTTCTCGGAGATCTCATCGAACTTTACGGGCCGTTTGACAAAATCAACATCAAAGTGTTCAACGACTTCCAGCACACCATCTCCGGATGGCCGGGAGGAAAGCCGAACGCCGACGACTCCACAAGACCTGTCAAATCGACTCCGTTCCCAAAGAAAATCCTTATCTTCTCGCCGCATCCGGACGATGACGTCATCTCCATGGGCGGTACTTTCATACGCCTCGTACATCAGGGGCATGACGTACATGTCGCCTATGAGACCTCAGGAGACCTCGCAGTCCACGATGACGTCGTACTCCAGCATATGGACGCGGCCTACCAGCTTGGACTTGCGGACAAATTCGATGAAGTGAAAAAGATCATCGACTCCAAGAAGCCGGGAGAGCCTGAGCCTAAAGAACTTCTGGCCATCAAGGCGGCCATCCGCCGCAGCGAAGCCCGCGGTGCTGACAGAAGTTTCGGACTGAACGACAACACCAACGTCCACTTCCTGAACCTTCCTTTCTATGAGTCCGGAGGAGTAAAGAAACTTCCCCGCACCCAGAAAGACCTTGACATAATCAAGGAACTGATTGTCCGGATCCATCCTGACCAGATCTACATGGCCGGTGATCTGGCCGATCCCCACGGCACCCACAGAGTCTGCACGGAAGCGGCTCTGGAAGCCATCGAGCAGCTTAAGGAGGAAGGCAACGGCTGGCTCGACGACACCACGATCTGGCTCTACAGGGGAGCCTGGATGGAATGGGAACTCTGGAGAGTGGACATGGCCGTGCCTCTCAGCCCTGACGAACTCATAG
>CAZXVE010000134.1:0-2121 GCA_964644125.1 uncultured Muribaculaceae bacterium
GAACATAGTACTTAGGTTTGGAAGCATCCTCCCTGGTCTTGAACGTGCCGTTCTCTGCCCAGTAGGTCTGCCACTTTTTCTCAATTTTCCTGAAATCGTACTCCATTATATTGTCATATTTTACTGATAATCTTACTTTTTAAATCCGAAACTACCTTTCTTCTCAAGCCGGAACTCTACATACAGAGACATTCTGGACTTTACTTTCTTGCCGAGCAGCCAGCCTGGTTTCCATTCCGGTGATGCGCTGATTATCCGGACAGCCTCCTCATCAAGAAGAGGGTCCACACCCTTGAGAACCTTCACATCACGGACCTTGCCTTTTTCATCGATTTCGAAATCCACGAGGACCCGGCCCTGAATACCTTCTTTCATGGCTTCCTTAGGATATTTCATGTAGGTATAGACCCATTTTTCAAGGAACACCCTCGGATCACGGCTGCCAAGGAACGATGGGCGTGAGTCGCAATCATAATAAGGAATCACCGCATCCTTATCCTTGGAGTCAGTCAGCCCGGACAGATCCGAAGGATTGAATATCGGCTTGGGGCCGTTGATCAGAGCCACGGAATAGTTGTACACATATTCAAGTTCCCTTTCCATCGCGTCATAGTCAATGATTGACTGCGTGTCACGCTCCGTACCATATTCCGGATAATGTCCGGTAGTGAAGAAGATTGAAGGAATCTCCTTGTCATAGAATGCCCTGTGGTCAGATGGATAAGGTTCCTGCGCCGTTAGGGTCGGAAGAACCGGTTGAAGCTGTCCGGCCATGGATTCGACGATCGCATTCATGTCAGCATTGGAAGATGTGTAGGCATAGAACCCGTCGCCTCCCGTGCCGACCATGTCCAGATTTATCATCGCATCTATGTCCGCCACATCCTGGAACGCTCTGTTGAGGAAATACCAGGATCCGGCATATGTCTGCCTTGATGCGCCGAATGCCACAAAGAGTACAGAACGTCCAAGCAGCTGGCTGTTGGTCTGGAGCATCCGCGCAAGTTCGAGCATCATCGCGACGCCGGAGGCATTGCCGTTGGCACCGTAATATGTCCGTTCGACGGTACGTCCATCTATCATCATGGTGTCAGTGCCAAGATTGTCCATCCTCGCACCAATGACTATATACTTGTTTCTCAAGGCTTTGTCTCCACCTTGAATAAAGGCGACGACATTGCGCGACGTAAGGGTGTCACCATTTTCCTGACGGATGCCGAACACCTCGCCATCAACTCCGGACAACACATCAACACCATATTCCTTAAACACTTCGGTGACATATTCTGCTGTCATCCTTTCTCCTTCGGAACCGGGTTTGCGTCCTTCCATCACTGCCGCAGAGATTGTCGAGACATGTTCCTTAAAAGCACGGACCGTCTCACTGTCGTTCAGATCAGTGTAGGAAGCGCGACTCTTGAACTGAGCGGAAGCAGGGCTGATTCCGATGAAGATGGCACAGATGGCCGAAACGATCATGATTTTTCTTTTCATCACTACTTTCTTTCCAAAATCCATGCACCCTTGGGACAAAAATCCTGCCTTTGCAGTTCTTCCAAGGATTTTTTGGCCTGAGCCTCGTCATCAGTCTGACAAACACCCACTGCAGTGCTGTTTCTGAAAGCGAGCAGCACTCCCTTGTACCCTTCAGCCGCTATTTCCTCCACATATCGCTCGGCGTTTTCCTTGTTCGAGAAAGACCCCAGGATAATGCAGAAACGATAACGATGATTGGCATTGCGGACCGAATCGGCTTCGGCAAGCGAATCTGAAACAGACTTTACGACTTTATCCAGTGAATCCTGGCGGGCGCGGATTGCTTCCTCCTCAAGCCTGATAGCTTCGGCCTTAGCCTCAATCCATTCAGAGTCAGGCCTCCCGGCCAATCTGCGGAAGAAATCGCAGCCTGTCAGGGAGAGTAAAACCACGATAGTGGCCAGAACTATCAGAAACTTTTTTTCCATAACCCACAAAGATACTCAAAATTCCCCCCACCTCAAAAAATTAAAAATGAGTATATTTGCGATACGAATCTTGAGGCAGTGAACCACCCTGCAAATCTAAGGTTTGTAAGTTGATTGTTGATCTTTAAAAGACAGCTTTATGGCAAGAGAAATCAAA
>CAZXVE010000135.1:0-2114 GCA_964644125.1 uncultured Muribaculaceae bacterium
TCATTGGTTCGGAATTTGTCGTATATTTGTATATTTAATGCAAAAATATAAAACTTTCACAATATGATAACACACGATTTGCGGGTTATGGCTGACGCTATGCTCGACAAGAAGGCGCAAAACGTCATTGACATAGACCTCAGACCGCTTGGAACTGCCATCACGGACCATTTCATGATCTGCAATGCTGATTCCACCACGAATGTCAACGCTATTGCGGACAATGTCATGGACAAGATGCGCGAGGTGGGAAGAAAACCTCTGCGCACACAAGGTATGGAGAATAATTTCTGGATCATTCTTGATTACGGTGACATTGTCGCCCACATTTTCCTGACAGAGTACCGCCAGTTCTACCGTCTTGAGGATCTTTGGGCCGATGCACCGCACAAGGAATACAAGGAAAGACGCATTCCTAAAACTAAAAAGACAGAAACAGATGCCGAATAATCCAAACATGCCAAACGGCAATGATCCAAAAAGAAAAGTAATCCGCGTGAGATTCAATTTCTCATGGCTGTACCTGATTCTCATTCTTGGAATCGGATGGTTGCTTTTCAACAACAGCGGGGCGAACCCTCAAAAAATCGAATGGGCGGAAGTCCAGGAGATGTTCCTGAAAGGGGACATCAAGGAAATTGACTATGTAAGGAACGATTTCAAGGGGAACATTACCGTACGGTCGGACAGGATAGCCAAATATGCTGACAAGTTCGGAGGCAAGGTCCCCCCAAGTTCACCTCACTTCATATTCCTTGTATCCGACAAGTTCGATGCAGAGAAAGAATTCGGAGACCTTAACGCCAAACTGGGTCCTGGGGAAGACCAGGTCAAGATTGTAGTGACCAACGATAGCAGGATGTGGTCCAATGTCCTTGAATGGATAATCTTCCCGGTTCTTCTTATCGTAATGTGGATCTGGATGTTCCGCGGCTTCAACAGAAACATGGGCGGCGGTTCAGGTGGTCCGGGAGGCGTATTCAATGTAGGCAAATCCACCGGGAAACTGGCAGACAAGGAAAAGGTCAACGTAACCTTCAAGGATGTTGCCGGCCTTTACGGAGCAAAAGAGGAAGTCATGGAGATTGTGGATTTTCTGAGAAACCCTCAGAAATACACTGCGCTTGGAGGGAAAATACCCAAGGGAGCATTGCTTGTCGGCCCTCCGGGTACAGGTAAAACATTGCTGGCAAAAGCCGTGGCAGGAGAAGCCAATGTACCTTTCTTCTCCATCTCCGGTTCCGACTTCGTGGAAATGTTCGTTGGAGTCGGTGCTTCAAGAGTAAGAGATCTGTTCCGCCAGGCAAAAGAGAAAGCTCCATGCATAGTTTTCATCGATGAGATTGATGCGGTTGGAAGAGCAAGAGGGAAAAACGTCGGGTTCTCTTCAAATGATGAGCGTGAAAATACTCTCAACCAGCTTCTCACGGAGATGGACGGATTTGACACAAATTCCGGAGTGATTATCCTTGCCGCCACAAACAGAGCAGACATTCTTGACAAGGCGCTCTTGAGAGCAGGACGTTTCGACCGTCAGATTCATGTCGATCTTCCGGAACTTAAGGAAAGGGAGGAAATATTCAAAGTCCACACGCGAAACCTTAAGATTTCAAAAGAATTCGATCTCGGGTTCATGGCTCAGCACACCCCTGGATTTTCCGGAGCCGACATAGCCAACGTGTGCAATGAAGCCGCATTGACAGCCGCGAGAAGGAACAAGAAAGAGATTGATCGCCAAGACTTTCTTGATGCCGTTGACAGAATAGTCGGTGGACTCGAGCGCAAAGGATCCATTATGACTCCGGCTGAGAAAAGGACAACGGCATTCCATGAAGCCGGACATGCAACCGTTGGATGGCTGTTACCGTACTCGGACCCTGTGTTCAAGGTCAGCCTTATTCCTCGCGGGGAAGCTCTTGGCCTGACCTGGTATCTTCCGGATGAAAGGAAGATTCTGTCCAAGTCTTATCTGATGGACAAGATGTGTTCCCTCATCGGAGGCCGCGTCGCCGAGGAGATTATCAACGGCGAACCTGCCACGGGCGCTCTTAACGACCTCGAAAGGCTCACCAGGATGGCCTACAACATGGTCCAGTACTATGGAATGAGCGACA
>CAZXVE010000136.1:0-2088 GCA_964644125.1 uncultured Muribaculaceae bacterium
AAATAATATTCTGTTTTTCGATGAATATTCTAAAATTTTATAAAAATATTCAATCGAGATGCGAATATACAAAATTGTCGGAAAAGTCGTAAATTCGCCCCATGATTTTGGGAAATATAAATTCTCCGGAAGATCTGAGGAGGCTGGACATAAAGGAGCTTGCCCCATTGTGCAAGGAAATCAGAGACTACATAGTAAGATGCTGCGCGGAAAACCCTGGGCACCTTGCTTCCAGTCTGGGTGCCGTGGAGTTGATTGTGGGGCTACACTATGTGTTTGACACTCCGAAAGACAAGATTGTATTCGATGTTGGTCATCAAGCCTATGCACACAAGATTCTGACCGGGCGCAGGGAAGCGTTCAGGAAGAACAGGATGGAGGACGGCATCAGCGGATTCCCCAACAGGGATGAAAGCGGCTATGATGCCTTCGGTGCAGGTCACGCCTCCACATCGGTCTCGGCCGCACTGGGTCTGGCTGAAGCATCCCGGCTGAACGGCAAGGGTGAAAAAGTCGTAGCTCTGATCGGTGACGGAGCGATGACAGGAGGGCTTGCCCTTGAAGGGCTCAACAATGCCGGAGAAGAGGACACCGACCTGCTTGTGGTACTGAATGACAACGATATGGCCATCGACGGCAACAGAGGAGCCCTGCATTCCTATCTGTTGAAACTGACCACGGACCCGGCATACAACCGTATAAAGACTCACATATGGGACAAACTCGGAGCCGGCCGTTTAAGGGCTTGGCTCCAGCGGACCGTCCGCAAAGCCAAGTCAGGACTTGTCACAGGATCCGGAGGGGATCTTTTCGAGGCTTTCGGATTCCGGTACTTCGGCCCGATTGACGGCAATGACATCACCGAAGTTGTACGTACACTTGCCAGGCTGAAAAACATCAAGGGCCCGAAAATACTCCACGCCTGCACAGTCAAAGGGAAAGGCTTCGCACCTGCGGAATCCGATCCGACGACATGGCATGCACCAGGGAAATTCAATCCGCAGACAGGCGAAAGGCCGATCAAGGAATATTCAGCCTCACGCTATCAGGATGTGTTCGGACAGGTGCTCTGCGAACTGGCCGAAAAAGATTCCAGAGTGATAGGAATCACCCCCGCAATGGCCACAGGCAGCGGAATGGTCGAGTTCGCGGCCCGCTTTCCCGACAGGTTCTTCGATGTCGGCATTGCCGAAGAGCATGCAGCGACTTTCGCGGCAGGCCTGGCGGCCGGCGGAATGAAGCCCTACTGCGCAATCTATTCGTCATTTTCGCAAAGAGCCTACGATGAGATTGTGCACGACATAGCACTCCAGCATCTTAATGTAGTTCTCTGCCTGGACAGGGCAGGGCTGGTGGGAGAAGACGGAGCGACACATCAAGGAGTATTCGACATGGCATCGCTGAGGTGCATCCCGAACACGATAATCGCCGCGCCTAAAGATGAAATCGAGCTGAAGAACCTTCTGTACGCGGGACTGGAAATAAAGGACGGTCCGCTTATAATAAGGTATCCGCGCGGTTTGGGAGAAGGTCGGGACTGGAAAGGATCATCCCCCGAACCGATGACAATCGGCAAAGGAGAGATGCTGACGGACGGCAAGGATGTGGCGGTCATAGCCCTCGGTCCGGTTGTAAACAAAGCGATGGAGGCTGCTGAGAGACTGAGAAAGGAGACAGGAAAGAATCCAGCCATATTCAATGCACGATTCCTGAAGCCGTTCGACAGCAGCATCCTTGAAGAAATCCACCGTTTCAAGCACATAATCACCTTGGAAGATTCCTGCATCAAGGGAGGTCTTTTCAGTGAAATATGCGAATACACAGCCTCGCACGGGCTGGACATTGACGTAAAAGGGATCGGGGTTCCCGACATGTTCATCAAACAGGCAGCAGTGACACGCCAGAGGGAACTTTGCGGCCTGAATGTGGAACGGATATATTCAGAGATGGCACGGCTAATGGAAAAATAGTTGAAAAAGTTTTGGAGAATAAGAAATAATGCCTATCTTTGCAATCCCTTTGTGAAAGGGAACATTCATTGAAATACCGCCGATGTAGCTCAGTTGGCCAGAGCACGTGATTTGTAAT
>CAZXVE010000137.1:0-1960 GCA_964644125.1 uncultured Muribaculaceae bacterium
GCGATGTTCCTCTCCAGTTCACCGTCGTCTGGGGAATGAAGAACCTCTTTGGTCTCGAAGGCCTTACCTTCAGCGGTTTCGCAGATCTCTGGGGCGAGAACACTTCTTATTGGTACGGTGACAAGAACCCTCTGGAAGCGAAGGAGGGCAAGTTCATCTTCCTCACCGAACCTCAGCTCTGGTACAACATCGGCAAGACTTTCGGAGTTGACAACCTCCACATCGGTACTGAAATCGAACTCAGCTACAACTTCGCCGGCTGCCATGGCTTCTACTGCCGTCCTTGCCTCGGTACGAAATGGATCTTCTAATCTGATAATCTGATTGAACAATGAACGGTTTTCTTTCCAAGGCTTTCGGCTTCAATCCTGAGAAGCACAGTGTACGCACCGAAATCGTGGCAGGTGTGACCACATTCCTTACAATGGCATACATACTTGCCGTGAATCCAAGCATTTTCAGCAATGTTCCAGGCATGCCGAATGCTCCTGTGTTCACCGCCACGGCTCTTGCGGCCATAGTGGGCACCCTTGTGATGTCCCTCTATGCCAAGAAGCCTTTCGGTCTGGCTCCCGGCATGGGACTGAACGCATTCTTCGTCTTTACAGTATGCCTTGGCATGGGTTACTCCTGGCAGTTTGCGCTTACGGCAATCCTCATCGAAGGCTTCATATTCATCATCCTTTCCGCCACCAAGGTCCGCGAGATGATTGTTGATGCGATTCCTGTCACATTGAAGAATGCCATAGGTGCCGGTATAGGCTTGTACATCGCTTTCATCGGACTCCAGAACGCCGGCATCATCGTTGACAACGGCTCTACCCTTGTCACCCTCGGTGATCTCAAGAGCTCTGCCAGCATTCTTTTCATAATCGGACTGTTTCTGACATCCATCCTGGTGGTCCTCAAGGTAAAGGGCGGTATCCTCATCGGTATGCTCGCCACCGCCGTCATCGGCATTCCGTTCGGAATCACCAAGTTCACGGGCATTGTCGCCGTTCCTGAATCCATCTCGCCAATCTTCTGCAAGTTCGAATGGAGTCAGATTCTGTCCTGGGATATGCTTATTGTGGTGTTCACCTTCCTCTTCATCGACATGTTTGATACCATCGGGACAGTCGTAGGAGTGTCGGTAAAGTCCGGAATGGTTGACAAGGACGGTCATGTGGACGGCATCAGCAAGATTCTTATGGCAGACGCGGTTGCAACCGCCGCCGGTGCCTGCTTCGGCACTTCCACCACCACCACCTACATTGAGAGCGCCTCGGGTGTGGCTGAAGGCGGACGTACAGGTCTCACGTCCTTCGTGATTGCAGCCTGCTTCGCCATCGCTCTCCTCTTCTCTCCGATCTTCCTCGCCATCCCGAGCGCGGCCACCGGGGCGGTGCTCGTGATCGTGGGCGTGATGATGATGAGTCCTATCCGCAATATCGACTGGGGCGACTATTCGGAGGCTATCCCTGCTTTCATAACCGCAGTGATGATGCCTCTTTCCTACAGCATAGCTCATGGTATCCTTCTCGGTATGATTTCTTACGTGGTCATAAATGCCTTCTGCGGCAAGTTCAAGAAAATCAGCATCACCATGTGGGTGCTTGCCGTGCTCTTCCTGCTTCGCTATATTCTGATGTAGAAGGACTTGTGCTTTCGAATATGTTCGGGCCGGCTGACATTCAGACGGCCCGGATTTGTTTCTGGAATCTAAAAGATTGAGCGGGAATGAATTAACGGACGATGCCGTGGATTGTTGATAAATTTAGACGGAAATATGATGAAAGGGTCGGATTTTCTGCTAACTTTGTGAAAACCGTCCGGCACCTGAATACGGGTCCGGATCGGCTTTTTGACATTAATAAAGTCCCTCAATACTTATCGGAATAAATTCAACGTAATATGGACGTGTCTGTACGTAAGACCAACGGCTCCTATGAGGAGTACGACAAGGTCAAATTGATGAATG
>CAZXVE010000138.1:0-1947 GCA_964644125.1 uncultured Muribaculaceae bacterium
GAATCGTCTATCACGATCCTTGCGAACTGGGACGAGGATGCGGGGTTTACAAAGAACCTCGTGAAGTGCTCGGTCAGGTCGGTACTCTCGTGAAGGCCGCAAAGGAAGGTGATGAAAGCCTTTGCTGCGGAGGTAGTCTTGGCAGTCTGACGCTCAATGCCCATGATCGTGCCAAGATCACTGAAGCTGCGGTAGGAAACCTCCTTGCCGACAATCCGCAGACAATAGTGACGGCTTGCCCGCTCTGTCTCAAGACTTTCTCTGCCTCTGTACCTGACACGGTTCAGGTCAAGGATTTCGCGGAGGTCATCTGCCGGAACATGTAGTCCGTTGCAGCATCACTCTGCTCTTTTGACTTAAAGTGTAAAGTTCTTTTACAGGCTGTGTAAAAAAACTTTACACTTTTATTTTGCGTTTTGTTGTGATTGTGATTGACGGATAATCACTTGCACTATTTGGTATAGGATTGGATAAAAGAATTGCGGCTTTCCGGGGAACTGTTTTCATGACGGCATCCGAACGGATTCGGAAACAGTTCAACCTGCAGAACGGAAAGTATCATGTGAAATGAGTATGCTAAGACGAAGAATGGGTACGCCGCTGTCCGCGGCTTTGAATGTGCTTGGAATGACGGTGGCCTTCGCCGCCTTGTACATAATTCTGGTGCAGGTGCATCACGACCTGAGTTACAACCGCGGCGTGAAGGACGTGGAGAGAATCTACTGCGTGTCGATTCCTGACTGGTACACCGAAGGCAGCTGCATGCTTTGGGTGGACCGCCCGCTGCTACCGCGCCGCCACCGAGAACCCGAGCGTGACGCTGAAAAAGGAATAGGAAACTGTTTTTGAAGACGCTCTCTTAATCCGGGGGGAAACTCCGGCCGGTACAGGCTTTTATCTGTTGTCCACCACTGTCAGCAGATATGGTCCGGCTTTTCGAGTCGTGCGTCCTTCGAATATGCTCTTGAGAACGGAATCATCTTCGAGTTTTGACTCCTTGGTGATGACCACAGTCGGCGTACTTGACTCCGAGAGGTCTTTTGAAAGCCTGTCGCTGTCCTTTGCGTAGTCGGTGATTTCCCGGCCAAGATAGACATCCATGTTCTCCGGTCTGTGCAGGTAAACTGTGGCTACTTCCATTCCTTCAGGAACTTCATCGCAGATGGCCTTGTAACCGATGAGCGGGTTGATTTCCTTTGTAACCGCGGACGCTGAGAACACTGCCAGGAACAGACCGGCTCCAAGAAGCAGGGCAGGAATGTTCCAGGCCTTCCGTCTGATCAGGAATATTGTTCCAAGGACATTCGCCAATGTCATCAGGATGATTCCGTTGATTGCCGGGCCTTCGCGGACGAAGGGATATTCATTGAACACTTCATCCAGCGCCGGAATTCTGACAATCCCTGACAGGACTGCCAGGGCGGCAAGTCCTATGACACTGAACAGGATAGAAAAGATTCCGACACTCCAGCGCATCCAGCTTCGTTCTCCGAGGCGGTTCTGCACAATCGGAAACAGATAGACGCAGAACGGAAAGATCGGCACAAGGTAGATCGGCAGCTTGGAACTGAACGAGGACAGCATCACTATTGTGGAGATTATCGTGCAAAGGAACAGGACTTCAAGGTCTGACCGTCCCCGTCCTGAGTTTTCCTGGTCCGAAGTTGATGTGGCATTTGAAACCGGTCTCTTGTCCGCAGGCAGCAGAGATGCCGCGAACGAGCCGATGAGCAGCAGGCTGTATGGCGCCAGACTCCACAGAATGGCCACAAGATAGAACCAGAAAGGTTTCGCATGGGTGAAGGCGTTCACGGCTCTTCCGACAGTCTGATGGATGAGAAGGTTGTTGATGTACTCTTTACCTCCTTCCATCCAGACGCAGGTCAGCCAGACGGCGGCGAGAACGGCGATCGTGCCCCAGGTCTTGAATCCAAGGTACTTGCCGAA
>CAZXVE010000139.1:0-1875 GCA_964644125.1 uncultured Muribaculaceae bacterium
ACGACCCCCTGATTAACAGTCAGGTGCTCTAACCAACTGAGCTATTGAGGAATTTTTCAACCTTCAGTAGGTTGTTCCTTTCGGGAGTGCAAAGGTACTACAAAAATTGGTTAATGCAAATTTTTTTGTAGTTTTTTTTACGTACCTTTGTATAAATTTCTCAAGAGAGGAAGATGGACATCGATTTGTTTTCAGAGATGGTCAAGACTTTGATTCTTGACAATGATGAAGTTACGCTGCCTGGCCTGGGGACATTTGTCTCCGAGGTGATGCCTTCTGTCTTCTCCGACAAAGGGTACACAATCAATCCGCCGTACCGTAAACTGTCGTTCAGGCAGCGGGGAAATGGAAATGAGTCGATGCTTGCGGATTTTTACGCCGGAGCCAACTGCACGGATTCCGTGACTGCAGGTCGGATACTGGATGAGTTCATATCCGGGTTAAGAACTACTCTGCAGTCAAAAAAAATAGTGGTGTTCCCGGGTCTGGGACGTTTGAGAGCCACCAAGGAGAATGCCTTTTTCTTTATTGCTGATGAGGATCTGGACATTTATCCCTATGGAGTAGGCCTTGAACCGGTTTCGCTGAAGACTCATGAGGAGACACCTGAGGAAGTGACCGTAAATGTGGCCGCTTTAAGAGAACTTGCCGGTCCGGTTTTGGATGAATTGCCCCGTGCGTCGATTGAGGAACAACCGGTTGTCTTGCCGGCAGAGTCTTCTGTTGAACCGTCGGTGGAAGTTCCGGCTGAACCTTCCCGTGAAAATCTTTCTCCTTCGGAACCGGTTCAGAACAGAAGAGTCGGAAATGTCTGGAGAACCATTGCCCTCGTTGTCATTTTTGCAGTTGCTCTGGCGGCGTTGACTCTGGGTATTTTTGTTCTGCTCGCCCATGTCGCTCCGGACTTCATCGATTCTGTCCTTTATTCACCGGAGGAGTTGAGAATCATTAATTATTGAGACTATGGAAAAGGTTAATGTTTCGGACAACAGATTCAGTACTGACATTATAATCCCTTGCTACGACACTGATGCTTCGTTTCACCTTAAGCCGTCTGCGTTCATGGATCACGCCCAGGAGCTTGCTTACCTGGCGGCTACGGAACTGCATTTCGGCTACGATGACCTCCAGAAACACCAGACTGTCTGGGTGCTTTCAAGGATGCATATCGAGTTTCCGGCTGCTCCGCGTTGGACGGACAAAACGACCCTCTACACTTGGCACAAAGGTCTTGACGGCCTTTTTTTCCTGAGAGATTTTGAACTCAGGGCTGCCGGTGACACGGACTTTGCCGACAAATCCAGTGTGCTTGTGTCATGCACATCCTCGTGGATAGTGATGAACGTGCAGACCAGGCATCTGGTCCGCAGTGAAGAGGTCCTGAATATGGTGCCGGCGTCCACGCAGTGCCCTGACGACGCCATAGTCATTCCTTGCGGCAAGTTGATCGTTCCGAAAGATGTGGAGATGAAGGAGGTCAGGACGCACAAGGTCGTCTATTCGGACATAGACATCAACGGCCACACCAACAACGCCCGCTATGTGGTCTGGGCGATGGATAGCATCGAATATGCCTCTCTCGCTGCAAGCGGTGTCAAGAGCCTGACCATCAACTTCGTGAAGGAGACAAGGCCTGGAGATGAAGTCGTGCTCTCCGTCGGACAGGCGGCCGGTGCTGTGAAAACATATTACGTGACCGGAAAAGTAGAAGGCAAACAGTGCTTTGCGGCACAGATAGATTTAGCTGATTGAGTTTTTTAGATTATTGAGTTTTTTTTTAGTGTATTATGAGTGATTTGTTCTTGGGTACAGGAATTGCGCATTCGATTCTTGTCTTCGCTTTTGTGGTAGCGACAGGATTGTACCTCGGTAAAT
>CAZXVE010000140.1:0-1864 GCA_964644125.1 uncultured Muribaculaceae bacterium
AGTGGGAGACCCTTTCCTGGCTTCAGAAGCATTTCATGAACTGGTTCAACGAGGAAAGAAATCACTATATTCTGACTTTCCCGGTCGAAACAATGGCTCTGCTGACCGATGGCAAGGATGATTTCATTGACAAGGAATATGCTGATTTCACTGCTGAGATGTGGTCAAAGGGGCATAGTTTCTTCTGTTATCTGTCCGATAGTCCGGACAGCCTGGCAAGTTGTTGCCGTCTGCGCAATTCCATTACTGAACTGGACAAGGTGGACGAGTCGCACAACCACACAACGCATCAGTACTCAATGGGTACCGCATCTGTCTCGACTGGCTCGAAGTCGGTTATGACAATCAATCTGAACAGGCTCATACAGCTTGCCACGAGGCGTTACTTCGTCGAGAAGAAAGGCATTGTCATCGACGGATCCAAGGCGCTCGCGAGGGCTGACTATGACAAGAATCAGCTTTATGAATATATCCGCGCGGCGGTTACAGAGGAAACTGAACGTGTTCACAAGTACCAGAAGGCCTTCAATGAGATCATCAAAGACTTCCTGGCAGCTCACATGCTCGATGTCTATCAGGCGGGTTTCATTGACATGAAGCGTCAGTACCTGACCATCGGCGTGAACGGACTTACCGATGCAGCCGAATTCCTCGGACTGACCATCAACCCCAATCCTGAGTACAACGAGTTCGTGGATGTCATCCTCGAAACCATCAACAGGTCAAACAAGAAAGACAAGACTTCCGATACGATGTTCAATACCGAATTCGTCCCCGGTGAGAACCTTTCCGGTAAGAACTACAATTGGGACAAGAAGGATGGCTTCTATGTCTCTCCGAAGCACAACATGTACAGCTCGTATTTCTACAATCCTGAGGATGACTCCCTCTCGATGATAGACAAATTCAAGCTGCATGGCAACGAATATGTCAAGCATCTTGACGGAGGCTCCGCCTTGCATATGAATGTAGCCGAGCATCTGTCCAAGGATCAGTACAGGCAACTTCTCAAGACTGCAGCTCATTACGGTACGAACTACTTCACATTCAACTGCCGCAACACTGTCTGCAACGACTGTGGGTACATCAGCAAGGACACACTTGAAGTCTGCCCTAAGTGCGGAAGCCACAATCTGGATTACCTGACCCGCGTGATCGGTTACCTTAAGCGCGTGTCATCATTCAGCGAGATGCGCCAGATTGAAGCCGAACACCGTTTCTACAATCATGACGGTGTCGTCAGGGAGGCATCAGAACAATGATAAAATATGTTCCCGAGATGACCTCTGTGGTTGTCGAGGAAATCCCCGATAGAGTTGCCTTGGCGGTTGACATCAGCAATTGCCAGGGCAATTGCATTGGATGTCATTCTCCCTTTCTCCGGACGGACATCGGAGTGGAGCTCAATGAAAATGTCATTGACAGTCTTGTTGCCGACAATTTCGGAGTCGATTGTTTCCTGTTTCTCGGCGAAGGACGGGACATGGAGTCTCTTCTGCGTCTTGCCGGGCATGTCAGATCCATTGGCTTGATGGCAGCCTTGTATTCAGGACGGACCAAGGTCGAAGATGAAATATTCCTTGGTTTTGACTATGTGAAGGTCGGCCCTTATGTGGAAAGTCTTGGTCCGCTTAACTCCAGGACAACGAACCAGCGCTTGTTCCGTGTCAGATTGGGAACGTCCGGGGATTACAGCCTTGAGGATCTGACTCCACGTTTCTGGCATAGAGGAATAGATGAGAATGTCCGTTGAGGGAAAACATGGTACAAAAAAAACCGGAACAGATTTTGTCTGCTCCGGCTTTTTTGTGTCGGGATGATCCGACTCGAACGGACGACCCCTACGTCCCGAACGTAGTGCGCT
>CAZXVE010000141.1:0-1846 GCA_964644125.1 uncultured Muribaculaceae bacterium
TGACCAGTATTTACAGACCAAGTACTTGAACTTGGCCAGCCATATTATTAGCCAAGGTGCAAAGATACGAAATATTTTGCTATTTTTGCATAAATATTAAAGGGATAGAGCGATGAAGAAAGAGTTTTCGTCAGGCGTTTCGTGGAACAGCGCAGCTGTAGCAGGACTTTTGATGGCAGCGGTCACAATCATACTTGATTACATGCCAACCCTGCTGCTGTCGTTAGGTGCCAAAGGTTTTTTAGGCGGCATCCTTGTGTTCTTCGTCAGGATAATCAAGATCATCGCATGCATACTTCTCTTCAAAGTACTCATGTTCAGATTCAACGACACGGTGGAGACCGATTATGCACGGCTCCAGCACTACGGTCTGAAGCTCGCGTTGTTCTCGTCCATTCTGGTGGCCGGATTTTCTCTGGTACAGATTCTTGTGATAAACCCTGAGACGATGACGCAAATGATTCAGGAAGTAGAAAACATGTACCAGAATATGATGGACTCCAACACCATGGCCGCCATGGAAAAAATGATGTCGAAACTTCCAGCCATGACTTTTTTCACTTCGCTGTTATATTGCTACCTTTGGGGATGGATTCTTTCGACTTCCTTCGCCAGGAAACTTTACCCGGCAAATGCATTCGGGGAGCGAGGCACCAATGATCAGAACACTGACAACAACCTATAATCATGGAATATTCAAAGGACCTTACGATAATAATTCCTCTTCTGAACGAGGAGGAGTCCCTTCCAGAACTCCTGGCATGGACAAAAAGTGTAATGCACGCCAAGGGGTATGAATATGAAATCATCTTCATCGATGACGGCAGCAGCGACGGGTCATGGGCGAAAATACAGGAATTTTCAAAAGACGATGAGAGGATCAAAGGAATATCCTTCCGTCGCAATTACGGCAAGTCCGCCGCCCTCTACGAAGGGTTCTCGATGGCTCAGGGCCGGGTGGTTGTGACTATGGACGCCGATCTTCAGGATTCCCCGGAAGAGATTCCGGAAATGTACCGGATGGTCACAGAGGATGGCTACGATGTCGTATCAGGCTGGAAGCAGCACAGGCAGGACAACAAATTGACAAAGAACCTTCCCTCAAAGTTGTACAACGCAACGGCAAGATGGATTACCGGCATCAAGCTTCATGACATGAACTGCGGACTCAAAGCCTACAGAAACGAAGTTGTCAAGAACATAGAAGTTTATGGCGAGATGCACAGGTACATACCTTATCTGGCCAAGAATGCAGGCTTCGGAAAGATCACAGAGAAACCGGTTCACCACCAGAAAAGGAAATACGGGAAAAGCAAGTTCGGACTAGAAAGATTCGTCAACGGATTCCTCGACTTGCTTTCGCTCTGGTTTTTGAGCACATTCGGGAAGAAGCCGATGCATTTCTTCGGCTTTTCCGGGTTGCTGATGTTCCTTATAGGATTCATGATTACAATCTGCATCATAGTTGCGAAACTGATTCATCAGGCAAATGGAGCCCACTTCAGAGCAGTGACCGACCAGCCATTGTTCTATCTGGCGATTATGGCAGTAATTCTTGGTGTAATGCTTTTCCTGGCCGGATTCATCTGCGAGATGATTTCCCGCACATCCACAGACAGGAACCACTACAACATCAAAGACAGAATTTAGAGAATAAGCTCAAAAAGAGACTTGCAAAAGACAAGAGGCTGACTGGGAAGTCTGCCTCTTATTTTTTTATAAAAGAAAGTCGTTAAGGATTTTCATGAAGGATCGGAGAGAGATAAAAGAAAAGGGTCCCGGACATCATATGATGTCCGGGACCCTCGAAGAACGGCAGCGACCTACTCTCCCAACTGGTGTGTCA
>CAZXVE010000142.1:0-1827 GCA_964644125.1 uncultured Muribaculaceae bacterium
TAAGGTAGATCTGGCCGTCTTTCTTGCCGAACTCGTACTTCGTGTCCACAAGGATCAGCCCGTGCTTTGCCGCAATCTCCTCGCCGCGCTTGAACAACGCTCTGGTGTAAGCCTCAAGTTTCTCGTAATCTTCACGTCCTACAAGACCCTGAGCGATGATTTCCTCTTTGGAGATGTCCTCATCGTGACCTTCCGCAGCTTTTGAGGTCGGAGTGATGAGCGGTTCCGGGAACTTCTGGTTCTCGACCATTCCCTCAGGCATTGGCTCTCCGCAAATAGTTCTCTTGCCGGCCTTGTACTCTCTCCAGGCGTGTCCTGCGAGATACCCGCGGATGACCATCTCAACCTTGAACGGCTCGCACTTGTGCCCAACGGTCACTGTAGCGTCAGGAACGGCTACCTTCCAGTTAGGGATGATGTCGGCAGTGGCGTCAAGGAATTTGGCAGCGATCTTGTTGAGAACCTGGCCCTTGTAAGGAATGCCTTCCGGCAAGACCACATCGAATGCCGAAATTCTGTCAGTTACAACCATCACGAGATACTTGCCATCAATGTCATAGACATCACGGACCTTTCCGACATACTTTCCAACCTGTCCCGGCAGATTGAAATCGGTTTTCACAATCGCATTCATATTCATCAACTGAATTAATTTCCGCTTAACATTATTTCCGGCCGCCAGTTGCAACCGAACTGCAAAGTTAACGATTCTTTCTCAAAATCTCATCCACGGCAGGTGCTATTTTCTCATACTCGTAGCCACGCGTAAGGCCGAATCTGATAAGCTTGAATTTTTCCTGCGGATCTCCCTTCAAAGCACGGTATTTGGTTTCAAGCACGGAGACCATCCGCCTGTCCGCCTCTTCCTGATTCACTTCCTTAAGTGCATCAGCGACCACAGCTTTGGATATTCCTTTCATCACAAGAGCGCAGGATATCTTCACAGGCCCCCAACCGGAAAGCCTGGCTTTCTCCCGAGCGAAAGCGGCAGCATAACGGCTGTCATCCACAAATTTGTCAGCGACGAGAGAATCGACCAGCTTTTCAGCAGTCTCCCTGTCCCCGTCAAATGCATCTAGAGCCTTTCTGAATATGTCAGCCCGGCAATATTCCCTCTTCACGCACTGAGCCTGAAGCTTGTCCAGGGCCTTGTCGAATTCCAGCATAGCCTAAAAATCAAACCCCAAACTGAAATACATGCCGACTTTGTGCGTGAAGCTGGACCAGTGAACGTTGAAGGCAAGAGGTCCGATGATCGAATTGTAGGTGTACTGAAGACCGCAGCCGAAGTGTCTGGACACATCCTGTTCAAAATTCTTGAATTCAGAGATCTCATCACATGATACAGCGTAATTTGCTATAGCTGACAGATAGTTGTTCTTCAACAGCTTCACCCTCAGATCCGCGCGCAGCACCCCGAGAATCTTCTGCATGGCGGCGGCGTTGTTGATGCCGATGAAAGGAATCTGCTGGTCAAGATACCTGCCAGCCATGCTTCCCCCGATCGTGTTCGTGAAAGGTACCGGGACCTCATCTCCTATCAGGTAACGGATGTTGACCGAAGGAATGAAAGCAAGTTTTTCGCCACCGGCAACTCTTTTTGCATCGAACTGGATAGCATGGAAATTATTGAAACTGTTAGGTCCTCCACCAAAGATCCAATCATAGGAAATTCCGATCGAACGTCCCCTGGTAGGTATGTAGGCATTGTCGAACGAATCCCTGCGCGCGTTTACAAAGAATGTGAAGTAGTCATTGGAAAGCTGGTTGACATCATAGTCTCCCGTAACCTGCTCAGCCATCAGAGAACTGATTTTGTAATAATCG
>CAZXVE010000143.1:0-1818 GCA_964644125.1 uncultured Muribaculaceae bacterium
AAGATCAATTTATGCCAAGATCAGTAAATTCAGTAGCCTCAAGGGCTCGCCGCAAGAAGATTCTCAAGAGAACCCGCGGTAATTTCCTCTCCAGAAAGAATGTCTGGACAGTAGCGAAGAACACGTATGAGAAAGGTCTCACCTACGCTTATCGTGACCGTAAAGCCAAGAAGCGCAACTTCCGCGCCCTCTGGATCCAGAGAATCAACGCCGCCGCCCGTCAGTATGGTATCTCATACTCACAGTTCATGGGCAAGCTCGCGAAGCAGAACATCGGTCTCAACCGCAAGGTTCTCGCTGACCTCGCTATGAACAACCCACAGGCGTTCGAAGCTATCGTCAATTCTGTAAAGTAGTTTTACGCAAGTGAGCTTGAGGGAGATATACCACAACAAATGGGTAAGGATGGGCTTCTGGTCCGTTCTCTATCTGCTGTGGGTTATCTGGCTCGGAAACTATTGGTGGCTCTTCGGTCTGCTCGTGATCTTCGACCACCACATCACCAGGAAGGTGAAGTGGATGTTCTGGAAGAAAGAGTACAAGGAAGGGGAGAAACACAATGTCTGGCTTGACTGGCTCGACGCCATCGTCTTCGCCGTCATCGTCGTGACGTTCATCAATATTTTCTTTTTCCAGGCCTTCAAGATTCCTTCATCATCGATGGAGAGTTCCCTTTACACGGGAGACCATCTCTTCGTCAGCAAGCTGGCTTTCGGTCCCAAGGTGCCTCAGACACCTCTGTCCATACCTTTCACGCATAACGTCATCTTCGGCAGGGAGTCATACTCGACCCTCATCCAGAATGACTACAGGCGGCTGAAAGGATTCCGCGAGGTAAGAAGAGGCGACTATGTGGTGTTCAACTTCCCGAACGGTGACACGGTGCTGAGCCGTTTCCCGTCGGAAGACTACTACTCCTGGGTCAGGAATGCCGGAAGAGATTTCACCATCGCCAACGGCGGCCCTGTCAAGGTCCGCCCGGTGGACAAGAAAGACCACTACGTCAAAAGATGCGTGGCCGTGGCCGGGGACACTCTTTCAGTGGTCGACGGATTTGTCTACATCAACGGGGAGAAACAGGAAGTCTACCCAGGTGTCCAGCTGTCTTACACAGTGAAGACAAAAGGATCGAAAATCAATTCCCGGACTCTTGAGAAGATGGGATTGAACCTGGATGAACTCTATTTCGACGGGAATCTGCCGGGCTATCCGGCGATGCCTCTCACCCAGGCGATGCTCAAGGAGATCGGAGAGCTTTCCTCAGTGGAGAGCGTCGAACCTAATCTGGATGTGTATCCGCCGGATTACCCGGATTCCTATCTCAGCATATTCCCCTTCACGGAGGATTCAGGCTGGACAAGGGATTATTTCGGGCCGCTGTGGATCCCGGCCAAAGGTGCGACGGTCGAGCTGACCAAGGACAATCTTCCGCTCTACGAGAGGATAATCTCGGTCTATGAGGGACACGACCTCAAGACGGCCGCCGACGGCAGGATATTCATTGATGGGAAGGAGGCTTCAAGCTACACTTTCGGGATGGACTACTATTTCATGATGGGGGACAACAGGCACAATTCCCTCGACTCAAGGTACTGGGGCTTCGTACCCGAGGACCACGTGGTCGGAAGGCCGGCTTTGATCTGGCTTTCAACGGATGCGCACCGCAGGTTCCCTGATAACATCCGGTGGGGCAGATTCTTCAAAATTGTCTGATTTATTTGCGATTCTGAAAATTTAGAGCGAAATTTGCTCCCCGCAATTAGTTTTGAATCAATAAAAAAGTAAAATATTATGGCAAAAGTTTGTCAAATCACAGGA
>CAZXVE010000144.1:0-1807 GCA_964644125.1 uncultured Muribaculaceae bacterium
CGTTGACCGAGAAATCCTTCTCGCCGCTGAACGACCAGTCGTAAGTGAAAGCCACTTCGTTCTTTCCGACCCATTTCCAGGCCGCCGGAATCCTCTCGAAATCCTGAGCGCCCGCCGCCGTGCAGGCCACAACGGCCACAACAAACAATATTTTCCTCATATTCAAACACATAACTAAACCCGTACTCTTTCTTTAAAAAACTGAAGCCGCTTCGAAAACCGCACATCACCAACTTCAATCCAAGGTGGCGTGCACGCGCAAACCAAGCGGTTTTCCGCTAAAGCGGGCCTGGTGAAGCCATATGATACCACAATCCGCAAAGTGAAGCATGGTCCATTGACTCGGTCGGACCGAACAATGACACTTTGTCTCCGAACGCTTCAACAACAGCCTCGGCACTGGCATAAGGAATCACCTCGTCCCCCTCGGAAGCATAAATTTCGATTTTATGCTTCGGTGTCCATCCTGCAGTCAGATCATTCTTGTCAAGACAGGTCATGAAAACCTTGTAAAGATTCGAATCCTTGTCAAGAACTTCGGAACTGAGAATGTCGGCAAGCATAGGATTCTCTGTTCCCAGAAGTTCCATGATCTTGTCATTAAGGTCAGCCGCCCTGGTTTCCTTCTTCTTGAGTTCAGCATCGATGACATTCTTTATTTCCAGATACTTGTCGCTGTAAAAATCATCTTCAACATAACCTTTAAGGACACGAGGATAGCTTGCCAGCATAGACTTGACGGTCATAGGAATCGCCAACGGATAAGGAACCGTTCCCTGATTGTACCAACTCTTGACGATGAAGGCAGGATCATACGCTCCGGCGCAGCTGAAAGAAGAGTCAAAACGCCATTCCGATGCCATGTCGTCATGGGTGTCGAAATATTTATGGATGGCAAGAGCATCGCCGGCGCCTTCTCCGGCTCCTACCACACATAACTTCCAGTCATCTTCCATGGTACCGCTGCCATATTTCTTCCACACATCATAACCCGCCTTGAGTGCAGCTAAGGAATTGGTGACGGCGATGTCGCGGTTCATGTAAGGATGGAGCATCTCCTTTGTGCTGCCGTATCCGATGCAGTCCGGCATGATGATGAGATTGTCACCGACAGCAAGGCTCATGACATAGGAGCAGTCTTCGGAAGGACATTCAGCATTTGAAGTGATGGTGCCGTGTTCCCAGAGATAGATGTTGTCAGGGTCAAGATTGTTCCAGCCGAAAAGCCAGTACCGTCCCCAGCCCACCCTCGCGGAAAGCATTATGTCGTTACCGTCAAGATCTTTGGACTTATAATAATACTTATAGCTTATGTACCCGAGCGACAAGCCGTTGGCTCCATATTTCTCCGCCAGTTCAGCCTCCTTCTTCCTGGCGTTCTCAAGAAACTGCTCCCGCAGCTCCGCCATTTGCCCACCGGCATTACCGAAAGCATTTTCCGCCATCTGCTCGATGGAGGAGTACTCATAGGTACCGTTCGGGTCAATTTCGAAAGAGATTCCCTCATCTTCCTGAGAATCGTCCCCTGAATTTTTCCCGCAGGAGACCGTCGCCAACATGACCGCCAAAGCGGATAAGGCTAAAATCAAATGAAGATTTTTTTTCATTCAAGTAATTAAATAATTATTTCCAATGGACCTGTTTTTGATACAGGGCAGCGAAATTAATAATTTTCAAGCGATTAACCTAAAAAGCGTCAGATAAAATATTCATCCTTGAAATTGACAAGGTAAACTTTATCCGTGGCTCTGGTGAGAGCCGTGTAGAGCCATTTGAGGTCATCGACAGTAAGTTCATCCTGCCAGAA
>CAZXVE010000145.1:0-1771 GCA_964644125.1 uncultured Muribaculaceae bacterium
TGAACTTCGTGCCGTATTTCGTGAACATGTTCAGCCCTCTGTTCGTCTTCATCACCGTGATATTCTTCACCTCAAGGATGGCGGCAAACAGTGAGATCATAGCAATTCTCTCCTGTGGAGTGAGCTATAAAAGGATGATGGTACCGTACATGGTTTCAGCACTTCTTATAGCCACTTTGTCCCTTTCTCTCAACCTGTGGGTGATTCCAAGGGCCAATGTCAGGCGCATAAATTTCGAGCAGAAGTATATAAAGCATAGAAACTCTTTGTCTTCCAACAACGTCCATTATCAGATAAGTCCGGGAAAATTCGTGTCGGTAGAATCTTTCAGTTCATGGAACAACACCGCCTACGATTTTACCCTTGAAGACATAGAGAACAACAAGCTGGTCAGAAAGATCTCCGCCGAGAAAGCAGTATGGGACAGTACGTTCGGCGGTTGGAAATTGAAGAAGTACTTCATACGTGATTACACCCAAGGGCTTCAGGACAGAATCATCAAAGGAGAGGAACTGGACACTGTCCTGAGTCTTACAGTTACGGATTTCCACCGTAACAAGAAAACTGTCGAGACACTTCCTGCCGGTCAGCTTGACCAGTTGATCGCAACACAGAAGATGAGAGGCGATGCCAATGTGATGTATTCTTTGATTGAGAAGCATACACGTCTGGCTCTTCCTTTCTCCGCTTTCATTCTGACCTTGATGGGGGTATGCCTTTCATCAAGAAAGCGCAGGGGGGGCATAGGGCTGAACATCGGAATCGGAATCGGTCTCAGTTTCACCTACATCCTGTTCCTCAGATTCAGCCAGATGTTTGTCTATTCCGGTGCAATGCCTCCGGTGGTTGCACTATGGCTTCCGAATGTCATTTTCGGCATAATCGCTGCTGTGCTGTACAAACACGCTTCAAAATAATCCAATATTTATGTCACAACACTCCTTATCTCCTCTGAAACGGTCGATAGTCGGCGTTCAGTTCATGTTCGTGGCCTTCGGATCCACGGTACTCGTTCCACTTCTTGTCGGCTTCGATCCGGCGATCGCCCTTTTGGCCGCTGGTCTCGGCACTCTTCTTTTCCACGCCGTCACCGGCGGAAAGGTTCCGATCTACCTGGGCAGCAGTTTCGCTTTCATCGCCCCTATCGTCAAGGCGACCGAACTCTACGGAACGGCCGGAATGTTCTGCGGACTTGTTGCCGTGGGTGTGGTGTACATGCTAATGAGCCTTCTTGTCAAGTTCTTCGGAATCAATCTGATCAAGAAACTTTTCCCGCCGATTGTGATTGGCCCGGTCATCATACTCATCGGTCTGTCGCTCGCCGGCACAGGTGTTGACATGGCAAGCAAAAACTGGCCTCTAGCCCTTATTTCGCTTCTTGTGGCCATTATCTGCTCCTGCTGGGGTAAAGGAATGATAAAACTGATCCCTGTTGTCTTCGGCGCTCTCGCCGGCTACATCGTGTCTCTGATCTTCTACAGAAGCCAGATGGACTTCTCCGGAGTAGCCAGTGCTCCTTGGTTCCAATTGCCTCACATCGCCAAGATGAGCTTCTCATGGCAGGCGGTCATCTTCATGGCTCCTGTTGCCATCGCACCGATCATCGAACATGTAGGTGACGTCTACGCCATCAGCGAAATAGCCGACAAGGACTTCGTCAAAGATCCTGGCCTGCACCGCACGATGCTCGGCGACGGTCTCGCCTGCACCCTTGCGGCCTTCCTCGGCGGCGCTCCTGTGACGACATATTCAGAGGTCACCGGCGCCGTGT
>CAZXVE010000146.1:0-1769 GCA_964644125.1 uncultured Muribaculaceae bacterium
GAGCCCGAAGCAGGAGTCGTGCATCGTGAAGGTGCAGCATATCCTCGTGGTCAACGGTCTTCAAGCCCTTCGAAGTGAGCCTTTCCACCTCTATTCCGTTGTGCACGATATCGCCCAGACAATAGAGCGTGCCGCCTCCGGCGAGTTGTTCTTCCGCCTTGTTTATGGCTGTTGTCACCCCGAAACAGAAGCCCGAGTTCTCGTCAATCTCAACTTGCATGGTCACTTCACATTGATGTTGACAAGTATCTTCTGCCTGTCCGGGTCGTTGGTAATCATGAGTATGCGCGGAAGAGCCTTGATATGCTTGAGCTGGCGAGGCACTGTCGTCACCTTGAGTTTTGCTGTTTCGCCCGGGTCGAGGGATGTCTTGTTGAGTTCAACCTTCAGTCCTTCGGTGAGCATCTGCATCCTTTGTATCTCAAGACGGGTCTTTCCGGAGTTCTGGATGACTATTGTGCCGGAGCGTTTCTTGCCGTCGGCTATCGGCAATGCCAGTTCCGTGTCGGACATTTCAATCTTTGGTGCCACGGCTTTCTGTGCCTCTGTGAGCGTGGTTTTTGCCGGAAGGAATATCGCCGACACGTCTATCTGCTTGGAAGACGACACCTTTTCGCCCGGATTTGCGCCGAGATAAATCTGCGTGTCCTCATATCCGAAGTCGCGGATGAAGCGCGAGTCAAGTGTGACAGTGACCTCCGCCGAACGGTTGGGAGCCACTTTCGTGGGCGACACCTCCGCCTTCAGGTAGTTGGGAAGGTGCATTATCTGCGGCTGAACGGTCTTGTCGGTGGGGTTGAACACGTGGAAACGCTGTTGTATCTGCTCGCCCAAGTGCACGTCTTCAAACACTATCGCGTTGCAGTCTGCCGTCAGACTGCCGAGAACAAAGGGGAAATCGCCCACATAATCCTGCACTTCCTCCACCACCACTCCGCTAAGCTGGAGCGTGAGAGGACTATCAGAAGCATTGCTGTAGACATCCACATACTTGCAGAAATGTCCCATCATGCGCGCATCATAAGTCACATTGACCGTAAAACTGGCTCCAGGTTCTATCGGGTCGGTAGGAAACGATGCCACGGCGCATCCGCAGCCAGTGTCCACCTTGGATATTGTCAGCGGCCGGTTGCCGGTGTTCTTCAGTTCAAACACGCCATTTGCAGGCAGGCAGTACTGTATCTGCCCGATATTCAGAACCTCCGAGGAGGCTTGTATTTTCTGTGCTTCGGCATATCCGCACACCATTGCGGACAGCACTGTAACCAATATTCTGTTCTTCATCTTCATTTAGTTTCTATATTGAGAGCCTTGTCTCTTGCCTGGAATTCAGGCGCATAGAGACACCGGGCAGTAGCTATTCCCGACTTGTAATCGCCCGCACGGTCGATGTAATAGTCGGTTTCCACCACGTGCTTGCCCTTGGCAAACTTGTCAAAATAATAGGTTGTCTTCTCGTCACGTGGAGCTTCATAGTATCCACGGCGGTAGCCAGAAGTCTGCTCTACTGGCTCAAGACAAGCCGCACGATTGTCGGTTATCTCCACGAAATCAAGGTCACGCTTAGCCACAACAGTGAGTCTGACTTTCACCTTCTGCCCTACCTGTGGTGCGGAAGTGAGCTTATTGCCCTTCTCGTCAAGTATTTCACGCTTTATGGAGATACTCTCTCCGTCAGACGTGACTTCGTCCACAGGCTGAGTGCATGTGGCATAGACAGCACCCCAAGAGATATTGTCAGATGTCTTTTCTGCCCGGAAGGTGGAATG
>CAZXVE010000147.1:0-1767 GCA_964644125.1 uncultured Muribaculaceae bacterium
CGGTCCAGGGCAAGGACATCGTGAAGCTGCTCGACTACCGCGGGGCCGTGAAGAAAGCCATCTCGTTTTTCATCATCCCGCTCGCTATCCGCAAGCACGCTCTCCTCAAGGCAAGCATGCTTCAGGACTTGGAAAAGGGCAAGAAGACGGAGGTGGATTCCATCAATGGAGCCGTCTGTGCGCAAGGCCGCAAGGCGGGAGTTCCGACACCGATGAACGACAAGGTGGTGGACATAATCCACCGCATCGAGCAAGGCGGCCTCACGGCCTCACGAGACAACCTCAGGCTCTTCTGAGTACAACCGGATTATCAAGGTCAGAAGGAAAACTCAATCATAGCACGAAGACAGGAAGGCAAAGAGATTCTGCTTTCTTCTTACGGGATATTCTTCAGGATCATACAGGATTTTTCTGTACAGCTCAAGATACCTCTGAGTAAACTCCCTGTAGGTATATTTGTTTGAATAGTCATGCTCCGCTATTCCATCCACTTCAGGAGAAAACTTTGCCAAACCGCCCCGCACGACATCAGCCATTGCCTCCGGACTTAAGTTGTCCCAGTAGAAGGCATATTTGTCTCCTATCTCCGGAAGAGATGTCGTAGCGGCACAGAAAACAGGCTTGCAGAAACGCATCGCCTCCACCACCGGAAGGCCGAAACCTTCCATCAGGCTCGGCATCAGGAAAGCCTCACAATTGGCGTAGAGCCAGTTCTTTTCCCAGTTGTTCAGTCCACCGGTCAGCACAATGCGGTCTTTTTCAACTGAAGACTCGAGTCGGGCCTTGAGTTTCCTTGAATATCCGGAATCACATATTCCGCAGATATAAAGTTTGTGTTCAGGGAAATACCTCATCATCTTTATGATCGCCTCATAGTTTTTTCTTGGGCAGACCTGACCTACGGCAAGAAAAAATTTCTCATTCTCACCGGCAAAAGAAGGTTTTGTCCGGGGATCCTTCTCAAGTTCACGAACTCCGTCCGGAATCACTGTCACGGAACGGTCACCAAGAAGGCAGCAGTCCCGCAGATCTTCCCCTACATAGTTGGAAATCACGGATATATAGTCTGAGCCGAACACTCTCCAACGTAATCTTAAACCGTGTTTAAGTTTGTGGATTCCTTTCTTGTTGTGGATAGTTATGAGGTCGTGCACAGTCAGCAGCTGCCGCATCCCCTTTGTTCTGAGCCGGAATTTGAAAAGCTGGTCCGTAGCGTGCCACAAATCTATTCTGATTCCAAGCCTCTTCAAATCCGCGATGGGATTCTCCAGAGAAATATAACTTACCTTGTCGCCGAAATGTCCGATGAATCTTCGCGGCACCATATACACGAAATGAATATCCGGGATATCCATTTCCGCCAAACATTTTCCGTAATTCTCACTTACTTCTGCAAATCCGCTGAATCGACCCAATTTGCTATGGTCCACCAAGACGTATTTCACTTTCGCTCGTTCCAAAATGCAACTTTAAAAATACAACGCATACATAATCTCCTCCAACAAGAAACATTGCATCGGCAAAGTGTTTTTTTCGGCATCAGACGTTTTCTGTTCCGGCCGGCCACCGAACAGATAGTGAAAGTCGTGGCAGATAACTCATTGTGAATGAGCCGAAAGAGCAAAGGTCTGGTCGTAATTCCACGACCAGACCTTTGCTTATTTGCTGAATTTTCAAACTGTTATCTGCCACGGCTTCTGCTATAGCCCCGCTCCTCCGTCACTCTTCCATGAACAGTTCGCCCTTGAGGTAGTTCAGGCTCTGCTT
>CAZXVE010000148.1:0-1765 GCA_964644125.1 uncultured Muribaculaceae bacterium
TATGAATCCGACGCTCTAACCAGCTGAGCTACCCCGCCATTCCTGGCAAGAGCCATAAAAAACCGGCCTGAACCGGATTCTTAAGTTGAGATAGAAGGATTCGAACCCTCACTGACAGAGCCAGAATCTGTAGTGCTACCATTACACCATATCTCAATGATGCGCTGCGTTTCTTTGCAACTGGACTGCAAAATTAGAACTTTATCCTGAATTGACAAAATTAATTCGACTTTTTTCTTCGAATTAACAGACAAAGTCCCAAAATCGTAATCAGAGCGTTGACCAGAAGCAGTTCGTAGCTGAATTTGTAGCCGCCGAACCAGCGCTCGGAATTGCTTTGAAGTATGAAGCAAAGGATGGGAGCGACAATCGCCACCAGCGGAACCCACTTGTCCCGCACCTGCTTTTTTGTGAATATCCCGAATGCGAACATCCCAAGAATCGGTCCGTAGGTGTAGCTGGCAAGTTTGTAAACCGCATCGATCGCCGATTTCGTGTTCAGCAGATGGAATACCAGAATCACGGCTCCCATGAGCATGGCCATCAGCAGATGCACTCTCTTCCTGGCTGAAGCTATCTGCTCCTCGCTTTTTCCCTCTGTGCCGATGATGTCCACAGTAAATGACGTTGTCAGCGCAGTAAGGGCCGACCCTCCGGCGGCAAAAGCGCAGGATACGAGTCCCAGTACGAACAACACTCCTACGATTGTCGGAAGATATCCGCCTGTGGCAACGGCAGGGAACAGGGTGTCACCGACTTCACTGATGCCCTTCCGTTCTGCGAATATGTACATGAGCACTCCCAGGCAAAGAAACAGGAATATTACCGGAATCTGAAGCAATCCGCTGGTGATGAGATTCTTCTGTGAATCTTTCGAATTGCGGCTGCTCAGCGTCCGCTGCATCATGTCCTGATCCAGCCCGGTCATCGCAATCACGGTGAACACGCCCGCCAGAAACTGTTTCCAGAAATATTCAGGGTGGTCCACGTCATCAAGGAACATTATTCTTGAATATTCACTTCCGCGCACTGTCTGCACTACCCCTGAGAAATCCAGTCCCAGATCTTTGGCTATGAAAACTATTGTCAGTACTATGGACACGACCATGCAGACGGTCTTCAGGGTGTCGGTCCAGATCACTGACTTGACTCCGCCTCGGAACGTGTAGACCAGAACGATGCCCACGGCCACCACCACGTTGAGGATGAACGGCAGTCCGAGAGGTTCGTAGACCATCAGCTGGAGGGTCACGCAGACTAGGTACAACCGTACCGCAGCCCCCAGAATCTTTGAGATGAAAAAGAACCATGCTCCTGTTTTGTGCGAGGACACCCCGAACCTGTCATCAAGGTACTGGTAGATTGAAACCATGTTCATCTTGAAGAAGATTGGCGTAAGGACGAAGGCAATGACCATGTAGCCGACGAAGAAGCCGAGCACCATCTGCATGTAGCCCATTGCCGTGCCTCCCACGCCGACCATTCCTGGCACAGAAACGTAAGTGACTCCCGACATCGGAGCTCCGATCATCGCTATCGCCACAATCCACCACGGAGTTTTGCGGCCTCCATTGAAAAAGCCGGCGTTGTCAGTCCCCCGGGAGGAAACCCACGACACCGCAAACATCACCGCGAAATAAGCAACGACCGTCGCTATCACTGAATATGGACTCATATTGTCATCTTCATTTGTAATGGGCTGTAAAGGTAGTCATACCTGACCGATGTTCAATCTTAATATCCACAATTTCTTTGCACGGAAAAA
>CAZXVE010000149.1:0-1763 GCA_964644125.1 uncultured Muribaculaceae bacterium
CAGTTCCGTAAATGCATAGGGCATCGTTCTTCGTCCTCCCCAACTTGAGGTCGCAATTCGCGACTTCAAGATTGAGAATTCATCCGATGTCAGTTGAAACATAAAATCATCGGGAAAGCGACCTATATTACGCCTTACTTGTTCGTTAAGTCTCTTGGTTTCAATGCCATATATCTCCGCCAAATCTGAGTCAAGCATCACCTGAACATTCCTCACTGTATAAATTCTTTGTTCTACAGGTGTCACAATCGACTGGTCGCGATCAGCGACCAGTCGATAATATTTGACTCTTTTTTGTCATAAGCCACATTCATTATTGCAAAGTTTATGATTCCTTCTCAGGCTACAAGACGGGGAAACCATAATATTTTGGATAATCAACGAATTTATCGTACTTTGCCGAAGCAGACACTCGACCGTACTTATGACAGGTGACAATAAAAATGCATTGCTTGCCTTGCTCGACAAACATAGAGAGCTGGGCATATCCGAACAGATAGACTACAAGAAGTTCTACCTGTACTCCATCATTACGCATTCGACCGCCATCGAAGGCAGCACCGTAACAGAAGTGGAGGCCCGGCTGCTTTTTGAGGAAGGCATCACCTCTCCAAAGCGGACCTTGATGGAACAGATGATGAATCTCGACCTGAAGGAGGCATATGAATACGGAATACAATGGATAAAGCGCCATCCGCCAATCACGACAGAATGGCTCATAACTCTTGCCTCGAAGGTTATGGCCCGCACCGGAAGTGAGTACAATTCTATCGGCGGACACTTTGATGCTTCCAAGGGCGAGTTGCGCAAACTGAATGTCACGGCCGGTGCCGGCGGGCGGTCTTATCTGGCATATCAGAAAGTTCCGGACAGATTGGCAGCATTCTGCGAAGAGTTGAACAAACGCCGCAAGGATATAGATGCGGACAATGCCGCAGCCGTCTATGAACTGAGTTTCTGGGCACACTACGAATTAGTGACCATCCATCCTTGGGCAGACGGCAACGGCAGAACCTGCCGGCTGTTGATGAACCTGATCCAGATGGAGTTTGGAGTCTTGCCGACAAAAGTCCTGAAAGAGGACAAGGCAGAATATATTCAAGCTTTGATTGACACAAGAGAGGCCGAAAATATCGAAATCTTCGTCAACCTTATGGATGAACTGCATTGCCGCCATCTTAAAGCGGATATCGACCGATATTCAGCAGATGTGGCAGAGAAAGTGGCCGATAAATCGGACATCGTCAAGGAAATGGCCGGAAAATGGTCGATAAAGCCATCGTTGGCCAGGAAATTGGTCGACATTCTCCACTTTATGGCCGACAAACAGGAAGTCAGCACGGCGGAGATAATCTCCAGGTTTGGACTCACAGCCACCACTGCGAAACGCTACCTGCGCCAGCTCTCTGAGTTCGGTTACCTTGAAGCGCTCGGGGGCAACAAGAACAGGACATATGTGCTGAAAACGACCGAAACAGACTGATAGCGCTCCGGCAGAATCTGGAAGATTCTTGGCAAAGACTACTAAGACTTTTTGACCGGATTTGAAAAGGAAGCCGGAGCGTAGATTGCCGTGGCGGACAATGGGTTGTAAATCAAGTAAATGAACGATGGTCTGGTCGTGAAATCACGACCAGACCATCGTTGTTTTCACTGATTGTCAGTCAGTTATCCGCCACGAATATCGCGGCTACACTACTTCGCAGGGTAGGTGACCATCACGACGTTTTCGTTGTCGAAGTCTCCGTCTTCCTTGACGGCAA
>CAZXVE010000150.1:0-1748 GCA_964644125.1 uncultured Muribaculaceae bacterium
GCGTGACCATCCGCGAGCGTGACACGATGGCGCAGAAGAGGGTTCCGATCGCTGAGTTACGCTCCATCATCGACAAGGAAGTCAACATGAACAACCTCCTCAGGAAGTTGTAGAATGGAAAAATGCATCATCGCCGCTGTCGCAGACAACGGAGCGATAGGAAAGGAAAATGACCTTCTATGGCATATTTCCGAGGATATGAAATATTTCAGGCGTACAACCACCGGAAGTCCTGTGCTTATGGGGTACAGGACTTTCCTTTCCATCGGTGGGAAACCGCTTCCAAAGAGGGAAAATATCGTGATTTCATCACGGTCATCGGCGGAAGTTCCACATGGAGTCAGAGTTGCGTGCAATCTTGAGGAGGCATATTCATTGGCTGAAGAAGCGGCAGAGAAGAGCGGAATTCCGGCCGCTTCAGGTCTGAATGGAGCTGAGAACTGTCCATGTCAACGTGTCTTTGTCATCGGAGGCGGTGAAACTTATAGAAAAGCTCTTCCTACAGCCGACAAACTGTACATTACCCATGTACATGCGACAATAGAGGATGCTGACACTTATTTTCCCGCGATTGATCCTGCCATCTGGGAAGTAGAGTCGTCAACTCCTGAAAACACGGATCCTGAAACCGGATTCAGGTATGAATTCAGAGTTTATAGAAGGCGCACTTAATCTTTCGGCACTGTCACTGAAAACCAGGAAATGATAGGGTAGTGGTCAGAAATGTACCGTACTCCGAATTTTGTCTCATCAACAACGTCGAAAGAGTCAGCTCTTGCGTTGCGGTAGAAGATGTGGTCAACCATTTCAGGTTTGCTCCCTTTGCGTCCGAAGTGGTTGAATGAAGGTGTGGTGTCAGCCTTTTTCACAGTTTTTACCGTTTCTTTGAAAAAGGAGGTAACATCCTTGATCTCCTTGTTGTCGCTTCTGGCGTTGAAATCTCCGGTCAGGAACACGACCGCCTTGTCTCCGGCTATTTCCTTGACTTTTTCTGTCAGCAAAGTTGAACTTTCTTGTCGGGATATTGTTCCTGTGTCGTCAAAATGAGTGTTGAAGAAGAAAATCACTTGTCCTGATTTCTTGAAGCTGAGCTTGACCCAGTTGACATTCCGCACATAACCGGCATCCCAACCTTTCTTTTCCGGGGACTGATCCTCGTTCAGCCATAAAATGCCGTAGTCCAGCAGTTCAAATCTGTCCGCACGAAAGAATATAGGATTGAAACAAAAAGTAGAATCATCGCCTACCGTTCCTGGTTTCGTGCTGCCATCAATCATGATGCATTTAGGCAATTCTTTCATTATGAATGATTTCTGACTTGCGGTGGCTTCTTGCAGCCCGATAATGTCAGGGTTGTATTTCTTGAAGGCCTTTATGCATCCGGCTTTCCGGCTTTCCCAGTTGTACTTGCCAGTGTCCGCTGGAAACTGGATTCTGATGTTGAAAGACATCACGCCGGCTTTTTCCACTTTAGCCTCAGCATTTGTGCTGAACAATGACGACACCGCAACAATTGCCGCCGCAAGCAAAATCATTCTTCTCATAAACCAGAACTTTACTTATGGGTGATTTTTGCAACCCAGCCACCGCCGGGAGCCATATGGATTTTCACCATCCCGTCCGCCGGGATGTCCGCGGAAGTCTTCTTATAGTCTCTGCCGGCCCTGTCTGCGTTGATTCCGTCCTGAAATATGGTCATATTCCCGCCTCCGATGAAGTTCAGGTCGAGTTCGAGGTCACGGGCGTTC
>CAZXVE010000151.1:0-1714 GCA_964644125.1 uncultured Muribaculaceae bacterium
GTTTCGCGCACGACACCCCCGCCGGAGACCTTCCCGTGCGCCAGAAGAACCGTTTTGCGCACGGCGATGCAAAAGAGCACAAAAAGAACTTGCTTTGCTGACTGAATATTCCTAAATTTGTTTTTCATTGAAAGATTAGCTCCAGTTGAAAGCCGGAGCTATGAAACAGGTTGGGAATGAAGGAAATAGATAGTGCATTCTTAATTTTTGTCATGTGCGTGCACCGTTTCTGTCGCCGTTGAGGTAAAGGTAAGAGATATAATATATAGTAGAGACTAACGATGCTGAAGAATAATATAACACTTGAAAGCAAGACTATACTTGTGACCGGCGCCGCCGGCTTTATCGGCAGCAACCTTGTCAAGAGGCTGCTAAAAGACTTCCCCAGCGCCAATGTCATCGGCATTGACTCAGTCAATGATTATTACGATGTCAATCTCAAATATGCCAGACTGAAGGAGATAGAAGCCATCGGCGGCGACTGGACTTTCATCAAAGCCAACATTGCCGACAAGGAGGCGATTGAAAAAGTTTTCACGGAATATAGCCCATCGGTGGTCGTTAACCTCGCCGCCCAAGCCGGTGTCCGTTATTCCATCACCAATCCGGATGCCTATATCGAGAGCAACATCATAGGCTTCTATAATATCCTTGAAGCTTGCCGTCACCACGAAGTGGAACATCTTGTTTACGCAAGTTCATCCTCTGTTTACGGCAGCAACAAGAAGGTCCCGTATTCAACTGACGACAAGGTGGACAACCCTGTGAGCCTGTATGCCGCCACAAAGAAGAGCAACGAACTTCTCGCCCACGCCTACAGCAAACTCTACAACATCCCGTCCACAGGACTGAGATTCTTCACGGTCTATGGCCCTGCTGGCAGACCGGATATGGCTTACTTCGGCTTCACCGACAAACTTGTCAAGGGAGATAAGATAAAAATTTTCAACTATGGCAACTGCAAACGGGATTTCACTTATGTTGACGACATCGTGGAGGGTGTAGTTCGTGTGATGCAGCATGCTCCGGAAAAGCAAACCGGCGAGGATGGACTTCCTGTTCCGCCATACAAGGTCTACAACATCGGCAACAGCCATCCCGAGAACCTCCTCGAGTTTGTTGACATCCTTCAGCAGGAACTTGTCCGTGCGGGAGTCCTCCCGCAAGACTACGATTTCGATACCCATAAAGAACTCGTGCCGATGCAGCCGGGCGATGTGCCGGTGACCTATGCAGATACGACTCCGCTTGAAGAAGACTTCGGATTCAGACCAAGCACCTCGCTCAGGGATGGTTTGAGAAGCTTCGCCGAGTGGTATTCGGGCAACTTGGCAGGACGGTCGTAGTCCCTACAGTAGCCGAAGGATGGTTTGAGAAGCTTCGCCGAGTGGTAGGGTATTCAGTAAACCGTGACAGATAAGTAACTGACAATGAGGAAGATAAGCAAAGGTCTGGTACCGATATCAGTACCAGACCTTTGCCGTTTTACTTGATTGTCAGCGGGTTATCCGCCACGACCGACCACACTACACAGTCACGATACGGTCGCCATGCTACGGTCAGGTGACAGCAACCCCGTCACGGTCTCCCCAGTCACGCCCCCGCTATGTCAGCGTGACCTTGCGCGCCTACTTGTTGCCGGCGGCTTCGGCGAGGACCTTCTCGCTGCGGGCGATGAAGTCGGCGAGAGCCTTGCCTTTGAGAAGGCCGTTGG
>CAZXVE010000152.1:0-1651 GCA_964644125.1 uncultured Muribaculaceae bacterium
ATGGACACGTCCAGAAGCGAGAGCAGTTTCCTGCCGTTCAGGTTGTAAAGCCAGTTCTTGAACCCCTCCATGCCTCCGGCGGCGTAGACTCCGCCGACAAGCGAACCGATGGAGCAACCCGTCACCGAAGTGATCCGGTAGCCCCTGCTTTCCAATTCCTCGATAGCACCGATATAGGCGAACCCTCTCGGTCCGCCGCTCGAAAGAACCAATGCGACATCCTTTGACATAGCCTTGCTTATTGAATACGATTACCCCGCGAAGATAGAAAATAAACTCAAAGGGAATACAATTCCCACCAAAAGTTCATCTTTGTGGGGTTTATTCGATAAATTCACGGCATTGAACCAGCTGCGGGAGAAGTCGCGCAATACTATTACCTTTTAGACTTGGCTATCTTCCTTTCTATTTTTTTCTGAACCTTCGAGAGTTCCTCCTTATATTCGCTGACAGCCTTTCTCAACGATGAAGACGGCTTCTGCTTGCCGATATTGTATTTCTCCAACGCATCTATCTTCTTCCCCACGAACGTCACGTCATCAAGCGTCTTGCAAGACTTGGTGTTCCTCTCTATCTCATCCCTGATAATATCGACATACTTGCGGGCCTGCTTTTCTGAAACTTTAAGAATGGTGCCGTCATCGAACTTGTCAAGAACAGCACTCCGTTGTACTGGATTAATCTCTTGCGGCTTTGTTTGAGTCTGAGCAGGATTTTGCACCTGAACATGTGAAGCCCTGTTGTCTCCCGTCACACAAGAATCGTTCATCCTTATCACCTTGAAAAAACCCACATTGGATATCACTACGCCGTTGCCGCCCAGTTTCTGAGCCTTGATGACAGCTTTCTTGTAGAACTTCTTCAACTGTTGCTTTCTGTCAGAGGCTATGACAGGAATCTTGATGAATGGGGAATACTTTGCAAAAGCGACTGTCTCATACGGTCCGTCCACTTCTGAGTCAGACAGGAATATTCTCACATCCCTCTTTGCCGCCAACTCTGACATTGATGTCATTCTTGCGTCATAGTTGAATTCCAACGTTGATTTCGGATAGATCTGATAGGAACAGGACGAAAGGACCATACCCAAACCAAGCAGGGGCATGACTGCCGTAATCAGTTTATTCATAAGTGAATAGCAATAGTTTTCTTGCCTCGGTTCCTGAGGCGGTTCTAATAACTGACGAAAAGCGCGGAACCCGTTATCCTTCTGTCTTGGGAATCATCACATTTCCATAAAAGGAATAACGAAAACACTTTCGCTCAATACATACGGTATAAATGTACGAAATATAAACGTAAGTACCGCATTAATGCCAATTTTTTTCCTCCTATGTATCGTGCTCCTGCTTGCCACCGGTGTGTGCTGCTACAAGGAAAGGCTATAGCATCACAGATTCAAGCTGTGTAAAGCAATAGGTGACACTGTTCAAGTTGGACAAAGGCGGCACAAGATGGAGCCTCCGACATGACCTTCGCTATTTTACTTAATTATCAATCTGTTATCCGCCACTGGTCACCTCATGGTTGAAGAGCGTGACGGGAGCGAATATGCCCGAATATGATCCCGTCACTCGAGTGCGGTGTGTGAGTGGTGCGGATAAGGTCGAAAGTGCTACCGTCACTCTATGTGTGGTGTGTGACGGTAGCG
>CAZXVE010000153.1:0-1640 GCA_964644125.1 uncultured Muribaculaceae bacterium
GGTCGCGAAGAAGGTCGTGAAGAAGGTCGCGAAGAAGGTCGTGAACAAGCCAAAATCTCTATTGCCAGGAAATTCTTCGCGGCTGGGACTCCGATTGATGTGATTGTTGAATGCACAGGTGTGGACAAGGCGACGGTCGAGTCGTTCAGTGCCGGTTCCGACTGCAGTAAGGCTGAGTGAGCCTGACAAGATGTCGTGTGGGTCTGTTCCTTGACACGAGGGACGGCACCGGCCAGGAGGTCAGCGGCAAGTACGCCACTTACTTTCCTGGTCTTTCCACCAGGGCTGAAAAGGCTTGGGGAAGCCTCTTTTGATTTTATTCGCAAAGTGGCTATATTTGCGTTTGCCAAAACCATTTCGTGGAATGGCAATGAGGTTGACAGTGAGTGATTACCTTTTTTCAGCAACAAGAATTATGAACATTCGGAGAATTATATTGGGCATGGCGGTACTGTGCAGTTTTTCGGGACTGGCAGTTGCCGATGAAACGCATAAGTTGATTGATGATGTGAACGTGTTTGTCGGGACGGACGGTTTCGGAAACGTATATCCTGGGCCTCAAGTACCATTCGGAGGAATCCAGATCAGTCCTGACTGCGATGACAAGGACTATGACTGCGCAGCCGGCTACAAGTACTCCAAGCCGTTAATTCAGGGCTTCAGTCTCACGCACATCAGCGGAGCCGGAATCCCGGACATGGGCGATTTCCTTTTTCTGCCGGGAGTCGGAAGCCGTATGGAGCCGTCAACCTTCGACCACTCGCAGGAATGGGGCAAGCCTGGCTACTACGGAGTGGTCCTGAAGGACTACGGTGTCAAGGCCGAGATGACTTCGGCCTGCCGCAGCGGAATATTCAAGTTCACCTACCCGCAGTCGGACAGCGCCTACGTGATGGTCGACCTCGACCACACCCTGAAATGGGACTGCCTCTGGTCGACGGTCAGGCTGCTGGACGAGAGGACGATCATCGGAAGCAAGATCGTGAACGGCTGGAACCCGGGACGTTACGTCTATTTCGTCGCAAGGTTCTCAAGGCCTATCGAGGAGTTCAACATCTACCAGGACGGCAAGCCTGTGATTTACAACACCAAGCGTTTCCGCTCTTCGCTGGAGGCCTGGGGTCAGAAGCTCAAGGCCGTGGCCAGATTCAAGACCTCCAAAGACGAGAGCATATTCGTTGAAGTTGCAGTGTCAGGTGTCGGCACCGACGGCGCACAGCTGAATCTCAATGAACTGGATGGCAAGGACTTCGCTACCGTGCGCAAGGATGCCGAGGCTCTCTGGGAGAAGGAACTCGGAAAGTACGAGCTGGACTCCGACGACAAGGTGTTGAGGCAGACTTTCTACACCAGCGTGTACCGCACGGCCCTGCATCCTTTCGTGTTCCAGGACACCGACAGACGTTTCCGCGAACACGACGGGACAATCGGGACTGCCGAAGGCTTTGCCAATGTTACAACCTTCTCTCTCTGGGATACTTACAGGGCTTTCCACCCGCTTCTTAACCTCGTCAACAAGCCTCTTCAGGCCGACATCGCCAATTCGATGCTCGCCCATTTCGACAAGAGCGCCGAGAAGATGCTCCCGTTCTGGTCGTTCTACGGCGGCGAGACCTGGTGCATGATCGGCTACCACAGCT
>CAZXVE010000154.1:0-1632 GCA_964644125.1 uncultured Muribaculaceae bacterium
GGTAGACGTGGAGTTCGGAAGAGACTTTGTTCCTGACGAGAGCCTGGTAGAACTTGATGGAACTGATCACAGGCACGGTCTTGTCGTAGGTGCTGACTCCGATGAAGGTCGGTGGAGTCGTGGGAGTGACATCGCGGTAAGTGGTGTACATCCTTTTAAGGCTGTCATATTCGTTCATTCCATTGTACCACTGTCCGAAATTTTTGTCTTCCCTTTTTGTCCAGCTTTCCTCGCTTCCGATCAGGTTGTCGATCGAGCCTTGGTGCGTGGCCTTTTCGTCCATAATGATGACAGGGTAGAGGAGGACTGCGAAGTCCGGTCTTGTCGTGGAGTCAGCATACATCGTCTCTGCGGTGCTGGCAAGGTGCCCGCCGGCAGAAAAGCCCATTACTCCAATCTGCCTGATACCCCATTCTTCTGAATGTTGCCTGCAATAACGGAATGCATTGTGGACATCCTGAAGCGGAACTTCGCGATGCCCGTTTGGAAGGCGGTATTTAAGCACTGCGCAGGCAATGTTTCTGTCATTCAGCCATTTTGCTGCATAAGTGCCTTCGTTCCAACAGGAAAGACCGGCGTAACCGCCACCAGGACAAGCGATCACCATCTGTCCATTAGGATTTTTCGGCATGAATATGTCGATTCTGGCACTGTCTGTAACATTTCCGAGGAATCCCCAACCCATGGCTGTCTCAGATCCTTCAAGACAGTTCGATGTTTTCGGGCCTTCAGTGACGGCTCTGCCGTTTTCGACTATTCCTTGATCTTCATTCTGTCCTTTCGGATAGAGGTAGATGGTTTTTGTAGGAGCATATTCAATGCCCGGTGTGTTCTGTTTTTTCAGTTTTTCTTCAACCGGTGAGGTTCTGGCCGATCGATTGACATTGACTACCGATCCATCGAGAATCAGCTGGTTTTTATGGGACTTTCTCTGCGCGGTTGCATCCGTCCCGATGCATGCAAGAGCCGCCGACACGGCGAACATCATTAGAACTTTTTTCCTCATTGATCGTAAGTATTTGGTGTTCTTGTTTTATGAATATGTCCACAAATATAACGAAAAGGAGCGGCTTTTACGCCGCTCCTTCATGTAATTTCCGGGACTACTCAACGGTTCCCCTGAACTCAAGCAAATCTCCGGGTTGGCAGTCCAATGCTTTGCAGAGCGCGTCGAGTGTGCTGAACCGGATTCCCTTAGCCTTGCCGGTCTTGAGTATCGACAGGTTTACCGGTGAAAGTCCGATTTTTTCAGCAAGTTCGGAGGATGTCATTTTCCTCCTGGCAAGCATCACATCGACATTTACTACTATCGGCATGACTACTGAACTTCGGTTGTTTCTTCCTGAGGCTGCATTTCCGGCTTGGTTTCCTTGCCTTTGAGATATTCAGGCAGATTCATGCCGGCCATGTTGAAAAGATCCTGAAGAGGAGGTACGGAGCCCATCAGACCGGAAATGAAGTTCGCGGTCGAAGTCTTGCCGTCCTTTCCGCCATTGCCGTCCCAGACGGTAACCTTGTCGATCTTGATGCCCTTGACGGCCTCGACCTGAGTCTTGACGAGTTCAGGCAGCTTGTCGGCGATCAGCATAAGCACGGCCTGCTGAGGATCTCCGCCGGCGGCGCGCACCATCT
>CAZXVE010000155.1:0-1549 GCA_964644125.1 uncultured Muribaculaceae bacterium
GCTCTCCACACCCTTTCTCCTGCGGAGAGATATTCAAAGGTCAAAGCTTTGATGGGCAAGTCTTCCGCTCCGTCCGCTTTCTACCGCGTGCTTGCCGCCACGGGTGCCGATGAGTCTGTCGCGGATCTTACGGCTGCCTATGAGTCAGGGGACAAGGCTGCAGCCGAGGCTTTGCTTTACGTCGGCAGCTTCAAGGTGGCTCCGGAACTTCTGAAGGTTGCAGCTACTGAAGAGAATCTGTCTGAACAAGCTTTGAACAGGTACACTTCACTGGTTTCAAGATACGAGACAGACGTCAACAAGAAACGTCTCGACTTCGCACAGGCCCTTGGCCTTGCGAAGACTCCGTCGGTGAAGAAGAACATTCTCGGCGCTCTTTCTTCGGTGCCTACGATGAAGGCCTTCCTTCTTGCAGGTAAGTCTTTGGACGACAGCGACAAAGGTGTCAGGCACGCAGCTGCCGAATGTGTAAAGGCCATCGCGTCCAAGACAACTGAAGAAATCAATTATGCTGATTTAAAGTCCAATCTTGACAAGGCCGTGGAGATCTATCGTGCCGCCGGAAGTGCCGATGATGGCTACGCCGTTGACGAGATTTCCAAAATTCTCGGCAAGGCCGAGCCTTCTCCTGTCTCTGAATTGACCGATGATGAGAAAAAGCAGGGTTTCGAGATGCTGTTTGACGGTACGAATCTTGACAAGTGGCAGGGTGACCTTGAAGGTTACACACCTGTCAACGGAACAATCTATGTGTCAGCTGGCTACGGTAGTACGGGCAACCTTTACACCAAAAAAGAGTATCGTAACTTCGTCTATCGTTTCGAGTTCTGCTTCCTCCGGGAAGGTGTGAACAACGGTGTGGGCGTGAGGACTCCGATGGGAGTTGACGCCGCCTACGAAGGTATGTGCGAGGTCCAGATTCTTGATCACGATGCTCCGATGTACGCAAATCTGCGCGAGTATCAGGTGCATGGCTCCGTTTATGGAGTGATTCCTGCAAAGAGAATCGTCCACAAGCCTCTCGGGGAATGGAGTACCGAGGAAATTCGTGTCGAGGGCGATCACATCAAGGTGACAGTGAACGGTGAGGTGATCGTTGACGGCAACATCCGCAAGGCCTGCAAAGGTCACAATGTGAAACCGGAAGGCAGCGAAAACAATCCTTACACCGTTGATCACAGGGATCATCCGGGGATGTTCAACAAAACAGGTTACATCTCCTTCTGCGGTCATGGCGAAGGATTGAAGATCCGCAATGTCCGCATCCTTGATCTCGGCGACAGAAAATAGACTTCCTGACCGACAAAAGGTCTGAAACTGCTTATGCCGAATGTAAATGGACAAAGCAGTTCCGTAACATCTCAGCAAATACCGGTTGTCCGCAATAACAACCCGCAATCACAACCGGTATTTATGGCCGATTGAAGAGCACCATTGGGGATATTATATTGTCTCCAATGGTGCTGATTGTATGTGCCGAGCCTTCCCACACGTCACGCATCAAGTGACGGGAGCATATCCGTGCATTTTCGCTACCGTCACACACCAC